>NZ_CP051651.1:2407692-2708653 GCF_012848175.1 Xanthomonas campestris pv. badrii | reverse complement strand
CCCGCAGCTCCCGCACGCCGTCGCTCGGCGGCAATGTCACCAGCTCGGCGGGCAGCGCCGGCATCGGCGTGCGCTCGTCCAGGGCTTCGCGTTTGAGCCAGTCGATGAACACCGCAGCGGCGGGGCTGGGCGCGCGGTGGCTGGGGTGCACGATGTAATAGGCGTAGCGCGCCTTGAGCGTGGGCCCGGGCAGGCGCACCAGCTCGTAGCGCTGCAGGTAGGGCTGGGCGATGTGCTTGCGTGCCAGGACCGCGCCCAGGCCGTAGACCGCCGCGCGCATGGCGTCGGTGCTGTCGTTGAAGGTGTGCATCGGCGGCAGCGTGGTGCCGCGCACCTGCGCGGCGCGGAACCAGTCACGCCAGCCTTGCGGCGACATGTCGCTCAATAGCGGCAGCTGCGCGATCTGCGCGGCGGTGCGCAGCGCGGCCACTTCCGGCAGCGAGGGCGATGCCACCGGAAACAGCTCGTCGTCCATCAGGTGCTGCGAGGTCAATCCGGGCCAGGCGCCCTGTCCGTAGCGAATGCCCAGCTCGGGGCCGCCTTCCTCGAAACGCGAGAATGCCGGGTCCGACTGCAGGTCCAGGCGGATGTGCGGATGCGCGCGGCAGAAGCGCGGCAACCGCGGCAGCAACCAGCAATACGACAGCGAGCGCAGTGTGGTGACGCGCAGCGGGATGGCCTCGTCGCGCGGATGCAGGTTGCCGGCAACCGCCGCGATCTCGGCCAGTGCGGCGGTGGCGGCATTGGCCAGCTGGCGGCCTTCGGCAGTGAGCTTGACGCCGCGCGGCAGCCGCTGGAACAGGGTCGCGCCGAGCAACGCTTCCAGCTTGCGCACATGGTGGCTGACCGCACTGGCGGTGAGGTGCAGTTCTTCGGCCGCATGCGCGAAATTCTGGTGGCGGGCGGCCGCGGCGAACACGCCCAGCGCGGGCAACAGGGTGGGGCGCAGGTTCATCCAGACATGAGTCAGATTTGTGGCTGGCTGCGATACTACGCGCTTGTCGCGCCTGCGGGCGCAGCCGATGCTGCGTCATCCCATCGCGATGATCGTGCCATGTCCACCTGCCTGCCGGATGTCGTTGCCTGCCGTTTCAGCGCACTGCGGCGCGTCGCAGGAGCCTGCCCGTGAGCGCACACCCCTCGACGCAGCCGCAGCTGGCGGCACGCGAATGGCGTACGCCGCTGGAGCTGGGGTTCCTCGGCATCGTCTGGGGCTGCTCGTTCCTGTTCATGCGCGTGGCCGCACCCAGGTTCGGCACGGTGGTGCTGGTGGAAATTCGCCTGGCGCTGGGCGCACTGGTGTTGCTGCCGTTCCTGTGGCTGGCACGCGAGCGCTTCCCGCTGCGGCGCTGGCCGATGCTGGCGGCAATCGGCGTGCTCAACTCCGCGTTGCCGTTTCTGCTGTTCGCCTGGGGCGCACAACACGCCCCGGCAGCCGTCGGTGCGATCTGCAATGCGATGACGGTGTTGTTCACCGCATTGATCGCGTTTTTGTTCTTCGGCGAAAAGATCGGCACGCGGCGCGCATTGGCCTTGCTGGTGGGCTTCATCGGCGTGCTGGTGCTGGCCACCGGCAAATCGGCAGGGCTGAGCGTGGGGCCGGCAGCACTGGCGGGCGCCACTGCGTCGCTGCTGTACGGCATCGGCTACAACCTGGTGAAGCGGCACATGGGCGACCTGCCGCCGGCGGCATCGGCGGCGTCCACGCTGGGTTGCAGTGCGCTGCTGCTGGCACCGCTGGCCTGGTGGCAGTGGCCGACCACGCCGGTGCCGGCAGTGGCCTGGGCCTGCGCCACCGCGCTGGGCGTGGTCTGCACCGGGCTGGCGTTCCTGATGTACTACCGCCTGATCCAGCGCATCGGCCCGGCGCGTGCATCCACCGTGACCTACCTCGTGCCGGTGTTCGGCGCGCTGTTGGCATGGTCGCTGCTGGGCGAACCGCTGACCTGGACCATGCTGGTCGCCGCAGTGCTGATCCTCGGCAGCGTCGCCTTCAGCCAGCGCGCCCGCTAAAACGAGCGCGCCCGCTTTTACGAATCCCCAATCCCGAAACCCCAATCCCGAACTAGCCGGCAGGCGGCGCCCGTACCGGCAACGGCACATTGCACAGATCGATATGCCCGGCCGGGCGCTTGTAGAAAGCGTCCTTGCGATTGCGGCGGGCTTCGGCCACATCACGGAAGGTCTGGCTGTCGGTGCGCAGCACCTGCAAGGGCGTACGTTCGGGTACCGGCACTTCGCTGGCCAGACGCATCGCGCGGATCGGCGAGCGCTGGGCGGGGTCTTCGTAAAAGCCCATCGGGTCCGGGCCACGCGGGATCACGCTCAGCAATTCCATGCCTTTGACCACGCGGCCAACCACGGTGATATTGCGGTCGAGCTGGCGCGGCGACTGCCCGGTGACCACGTAGAGTTCGGCGCCGATGCTGCTGTCGTCGTCGTTGTTGCGGCCTGCACCGAGGGTGCCATAGCAGTGCGCCAGCCAGGTCTTGCCGTTGGCGCCATCGCGGCCGACCGGAAAGCCATCGACGAAGCCGACCTGCGGCGCCCAGCCGTCGCTATCGGGCAGACGCTGGAAGTCCAGGCCCTGCGAGGCGCGTTCGAATTCGGCCGGCAGATGCGTTTTGGCCGATCCCAGTGACTTGGCCTTGCCCGGCGTCTCGCCATCCGGGTCGCCGAACTGCACCACGAAATTGTCCTGCGAGCGATAGATGCTCAGCCCGTCCCAGAAGCGCTCATGCGCCAGCGTGCGGATATTGGCGACATGTTCGGGCGCAAACTGCGGCGCCAGCTCGATGATCACCCGCCCGCCATCCAGCTCCAGATACAGGGTGCGCTCGGGATCGAGCACGCGCCATGCGCCGGCCGGTGAACTGTCCAGTATCTGTTGCGGGCTGCGATAGGCCGCGTTGGCGGCAGCGGGCAGGACCAGGGCGAGCAGACAGGCAGAAGCAACGGTGCGCAGCAGCATGAAGGCAACCAGTCGGGAAGATGCCCGATTCTTGACCAATGCACGCAAGGACGCAAAGCGCGGTTTCGCAAACCGCACCGCCAGCGCAGGATGCCAGCGGTGCAGGCTTGGCCCCCTTTAGGAGTTGCGCACGTGCGGGCTGGTGTGATGCGCAGCTGCGCCATGGTTGTTGCGGAACAACGGCACCAGCTGCCAGAGCGCGGAGATGCCGACCAGCGTGTAGACCACACGTGACAGCAGCGCATCCTGTCCACCGAACAGCGCCGCCACCAGATCGAACTGGAACAGGCCGACCAGGCCCCAGTTCAATCCACCGACGATAAGAAGCACCAGGGTGATGATGTTGATCGCTTTCATGCAGGCATTCCATGTGGGTTGGGAGGCCCCAGGGTCCGCATGCGGCAGCGAGTATGTCGTGAGCATGGTCGCCGCGTGGCGCCGCGTGCAGACATCACGCTCACATCCGGGCGCCCGGCGCGCGGCCTTGGCGCGGCTGAAACATCGATCACCGGCGCTGGCATGCAACGGCAGCGCGCCGTCACCGCGCCGGTTTGCGCCTGACGTAGAGCTGCTTGCGAACGCGTGCCACCACCTCTCCATCGCGGTTGTGCACTTCGTTCTCGAACCAGCGCAGATGCTTGCCGCCACCGGCAGTGGCTTCGCGCAGCTCGGCCAGCACCTGGTCGTCGATCACGAAGTCCGCGCTAACCGTTCCGCGCCCGGGTTTGACGAAATCGATGCTGCCGGCCTTGTCCCAGACGTAATAGTCGCGGCCCAGGTTCTGCATCACCAGCAGCATCCAGAACGGGTCGGTCATGGCGAACAGGCTGCCGCCGAAATGGGTGCCGACGTAGTTGCGGTTCCAGGGCCGCTGCCGCAGTTCCACCCGTGCAAAGCGGTAGTCGGCCGAGAGCACGCTGACGTGGATGCCGGCGAACAGATACGGTGGCCACAGGTTGATACCGAGCTTGAACAGTGAAGCGCGCATGCGGGCCGGGATCCATGGCGGGGCGGGTGTGCAGCATAACATTCGCATGCGTATGGTGGGCGCTAGCCACCCACCTCGGCCGCTCGTGTCAGTCGGAGCGGACCTGGCTGCGACGCAGCCTTACCGGGGCGGCAGATTGGCGACCGGTAGTAATGCCCCGCCACGGCGAGGTCCGCTCCTAAGTGTCCCATCTGGCGCCGCAGCGCCGTCGGCATCAGAACACCAACGCCGACATCTTGCGGCGGTAGCGGCCCACCAGGTCTTCGTCTTCGATCACGCGGAATGCGTCGATCAGGCTGCGGCGCGGCAGGTTGTCGTCGAAGCTGCGGTCCTGGCGCAGCATTTCCAGGAACTGCTCCAGCGCCGCTTCGTCGTTGCCGTCGAGCAGATGGCGCACGCCCAGCAGATGACGGGCGCGCAGGTCGGCGCCGTTGGCGTCCACGCTGGCCTGCAGTGCGCCCGCGTCCGGGGCGTCCTTGAGCACATTGGCAAAACTCAGGCGGGCCTTGGCACGCACCGCGCGGTCATCGGTGGCCAGATTGGCGGGCAGCGCATCGATCAGCTGTTCGGCCTCGGCGGTATCGCCGGTCTTGAGCAAGGCCAGCGCCAGGTCCAGCTTGAGCTCGTCCTTGTCCGGCTCGGCGGCGATCGCCTCGCGCAGCGCGGCGGCCTGCGCCTGTGGGTCCAGCGGCGCCTCGTGCAGCGGCGCTTCGGCAACCTGCGGTTCGGCCGGCAGCACGCCGTGCTGGGTGAGGAATTCGCGGATCTGGCCCTCGGGCATCGCGCCCGGGAAGCCGTCCACCAGCTCGCCGCCCTTGACCAGGAAGACGGTCGGCACCGAGCGGATCTGGAACGCGGCCGCGATCTGCTGCTCCTTGTCCACATCGACCTTGGCCAGCTCGAAGGCGCCGTGGTAGTCGGCGGCCAGCTTTTCCAGGATCGGCGTCAGCGTCTTGCAGGGCCCGCACCAGGTGGCCCAGAAGTCCACCAGCACCGGTGTCGTCAACGATTTCTGCAGGACCTCGGTCTCGAAGGTGTCGGTGGTGACATCGAATACATGCGGTTTGTCGGACATGGGCTTCCTGAAAGTAGTGACGGCAACAGTGGAGGGTAATGGTGGCAAACCCGGCCGACACAAGTCCGGCGCGGCTGCCAGGCCCAAGGGGTTCACGCCGCGTCCGCCCGGCACGACAATGCCGCGTCCTGGTGGCGCGCATGCGCCCCGCACCGGAGCACCACAATGGGAAGTACCGACAGCGCACAGCGCTACCTGGGCCTGATCGCGGCCACCGTCTTCGTGCTGGCGGTGGCCGGGTTCGGCGCCACGCTGCCCGGCTATCTGCAGGCCAGCCACCCGGTCGCGCTGCTGGGCGCGGCCGGCGTGCCGCACGCGCTGGGCTTCAACCTGCTGGCCTTCGTGCTGGTCGGCGTGCTGGGCATGGTGACGGGGGTCAGCCTGCTGGCGCGCATGCCGCCCAAGGCCGGCTGGAGCCTGCGCGTGGGTGGGCAACTGATCGTGCTGGCGGGGCTGGCCTTCGTCGGCATGGGCATGCTGCCGCTGGACCCCACTGACCTGGACGGCCGCGCCAGCCAGGCGCATGCCACGGCGTGGCTGTTGTGGGCGGTGGCCTTCGTGCCGGCCATGCTGTTGATCGCCGCCGCGCTGCTCAACGGGGCCGACACCCGTGGCCTGGCCTGGCTCAGCCTGGTGGCCGGGCTGCTGGTGGCGGTGCTGGCGTTCGGCCCGCCCGGCCTGCTGCGGCAGGCGATTGCCCAGCGGCTGGCGTTCCTGGCCTGGGTCGGCTGGCTGGCGTTGGCCGCCTGGAGTTGGCCAGCCAAGCCGCCCGTGCTGCAGTAACGGTTTGGAGCACCTGCTGCACTGCGGTACCCTGTACCGCTTTGCACCGCCCGAGCATCCGCTCCCAATGTCCACCGTCGAACCGAACGCCTACGACCCGCAGCAGGTCGAATCTTCCGCCCAGCAGTTCTGGGACGCCACTCGCGCCTTCCAGGTCGACGAAACTTCGGACAAACCGAAGTTCTATTGCCTGTCGATGCTGCCGTACCCGTCCGGTGCGCTGCACATGGGCCATGTGCGCAACTACACCATCTCCGACGTGGTCAGCCGCTACAAGCGCATGACCGGCCACAACGTGATGCAGCCGATGGGCTGGGATGCGTTCGGGTTGCCGGCCGAAAACGCCGCGATCAAGAACAAGACCGCGCCGGCCAAGTGGACCTACGCCAACATCGAGCACATGCGCGGGCAGCTCAAATCGCTGGGCTACGCCATCGACTGGTCGCGCGAGTTCGCCACCTGCACGCCGGACTATTACGTGCACGAGCAGCGCATGTTCACCCGGCTGATGCGCAAGGGCCTGGCCTACCGCCGCAACGCGGTGGTGAACTGGGATCCGATCGACCAGACCGTGCTGGCCAACGAGCAGGTGATCGACGGCCGCGGCTGGCGCTCCGGCGCGCTGGTGGAAAAACGCGAGATTCCGCAGTGGTTCCTGCGCATCACCGACTACGCGCAGGAACTGCTGGACGGCCTGGATCAGCTGGACGGCTGGCCGGAGTCGGTCAAGACCATGCAGCGCAACTGGATCGGCCGTTCGGAAGGCCTGGAGATCCAGTTCGACGTGCGCGATACCGACGGCGCCGCACTGGACCCGCTGCGCGTATTCACCACCCGCCCGGACACGCTGATGGGCGTGACCTTCGTGTCGATCGCCGCCGAGCACCCGCTGGCCCTGCACGCCGCCAAATCCAACCCGGAACTGGCGCGCCTGCTGGAAGAGCTCAAGCACGGCGGCGTCTCCGAAGCCGAGCTGGAAACCCAGGAAAAACGCGGCATGGCCACCGGCCTGACCGCGGTCCACCCGATCAGCGGCGAGCAGGTGCCGGTGTGGGTGGCCAACTTCGTGCTGATGGGCTACGGCACCGGCGCAGTGATGGCAGTACCGGGCCACGACCAGCGCGATTTCGAGTTCGCCAACAAGTACGGCCTGCCGATCGTGCAGGTGGTCAAGCTGCGCGAGCCGCGCAACGAAGAAGAGCAGACCTGGGACGCCACCCAGTGGCGCGACTGGTACACCGACAAGAGCCGCGCGCTGGAGCTGATCAATTCGGCCGAGTTCGACGGCCTGGATTTCGGCGGCGCCTTCGAAGCGCTGGCCGAGCGCTTCGAGCGCAAGGGCCAGGGCCAGCGCCGGGTCAATTACCGCCTGCGCGACTGGGGCGTGAGCCGCCAGCGCTACTGGGGCTGTCCGATTCCGGTGATCTACTGCGCCAAGTGCGGCGCGGTGCCGGTGCCGGAAGACCAGCTGCCGGTGGTGCTGCCGGAGAACGTGGAATTTGTCGGCACCGGTTCGCCGATCAAGACCGACCCGACCTGGCGCCAGACCACCTGCCCGGACTGCGGCGGCCCGGCCGAGCGCGAGACCGACACCTTCGACACCTTCATGGAGTCGAGCTGGTACGTGGCGCGCTACACCAGCCCGAACGCACGCGACATGGTCGACCGCCGCGCCAACTACTGGATGCCGGCCGACCTGTACGTGGGCGGCATCGAGCACGCGATCCTGCACCTGATGTATTTCCGCTTCTATCACAAGCTCATGCGCGACGCGCGGCTGGTGGACAGCGACGAGCCGGTGACCAACCTGCTCACCCAGGGCATGGTCATCGCCGACACCTTCTACCGCGACGCCGACAACGGCGGCAAGGACTGGATCAATCCGGCCGATGTCGAAATCCAGCGCGATGAGCGCGGCCGCGTCACCGGTGCGGTGCTGATTGCCGATGGCCAGCCGGTGCACATCGGCGGCACCGAGAAGATGTCCAAGTCCAAGAACAACGGCGTGGACCCGCAGTCGATGGTGGCCAAGTACGGCGCCGATACGGTGCGGCTGTTCTCGATGTTCGCCGCACCGCCGGAACAATCGCTGGAATGGAACGAGGCGGGCGTCGATGGCATGGCGCGCTTCATGCGCCGGCTGTGGGTGCAGGTGCACAAGCATGTGGCCGAGGGCAGTGCAGCGGCGCTGGATGCCGCCAGCCTGAGCGCCGAACAGAAGGCCGTGCGCCGCAAGACCCACGAAACCATCGGCAAGGTCAGCGACGACTACGGCCGCCGCCACAGCTTCAATACCGCCATTGCCGCGGTGATGGAGTTGTCCAACGCGCTGGCCAAGTTCGACGACGCCAGCGACCAGGGCAGGGCGGTCCGCCAGGAAGCACTGGAAGCGATGGTGCTGTTGCTCAACCCGATCACCCCGCATGCCAGCCATGCGCTGTGGCAGGTGCTGGGCCGCGGGCAGACGCTGCTGGAAGACGTGCCGTTCCCGCAGGCCGACGCCAGCGCGCTGGTGCGCGACGCGCTGACCCTGGCGGTGCAGGTCAACGGCAAGCTGCGCGGCACCATCGAGGTGGCCGCGGACGCGGCGCGCGAGCAGGTCGAAGCGCTGGCCCAGGCCGAGCCGAACGCGGCCAAGTTCCTGGAAGGGCTGAGCGTGCGCAAGATCATCATCGTGCCGGGCAAGATCGTGAACATCGTGGCGGGGTAAGCATTGCTGATGCGTCGGCTTGCCCTCGCCGTCCCGGGCAGTGCGCCGGCGCGGCGCGGGGGCGCTGCGATCGGGTGGCTACGGCGTTTCCCCGCAATTGCTTGCGCTGGTGTAGCGACGCATCAGCGACGTTTCCGCTGCAGGTGCTGGCGACAAACTGCATCGGTTCGGTTTGTCGATTCACCGGCGTGTGGCGAGGCGTGGTGGAGTTTCCGCAATGGTTCCCGGTCATTCGTTTCACTGACGCGTGGCGACGCGTTTGTCCTTCCCGGGCGCCGCGCGTTGAAGCGGCGCCTTATCAAGCCCCGTTCACGCGGGCTGCGTCAGGCTAGCCGCCTGTTGCCGCCGCCGGGGCGCTCCTCCAGACTGTGCCCATGATCCGATTTCCTACTGCGTTCGCTGCGTCCCTCGTGCTGGTCTCCAGCCTCACCGCCTGCGGCTTCCATCTGCGCAACGCGCTTGCGTTGCCACCCGACACCCCGGCAGTGAAGGTGCAGTCCGCCGTGCAGTACAGCGAGCTGGCCAAGCTGCTGCGCCGTGGCCTCAAGGCCGCCGGTGCCACCGTGGCCGATGAAGATGCCAAGACCGGCTTTGCGCAGCTGCAGGTGTTGTCCGAACGCTGGGGCGACCTGCCGATCGCCATCGACAGCCAGGGCCGTGCACAGGAATACAGCCTGCGCTACGCCGCCATCTTCACCCTCACCACCGCCAACGGTTCGGTGCTGGTGCCGCAGCAGGTGATCGAACTGTCGCGCGACTACGTGTCGCCGCCGGTGGACGCCACCGGTACTGCGACCGAGCGCGAGATCCTGGCCGACGAACTGCGCAAGGACATGTCCGCATCGATCCTGCGTCGCATCGACAGCGTGGTGCGTGCGCGTATCCAGCGCGGCGAAAGTCTGGAGAGCACCCCGACCGCGCCGCTGCCGCAGGCCACCACTCCGCCGGTGCAGCCGTCCACGCCCGAGTCGAGCGTGCCGGCGTCGCTGCCGCCCGCGTCCTCGTCCAATAACTGAGCAGCCGGTGATCCGCCCGTCCGCGCAGTTGCAGGGCAGCCGCGCCCGGTGTCCGGCATCGGCCTGCGGCAGGCGCAGATCGCGGTTCGCACGCCGCGGCCATGCCGGGGTGATCGCGGCCGACGCAGTCCTGTCCGTTACGTTTCAGTCCCACGCGCGTTCGTAGTCATGGAACTTCGCCCAGAACAGCTGGCCGGCCAGTCCAACCAGCCCTTGCAGCCGGTCTATCTGATCGCCGGCCCGGAAACCTTGCGCGTGCTCGAGGCCGCCGACGCCGTGCGCGCCCGCGCCCGCGCCGAAGGCATCAGCGAGCGCGAGGTGTTCGATGCCGATGGCCGCGAGTTCGACTGGAACCAGCTCGACGCCAGCTTCAACGCGCCCAGCCTGTTCAGCCCGCGCCGGCTGGTGGAAGTGCGCCTGCCCAGCGGCAAGCCGGGCAAGGACGGCGCCGAGGTCATCACCCGTTTCTGCGCCAACCCGCCGCCGGACGTGGTGCTGCTGATCACCGCCAATGACTGGAGCAAGGCGCACCAGGGCAAGTGGGCCGACGCGGTGGGCCGTCTGGGCACCATCGCGGTGGCCTGGGCGATCAAGCCGCACGAACTGTCCGACTGGATCGAACGCCGCCTGCGCAGCCAGGGCCTGCGCGCCGACGCGGCTGCGGTGCAGCGGTTGAGCGAGCGGGTGGAAGGCAACCTGCTGGCCGCCGCGCAGGAAATCGACAAGCTCGCGCTGCTGGCCGACGGCAAGACGCTGGATCTGGAGGCAATGGAATCGCTGGTGGCCGACGCGGCGCGTTACGACGTGTTCCGCCTGGCCGAGACCGTGTTTTCGGGCCAGCCGGTCGCGGTGATCCGCATGCTGGCCGGCCTGCGCGCCGAGGGTGAGGCGGTTGCCGCGTTGATGCCGATCCTGATCAAGGAACTGCTGCGCACCGCCGCGCTGGCCAAGGTGCAGGCCAACGGCGGCAACCTGGCCGCTGAAATGAAATCGCAGGGCATCTGGGAATCCCGCCAGGCCCCGTTCAAGCGCGCGCTGCAGCGCCACCCCGAACCGCGCCGCTGGGAGCGCTTCGTCGCCGAGGCCGGGCTGGTCGACCGCATGGCCAAGGGCCGCGCCGATGGTGACGCCTGGGTGAGCCTGGAGCGCCTGCTGGTCGCCGTGGCCGAAGCGCGCGCGGTGAGATTGCTGGCGTGAGGGCGGGGAGAGCCGGGGGGGGCGGGACCGGGGAAGGGCAGAAGCAACGGCAGCAGTCGCAACGCGATCAGCGTGCGGCCTTCGGCGTTACGCCTGGCTCCTCCGGGTCCCCGGTCCCCCGTCCCCAGCCCCCGTTCGAGCAAGGGCTAGCGCAGCACCAGCAGCCCGACCAGCGTGCGGCTGCCGACTCCGCAACCGACTCTCCCGGGTCCCCGGTCCCCGGTCCCCGGTCCCGGCTCCCCCAGCTCCATCTTTACTACGGCGGCACCTTCGACCCGATCCACCTGGGCCATCTCGCCATCGCCTGCGCGGCGCGCGACGAGCTCGGCGCGGTGGTGCATCTGGTGCCGGCCGCCGACCCGCCGCATCGTCCCGCGCCCGGCACCACCGCCGCGCAGCGCGCGCAGATGCTGGCACTGGCGCTTGCCGGCCAGCCCGGTCTGGTACTGGATGACCGCGAGTTGCAGCGCGCCTGTGCCGGCGGCGCGCCGTCCTACACGGTGGAGACGCTGCGCGAACTGCGCGCAACGCTCGGCCCGCAAACGCCGATCGCCTGGTTGCTGGGCGCCGACGCCTTCGTCGAGTTGAGCCATTGGCATCAATGGGAAGCGCTGTTCGGGCTGGCGCATTTCGTCGTGGCCGCGCGCCCGGGGACAGCGCTGGATCTGGCTCAGGCGCCCGCGCTCGCTGCCGCAGTGCAGGGCCGATGGGCGGCCAGCGTGGACGAGCTGGCAGCGTCGCCGGCCGGACGACTGTGGCGGCTGCAGCAGCCCTTGCGTGGCGAGTCGGCCAGCGCGGTGCGCGCCCGCATCGCCAGCGGCGCCGACTGGCAGGGATTGGTACCGGCCGCCGTGGCCGGCTTTATCCGCCAGCATGGCCTCTACGGTTGTGCCCGCCCGGCTAGCTGAACACGCAGCCTCCCGGACCGGCCTATAATTCGCGCTGATTCCATCGAGTTGCCGCTTTGACCAGTCCAGCCCAAGTCATCAAGACCTCCATCCCGAATCCGCCGCCGTCCGTGCCGGCCCTGTTGGCCACCGTGCGTGACGCCGTCGAGGAACTGAAAGCCAAGGACGTGGTCGAGATCGATGTGCGCGGCAAGTCCAGCGTCTGCGACTACATGGTGATCGCGTCCGGCACCTCGACCCGCCACGTCAAGTCGATCGCCGACGAAGTGGTCAAGTTCGCCAAGCGCCTGGATGTGATGCCGCTGGGCGTGGAAGGCGAGCGCGAAGCCGAATGGGTGCTGGTGGACCTGGGCGACGTGGTGGTGCACGTGATGCTGCCGCGCGTGCGCGAGTTCTACGCGCTGGAGCGCCTGTGGACGGTGGGCGACCAGCGCCCGGACGACGGTGACGTCGCCGATTCCGAGTAACTGAACGCGATGTCCCGCAAGCCCACGTCATCTTCGCAAGCGGTGCCTTTCGTCAGTGCCCTGCAGCAACTGAGCCTGGTCCCGGGGCAGGCCGGCGGCCAGGAGATGTCGCCAGCGCGCAAGCGCTTCGACCGGCTGCTGCGCGATCTGCAGCGCCATCGTGCCCAGTTGCACGCCTGGCGCGACGCGGTGGACCAGTGGCGCGCACGCTACCTCGCCGAGGTGGTGCCGTTGTTGGATCAACAACGTGCGCTGGAGATCGAACAGATCCATCTTCTGGACAACATCGCTGCCACGGTCAAGCTGAGCAAGACCGACGCTGCGTTCGTGTCGGACGAGATCTGCGATCTGGCCGGCCCGCTGATCGAGGCCGGCCATGTCGAGCTCAAGCCCGTCTACGAGCGTCACAGCGAGATCGGCTACGACGAAGAAATGAACGAGTCCGACGCGATGATGAAACACGTCATCGGTCAACTATATGGACTGGACCCGGAAGAGGTGGATTCGGTCGATTCGCCCGAGGCGCTCTTCGAGCGGGTCAACGCGCGCCTGGATCAGGCGCAGGCAGACGCCGACCACGCGCGCGAACAGGCCAAGCAGCAGGCTGGCCAGCAACGGCGTCGCCGCTCGGGCAAAAAAGCCGCTTCGCGGCAGACCGAGCCGCCTCCGTTGCGCGAGCTGTATCGCAAGCTGGCCAGCAGCCTGCACCCGGATCGGGCCAGCGACGCAGGCGATCACGCCACCCGCACGGCGCTGATGCAGCGGCTCAATGCCGCCTACAAGGCGAACGATCTGCTGGGCCTGCTCGAACTGCAGGCGGAGATCGGTCTGCTGGATGCGCAGGGGGTGGATGCGATCAACCCTGTTCGATTGCAGGAGTACAACCGCGAGCTTGACCGTCAGTGCAAGGAGCTCAAGCACCAGCTGGCCCTGCACGCGATGGATTTTTGCGACGAGTACGGACTGGACCTGCCGGCGCAACCCAAGCCGGAACAGCTGGGCAGGCTGCTGACCCACTACAAGCGGGATGTGTCCGACGAGGTGGGCGAGCTGCAGCACGAGGTGCGCGAGTTGCAGGCGCTGGGCGATGCGCGGTCGATCAAGCGCTGGCTCAAGCTGCAACAGCAACACGACCGCTTCCTGTTTTACTGAGCGTGGCCTGCGCCATGGCTGCCCCGGCGGTCAGGCGAGCGCTCGCGGATGGACGACCCGGCATCGTGCCGTGGTCCAGGGGCGCGTTGCCAGATGCCTGCGCGTCATCATGCCGGCCGTGATTGTCGGCATGACTGAGGACGGCAACGCGCGGCAACCGCGCAGGCCGACGGTGTCGCTGCGCATCGCGCAGGGACGCAGCAGAGGTCTTCAACCGGCACGGCACTGCGCGCGTCACGCGTGCCGCCGCAGCCGCCGCGCTGTCTGCAGGGCGCGCCCTGCAGACAGCGTCAGTGCCTCACAGCGGCCCGCGTTCCCACGGCCCGGTGATGGCCAGGGTGATGCCCGGGGTCTGGATATTGACGAACAGGGTGCGCGCCAACGGGTCCCAGCAGGCGCCGCAGAACTCGGTGTCGCGGTAGTCGCCTTCGGCAATGGTCTTGCCGGCATCGGCGATCTGCTGCGAGGTGAGCTGCACATTGTTCTTGGCCAGATAGAACGACTCGCCCTGGCGGGTCAGGCCCAGCAGGCGTGCGCCCGGTCCGTATTCGTCCGGGCTTTCGCCGCCGTCCTCGCACAACACCACGCCGCCGCGCGCGCTGACGGTGACGTTGTCGGGGTTGTGCGCGGCCAGCTGGTTGCCGCTGACGAACAGCGCGCTCAGGCGCTGGGTGAACAGGTCCAGCACCCACACCGCGCCATTGCCGTAGCCGCGCCGGCCCTGTGCATCCACGCCGGTGCTGGTGTCGACGATGAACAGTTTGCCGTAGCTGTACCAGATGCCTTCGCCGCGGCTCATGCGCAGCGCGCCATCGGCCCAGGCCTGTGCGAATGGGCCGCTCAAGGTGTCGTTGGCGCCGATATCGGCAAAGCCTGCCGGCGCGGCGATGCTGTCCAGATCCGGTTCTTCGATATCCACCCATTCCAGCTGGAACTGCTGGCCGATGCTGGCCACGGTCAGATCGGCGTTGCGGCGCCCGCGCACGCGCGCGGCCTGCAGCCGCCCGCCGTTTTCCAGCGATCCGTTACGCCCACGGCGGTCGTTGGGAATGAAGCGATAGAGCCCGGCCTTGTTGCGGTCGTCCTCGGTGAGATAGACGATGCCGGTGCGCGGGTCGATCGCCACCGCCTCGTGGCTGAAACGGCCCATGCCCACCAGCGGCCGGCCGGTGGTGCGGTGGCTGTCCGGGTCCACTTCGAACACGTAGCCGTGCTTGCGGCCGGTGCTGGACACCGCATTGGTCTTGATCTCTTCGCAACTCAGCCAGGTGCCCCACGGGGTCGGGCCGCCGGCGCAGTTGACCAGGGTGCCGCCCAGGCTGGGTTCCAGGCTGCCCCAGCCACGGCGGCCGTAACTCAGCGTGGTGGTGCCGCCGCCAGCGGACTGGGTGCCGCTGACGATGCCGGTGTCGTACATCGCAGGGGCGCGGAACGCGCTACCCGCGCCGCGTTCGTGGTTGCGGATCAACACGTACTCCAGGCCGCGCAGCGGGTCGCTGCCCGGGCGCCAGCCGGGTCGGCGCAGGCCGACCACGGCCATGCCGTCGTGACGGTCGGGGCAGGGCTGGCCATCGTCCATGCGGTCGCCGCTCCAGCCGAACGAGCGGTAGCTGAAACCGCGTGGCAGCTGCAGCAGCGGCAGTCCGGTGCTCTGGTCGGCCACCGGTGCCAGCGGGCCGTAACGGCTGGGAACCGGCGCAAGCCGCAGCGACGCGGACGTGGCGGCCTGGGCCTGGCGCGATTGCAAGGCGCTCAAGCAGCCAAGGGCGCCAGCGGCCATCACGGCGGCGCTTCCCTTGAGAACCTGGCGGCGGGCGGGATCGAAAATCGGCATCGAACGACTCCTGCGGGCTGGGTGGTCGAGCGACACTAATTGCCGGCTATAACCACACCATGACACGCGACGACAAACCGTCGCGGGATGCCCGGGCTGTGACGCGGATATCATGTAGCGATGAAATGCCGATTGATCGCCACTGGCGAACGCGCTCCGTCGTGGGTGGCGCAGGGGTTTGCCGAATATCAGAAACGTCTCTCGCACTGGATGCCGCTGGAGCTGGTCGAGATCGAACCCGGCCTGCGCGGCAAGGGACGCGACGCGCAGCGTGCCATCGACGACGAGGGCCGCCGCGTGCTGGCGGCGTTGCCGAAGAACGCGCATGTGGTGGCGCTGGACGTACCGGGCCGCCCGCTCAGTTCAGAGCAGCTGGCCCAGCGCATGGAGCACTGGCGCAGCCAAGGGCGCGACCTGGCATTCCTGATCGGCGGCCCGGAGGGTCATGCCGCGGACGTACTGAAAAGCGCCAGCGAAAGCTGGTCGATCGGCCCGTTGACCCTGCCGCACATGCTGGTGCGCCTGATCGTGGCCGAGCAGCTGTACCGCGCGGCGGCCATGTTGGCCAATCACCCTTACCATCGCGCCTGAGGCGGCATGGCGGCCTGCGGTCGACACGTGCGACGTCCATCGCCGCTGGCTTGGAGGATTCGCAGCTAGATCGCGGCTGCCTTGTCGGGGCCGCCGCGATCCGTTGCACGTCTATCGTCGAAGCGGTCAGTTCAGCGAAAAGCTGACCGGCACCAGGCCGTAAGCCTGCACCGCCTGGCCATTCTGCATCGCCGGCTGGAAGCGCCAGCTGCGCAGCACCTGGCTACGCGCGGCCAGATCGAGCGCGCGATGACCGCTGCTGGTCTGCACGCTCACTTCGGCCGGGCGCCCATCGGTCCCGACCAACACGCGCAGCATCACGGTGCCTTGCTGTCCTGCGCGCAGTGCAGCCACGGGATAGCTCGGCGCTGGGGAACTCAGATACTGCAACTGGCCTGCCTCGACCGGTCCGCTGCTGGGTGTCGTTGCCACCGGTGCAGTCTCGCCCACCGGGTCGGCTGCGGCAGGCAGTGCCACCGATGCGGTGTCCACCGCCGGCGCTTCACTGATCACAGGGGTTTTCACCTGCACAGTCACCGGCGTGGACGGGACATGCGTCTTCGGAGTGAACTTCACCTCGACCGGAATCACCTTTGGTGGCTCCGGCGGGGTCTCGATAGTGATCGGCATGACCCAGCGCGGTTCCGGCGCAGGCTGCGGAACCGCCCGATACGACAGCGGAATCAACAACAAACCGCCGGCCAGCAAATGCAAGGCCACCGCGGTACTCATCGCCAGAACGCGCGAGGCATCGATGCCTGTGGGACGCAGGGAAACCTGCGAGTGTGTGCGAACCATCATCCACCTCCAGAACGGAACTGCGGAAAGGGACCAGCGCGGCCCGGACGCACTACACCATCCGGTAGCGTAGGTTTACCGCGACCTTTGCATGAACGCAAGCCTCGCCGGCAGGCGGTGGTGGCGGAGAGGAGCAGCACAACTGTTTGGCGACCTTCTCCAACAACGCTCACTACATCGGTTGATGCATGTGAGCTATTGGTTGAGTGCATCGGCACCCAACGCTACCGAGCCAATATCCCGAACCGGAGTTTATCCAGGGCGCCTCTCAGAAATGCCGACGATGCAGACAGCCTGGATCGACAAGGTAGCGAAAAGCGCATTGCGCATCGTCTGAGCTCTCATGACGTAAGCCGATCTAAGAGGGGCTTCAGTTCGTTGCGATAGGCCTGCCATTTTGGAACCAATGCAGCACGTACGTTTCCGCGTACCTGGACCGCGCTTGCAGTGACGACAGGGCGCTTGCTTGCATCGGTTCGGAGCATGCCTTCGTCGAACGGAAGGTCGCAAAACGTCGCAACTTCCTGCATGACGGCTCTAGTGTCGGACGTCAGGCGTGAATAGCTGACATCCAGAATGCGGCCTGGAAACTGTAGGTGCCAATGGTCCATCAGTTGGCGGTATAGATCATGAAAATCGGCTAATTCATCCATGTCATAGCTGTACGGATTCGCTTCAGAGAACAATTCGCGTAAATTCGAAAAACAGGTTTCCGCTGGGTCGCGCACCATGTGCAGGATCTTTGCATGCGGCAAGGTCTGCGCGATGTAGCCCGCATTGAGGAAGTTGGATGGCAACTTGTCAGTGAAGTGGCGTTGCCCTTCCAGGCGCCACTGGACGCTGCTGGAATAATGCGTGCCTGCAGTGCCGATGTCGCTGCTCTGCGCGCGTAGTGCGATCTCGAGGTCGATCACACCTTTGCAATGATGGTTGGTGACCTGACGCATCGCGGTGGTGAAATCATAGAGTTCCCCCGCAGCGTGTACCAGAGGTGATGCGCAGATTAATTGTTCAAGCAGTGTCGTGCCTGAACGGTGCATGCCGACGATGAAAATCGGCACCGTCTGCGGCGGCGTAACCGTTTGTCGATTTGGGGGCTGCGGGCGATATTTACTCAGCTCCGCAAATAGCGCTGCGCTCTGTCGGGTTGAATACTGCAAGGTTGAGCGCTTTGAACGGCACCCCATCATCAACGCCTTCCAAGCGTTAGGGTGATCGCCTATGTCGTCGAGTTCTTTGTGCAGGGCGAACGCAAGTAATGCAATATCTCTATCGGTTCGATTCGGCTTGTGCAGCTGTTTGCGAATCTGGTCGATGTGATTGCTCGACTGGCTCTGCGTGCGGAGCTGCGACTGCAGCCAATAGCCTTGCGCGATCTCCGGCGCGCGGCGTAGACCGGCACTCAGGTCGTCCTGCGCTTCGCTAAAGCGTCCTAGATACGTCAGGATCTGTCCTCGCGCGAACAAGGTCACTGGGTAATTCGGATCGGCCCGTTTCGCCTCGTCCAGATAGGTGAGTGCGCGTTCTGGCAGATTGACGTAGGTCAGGTGGGCGGCGATGCTGATCAGTAGCGGGATCGGGATGCGCGAAAGTGGTTTGAGTCGATCAATACATGCCAGCATCGCCGGGATCTCGTTGAACGTGCGCAGGCGCGCAATGAGTTCGCGAAGCTGATCGGTGGTCAATCGCGTGCTGTGTCGCGCTTCCAGCGCTTGCTGGCGCGCAAGTCGGTATTCTCCGCGCAGTGAGTAGACATAAGAAAGTTGCAGTCGCGGCTGCGCATCTTCCGGCGCGCGTCGCTGCGCTTCAAGATAGAGTGCGGTCGCTTTGGTGTAATCCTTCGCTGCCGCAGTAGTGTCGGCACGCAGTAGCAGTTCTGTATAGCTGGGTGTCGCGGAGGTGCTCATGTGCGTGATGCGGATGAAGTATTGACAGTGTGCCAGTCGAATAGCGCCGGCGCAGCACAAGTTCGCCCGTCGTCGCAAAAGAAAGCGGCCACCCGATGGGTGGCCGCTTTGAACTGCAATCGAATCAGAAGCTGTATTGCATCATGAATCGTACCGAGCGGGGCGTCTGCCAGCTCGTGGGGTAGCCATAGATGTTGGCGTATGCATTACCTTGGGCATCTGTTCCGCCTTGTTGTGGGTTGCCCGACGCATCCTCGCCGTATTCATAGACCGACAGAGGCTTGTCTTCATTGGTGACGTTGAAGATATCGACCTTCACCACAAGTTTGCCGTCAGCAAACGCCGGCCGATAGGCAACGTTGAGGTCCAGAGTGCGCGTCCACGGTGTGCGACCCGCACTGCCGCGCGGCGACGGCTGGCTGCCCCGGCCATCCCCCTTATCGCAGAAGAAGTAGCTGTTCTGGTAGCCGCTGGCTGCAGGGTCGATGTAGTAACCGAAGCAGTTGACCGGTCGGCCCGATTGCACAAGCAGATTCGCGCCCACACTCCATTCGTCGTTGAACTCGTAATTGCCAAATAGCTTGAGCGTATGACGGCGGTCATTGGGCAAATAGCCCTTGGCGCCTTCTGCCAACTCCGGATAGTCGAAGTCCTGGGTGGTGCCGGTGTCGGATTGACCGATGTCGGATTTGACACCGCCCTCGGTGTTTCCCTTGTTCTTGGACCAGGTGTAGGAGCCCTGTAGGAAGAACTTGTCCGACAACTGGCCTTCGGCGAATAGTTCAATCGCCTTGTAGGTGCGTTGCGCACGTGGCCCCAGCACGTTGGCGGCGACCGGAATGGTTTCGAATGTTCCGTCTCCGTCGACATCCATTACGAAAATGCTGTCTTTGCCAGGGTTGTAAAGGCGGCAATAGGGGAAGCCGGGATTGGCATCGTTGACCTGGTAGCCGTTCTCCTCCGCCCATTGAAAGATCGGCCGATAGTCACAGGTATCGTCGATAGCGGTCTTGAGGTCGCGCCAAATTGCACGCATTCCGCCGGAGAAGCCTTCTGTAAGCTGGGTTTCGAAGCCTAGGATGTACTCATCCTGATACATCGGTTCCAGATTGGTGGAAGCGATGGTGCGTGCATCCTTGCCGACACCGAACTCGTTGTTGAGATAGCGTGTGTCCTCGCCACTGGTGACGTTGGGGATTCGCGTAATGCCTGTTGGTGCGCCGGTGACCGGGTCAACGCCGGTGTAGCGATAGTGCTCTTCGCTGAAGAGCGATGCGCTGGCGCCTCGGATGGCGACGTTTGCTGTCAGCGGAAGTGCATAACGACCCGCGTTACCAAAAATCTTCAGCGAAGAGTCGCCGTTGACGTCCCACGAGAAGCCAATGCGCGGCGCGAATTGATTGTCGATCTTGACGAAACTGTCGCCTTCGCCATTGCGGTTATCGAAGCTATCCCAACGCAGACCCAGGTAGGCGTTGAAGTTATCGGTGATCGACCAGGTATCTTCGATATAGAACGCACGCTGTTTAACTTCGACGGTTGCGCCGCTCTGGAACACGCGTCGGCGGACAATGTCTTCGGTACGGTCTGCTGCGGTGCCGCCGAAAGGTGTATAGCGCCCGTAGCGCCACTGCTCGCCTCCGGAGTAGCTGGTTCCATCGATGGTCTCGAAGTTATCAATGTCCACACCACCGCGTATCAGGTGGTCGCCCAGTTGCCACTCCGCGTCGATACGGTACTGATCGCGGGTATCTTTGGCATCGACGCGTCCCAGCGTGCTCACAAACCAGCACCCGTTGATCTGAGAGTTCTGCCCCGAAACGACGGAGGGGCGCGCATCGACGATCCATGGGCAGCCGGAAACGGGGCCGCCGACATTACCGGTATAACGCTGCTGTAAGCCAGCTGCAGAAGTGCCGTAATTGATTCGCTTGAATTCGCCATGACCAGCCAGGGCCGACAGGGTGAACGTGTCGGTGAGGTAACCCTTGTAGTTCAGCGAGTAGAAGCTGCCGCCTTGTTCGGTTTTGTCGATACCCGCAAAGGCGCCACGCCTGGGGGTGACCGACGGCGAGGCGTCGGTGCCGAAGTCGGTCAGATAGTAATTGGAGTCGGTGTCGCGGCGATCCGAGAAGGCTGTCAATGCCAGCAAGTTGCTGTCGTTGATGTTCCAATCCAGTTTGACCAGCCACATGGGCTTGGTGGTCTTGTCCTGATAATTTCGGTCCCCGGTGATGCCGTCCAGGCTTTCCGGGTACTGATCGTCCTTTTCCTCGCCGTACTGCAGTAGTGCATAGGCGAACAGCTTGTCCTTGATCAGTGCACCACTCGCCCAGACCGAGCCGATCGCTTCCCATCCGAGATCTTTGGAGTTGTCCTCGACCCTGCGGCCGTCCGGGTAAACCAGATCCGGCTTGGCTTCGCGCAACGAGCGTGGCTCCCAGAATACGTTGCCGCCGGCGTGGAATTCGTTGGTGCCGCGTTTGGTAATGATGTTGAGTACGCCGCCGGTCGAACGCCCGAATTCAGCGCCGTAGCCACCGGTCTTGAGCTGGAATTCGCCAATTGCTTCGAACGGGATGTTGGCGAAGTTCAATCCCTTGAACGAGTTGGTCACATTGAAGCCGTTGACGTAATAGGCGTTCTCGGCCACCGACGCGCCGCCGAACGAGGCCAGGTTGCCGAATGCCGAGTCGCCTTTCACGGTGCCGGGTGCAAGTAAGGCCACGCTGGTGATATCACGAGGCACCGGGAGCTTGGCGATCTGTTCGCTCGTCAGGATCGTGGTCGACTCGACAGAGGACACATCGATTGGATTGATCGAGCCCGCGCGCACCTGGATGGTGTCCAATGTTGACGCGTTACTGGCGACGAAATTGACTGATGTGCCGGTACCGACGTTGACGGTAATGCCGTCACGGACGACACGGTCGCCTCCGCTGCCTTCACTGATCACCGTGTAAGTGCCGGTGGGCAGTGCAGAGAATCGATAGTTGCCGTCTTTACTCGCGCTGATGGTGCGGGTGAAGCCGGTGTCCAGATTCTGGATCTGGATCGATGCGCCTGGCTCGGCTTGGCCGAAGATGGAGCCGGCGGTATTCGACTGCGCAAGTGCAGCCGTGGATACGCAGAGCCCGAGCGCCAGGCTCAAGGCGGATTTCTGAATGACACGTCGTGAACGGCTCTTGGTGCGCACTGCCTCTCTCCTGACAGATTTGGGAAATACCGCGAAGTCAACCCTCGAAGGTCAATTCGAGAGTCGTTGCACGAATCTACTTAATCCTGGTTCATCTGTCACGAAAAATTAACGAGGCAGAGGCGGGCGTACCTGCTCGCCGCATGCCGAAGACCTCAAGAAGGCTAAAAAGACGTCAAGTCCTTTGATCTTCTTTGAAATGAAGGCGTTTGCAGCTTGTGTGCAGGTGGTTTTGTCCACCGCACTCAGCGCTGTCTGCCGGGTTTCGTAGGAAGCGAGCCACCCAGGCCCTCGCCGGCCCGCCTCCCCGGCAGGGAGTACGCCTTGACCGGCACTGGCGGCAGACGCTTCCGTCGGCAGGGAACGTGACCGGCTGTGGCAATCGGGGCGGCGGGATTCATTTGTCAGCCCCGCCGTGGACGTCTGCCGCTGGGTGGAGAGCGGATCCGAGCGCATGCTCGCGGGACGGTGGGCGCGGGACTGATGGCGAGCGGTCTCTATCGATCAGAAGTGCATGTCAGTATTGCCATCAGGATGGCAGGCCATGCAGTGGTTGCATGCTTTGGCCGCTGCCTGGCAGATCGGTGTCTGTCGATTCATGCCCGGCCGTGCACAAGGCAGCTTCCTGGAGCGGTGGATGCCTGAGCGGGTGTTGGTACGGCGGAGGGCGGCGTGAGCGAGTGCGCAGGTCACCGAACGCTCTGGCGATGCTACTGCCCCAGCTCGAACGTCACATCCAGGTTGATCGACAGGGTGCTTTCGCCCGGAGACACCGGTGTGTCCATCTCGGCCTTGGCCGAGCGCATCGAGGCGGCCATCATCATCGGGCGCACACCGCCGCCACTGCGTCCTTCGGAGATGCTGACGATGCGGCGCACCTTCAGGCCCAGCGACTTGGCGTAGGTGTCGGCGCGGGTCTGGGCCTTTTTCAGCGCGGCCACGCGTGCCTCGTCGTAGACCGGTTCGGGCTGGTCGATCGAGAAACTGGGGCCGTTGATGTCGTTGGCGCCATTGGCGACCAGGGCGTCGAGCACCTTGCCCAGCCTGGCGATGTCGCGCACCTTCAGGCTCACCGTGTTGCTGGCCTGGTAGCCGTTGATCTTCGGTGCCTCGTTTTCCTTGTAGGTGTACTGCGGGCTGAGATTGATACCGCTGGTCTGCACGTCCTTGTCGGCGATGCCGGCGGCCTTCACCGCGCTCATGACCTTGCTCATCTGCTCGGCGTTCTGGCGCATCGCGGCGTTGCCGTCGGTGGCCTGGGTGACCACGCCGGCCGACAACGTGGCGATGTCCGGTACGCGCTTGGCCTCGGCCTCGGCCGAGATGTTGAGCAGGGTGCCGTCAGTGGAAAGGGCGTAGCTCGGCGCGGATTGGGCGTGGGCGGTCATGGCGGTTCCGGCAGCGAGGGACAGGGCCAGCAGCAATGGCTTGAGGGTGGTACGCATGGGATCTCCTTGTCTGTGCAGCGAGCGTGTTGGGAGGTCGATGAACATGTTGTGAGTCGCGCGCGGCACAGTGGCGACACGCCTGCGTGAAGCAAGCGGGCGAGTACGGGCAACAGGTATGCTGGGCGGATGCTCTATCTCGCCTCCCGTTCGCCTCGTCGACAAGAACTGCTGCAACGTCTGGACGTGCCGTTCCAGACCCTGGAACTGGACGTGCCCGAGCTGCGCGCGCCGGGCGAATCGCCCGAGCACTATGTGCAGCGCGTGGCGCTGGACAAGGCGCGTGCCGGTCTGGCGCAGGTGCAGGCCGGCGACCCCGATGCGATCGTGCTGGGCTCCGATACCGAGGTGGTACTGGGCGAGCGGGTGTTCGGCAAGCCGGCCGATGTGGACGATGCGATCGCCATGCTGCGCGCGTTGTCCGGGCGTACCCACCAGGTACTCACGGCGGTGGTCCTAGTCTGCGCACGGCGCGCCCCGGCGCAGGCGGTGGTGGTGTCGGAGGTGACGTTCGACACGCTCGACGAGGCGCAGATCGCGGCCTACGCGGCCTGTGGCGAGCCGATGGGCAAGGCCGGCGCGTATGCGATCCAGGGGCGCGCGGAGCGTTTCATCAGCCATCTGTCCGGTAGCTATTCCGGCGTGATGGGGTTGCCGTTGTTTCATACCTCGCAGTTGCTCACAGCCTTTGGAGCGCATTGATGTCGGAAGAGATTTTGGTCAACGTCACCCCGCGCGAGACCCGTGTGGCGGTGATCGAGAACGGCATGCTGCAGGAACTGCATATCGAGCGCGGCTGGCGCCGGGGCGTGGTGGGCAATATCTACAAGGGCAAGGTGCAGCGGGTGATGCCGGGCATGCAGGCGGCCTTCGTTGAGGTCGGGCTGGAGCGCGCCGCGTTCCTGCACGCCAACGACGTGGTGCGCCCGGTGCCGGCACCGGCCAGTGTGGTCGACACCGAAGAAACCCCGCTCCCGCCGCCGCCAGCCGCCTCGGTTCCCATCGTCGAGCTGTTGCGCGACGGCCAGGACATCGTGGTGCAGGTGGTCAAGGACCCGATCGGCACCAAGGGCGCGCGCCTGACCACCCAGATCAGCATTCCCTCGCGCTATCTGGTGCTGCTGCCGCAGTCCAAGATCGTCGGGGTGTCGGCGCGGATCGAGGACGAGGCCGAGCGGCTGCGCCTGAAGACCATCGTCAGCGAGGTCTCTGCCCAGCACGGCGGCTTCGGCTACATCATCCGCACCAACGCCGAGGGCCAGCCGGCCGAGGCGCTGGCCGAAGACATCGCCTACCTGTCGCGGGTCTGGAACGTGGTCGAGCGGCGCGGCCGCGAAGCGCCGCCGTGCAGCATCATCTATGAAGACCTGAGCCTGCCGCTGCGGGCGGTGCGCGACCTGATCCGCAAGGACGTGGAAAAGGTCAAGGTCGATTCCAACGAGACCTTCGTGCAGCTGCAGGCCTTCGTGGCCAAGTACATGCCGGTGCTGGCCGAGCGGCTGGAGCTGTATACCGGCGACCGGCCGATCTTCGACCTGTACGGCGTGGAAGACGAGATCGGCCGCGCATTGAACAAGCAGGTGCCGCTCAAGTCCGGTGGCTACCTGGTGATCGACCAGACTGAAGCGATGACCACCATCGACGTCAACACCGGCTCGTTCGTGGGGCAGCGCAATCTGGAAGAAACCGTGTTCCGCACCAACCTGGAAGCGGCGCAGGCGGTGGCGCGGCAACTGCGGCTGCGCAACCTGGGCGGCATCATCATCATCGACTTCATCGACATGGACGATGCGGAGCACCGCCGGCAGGTGCTGCGCACGCTGGAAAAGGCGCTGGCACGCGACCACGCCAAGACTACCGTGTACGAGTTCTCGCCACTGGGCCTGGTGGAGATGACCCGCAAGCGCACCGTCGAAAGCCTGGAGCGGCAGCTGTCGGAAACCTGCGGGCACTGCGGCGGGCGCGGCACCATCAAGACTGCCGAAACGGTGACCTACGAGATCTTCCGCGAGATCACCCGCGCGGTACGCCAGTTCGATGCCGCCCGGCTGCTGGTGATCGCCTCGTCCAAGGTGGTGGCGCGCATCACCGACGAGGAGTCGGCGGCGGTGGCCGAGCTCGAAGAGTTCCTCGGCAAGAGCATCCGCTTCCAGTCCGACGACCAGTATCTGCAGGAGCAGTTCGATGTGGTGCTGCTGTGAGGCCGGGAATCGGGAATCGGGAGTGGGGAATCGGGGTGGAGCAACAGCCGCTCCACGTCGCTTCTGTCATCCCTTCAACGTCGTTGCGCCATCAGACGGCTAAGCGTCCACACGCCAGCGCTGGTGCTCTTACGATTCCCCATTCCCCATTCCCCATTCCCCGCCGTTAATGCCCACCCCGCTGCGCCGCCGTCTGCGGCTGTTCCGCCGCTATGCGATCACTGCCGCCGCGCTGGCGGTGGTGGCGATCGCGTTGCTGGTCGGGGCGGCCAGCCAGGCGTTGCCGTTGGCGGAGGAGCATCCGCAGCAGGTTGCCGATTGGTTGAGCCAGCGCGCCGGGCAGGCGATCGCCTTCGATCGGCTGGACACCGAGTGGACACGGCGCGGGCCGCTGCTGCGGCTGGATGGCCTGCGGATCGGCCCGCATGGCGAGGTGCAGGTGGGGCAGGCGGAAATCCTGCTGGCGATGTATGCCGGGCTGTTGCCCGGTCATTCGCTGACCGAAGTGCGTCTGCGCGGGCTGGCGCTGACCCTGCAACGCGGCGACGACGGCGTGTGGTCGGTGCAGGGGTTGCCGAGCGGCAAGCGTTCCGATCCGCTGGACGCGCTGCGTCGGCTGGGCGAGATCCAGCTGGCCGAGGCGCGGCTGAAGGTAAACGCGCCCTCGATCGGCCTGGACACCACGCTGCCGCGGATCGATCTGCGCCTGCGCGTGAGCGGTTCGACGCTCAAGGTCGGCAGCCGTAGCTGGATCGATCTCAAGCGCGCGCCGCTGACCGCGGTGCTGGAGTTCGACCGCAACAGCGGCGACGGCAGCGCCTATGCACAGGCCGACCCGGCCGATCTGGCGGCCTGGGCGTCGCTGCTGCAGGTCGGCGGCATGCGCCTGGACGGCGGCGGCGGGCGGCTGCAGGCCTGGGCGCAGCTGCGCGCGCGCCGGGTGAGCGCTGTCACCGTGGATGCCGATCTCACCCAACTGCAATTGTCGGGCACCGCACTGCCGGATGAAACCGCACGCCGCACGCTGCGCTGGGAGCGGCTGCAGGCGCGCGCGCGCTGGCAGACCATCGACGGCGGCTGGCGGCTGGATGCGCCGCTGCTGCGGTTGGGCGATGCGGCAAATCTGCAGCGGCTGGATGGGCTCAGCATCGCCGGCGGGCGTCGCTATGCGGTGGCCGCCAAACAGGGCGATGTCTCCGGCCTGATTGCCGCTGCCGCATTGAGCGATCAACTCTCGCCTGGGCTGCGCCGCTGGCTGACCCTGTCCAGACCGCAGCTGCGCGTGGCCGATCTGCAGATTGCTGGCGAGCAGGGCGGCGCCGTGCGTGCGCAGGGGCAGATCGAAGAACTCGGTTTCCTGCCGGTGGGCAATGCGCCGGGGATCAGCGGTTTGCGCGGACGCATCGACGGCGACGCGCAGGGCGGCGAACTGGACACCGCAGCGGACGCCACGGTGCGTTTCGACTGGCCCACCGGCTTTGGCGTGGTGCATCAGATCCAGCTGGCCGGCAAGATCGTCGGCTGGCGCGAAGGTGCCGGCTGGCAGGTCGCCACCCCGGCCCTGCGCGTGCAGGCCAGCGACTACGGCGCCAACGTGCGCGGCGGGCTGTGGTTCCAGAACGACGGCAGCCGCCCGCGCATGCAACTGGCCGCGCAGCTGGACGATGTAGCGCTGCCGGTGGCGCGCAAGTTCTGGATCCGCTCCAAGATGAGCAAGGCCGCCATCGACTGGCTGGACATGGCCGTGGCCGGCGGCGTGGTCACCGGTGGCACCGGCCTGGTCAGTGGCGATCTGGACGACTGGCCGTTCGACAACAACGATGGGCGCTTCGAGGCGTTCGGGCACATCCGCGATGGCGTGATCCGCTTCCAGCCGGATTGGCCGGCGATGGAGCAGGTGCAGGCCGATCTGAGCTTCATCGGCAACGGCTTCTCGCTGCAGGGCCAGGGCGATCTCGCCGACACCCCGATCGCGCAGCTGGAGGCCGGGATTCCCAGCTTCACCACCTCCGAGCTCTACGTGCGCGCCTCCACCCAGGCCGACGCGGCACAGCTGCTGGGCATGCTGCGCCAGAGTCCGCTGGAGCGCCGTTATGGCGACACCTTGCGCAACCTCACCGTGTCCGGCCCGGCGGCGGTGAGCTTCGACCTGCTGCGCCCGTTGCGGACCAAGGGCGTGGGCGGCCATCTGCAGGGCACGGTTGCGCTGCAGGGCGCAAAGCTGGCCGATGCGCGCTGGAACCTGGCCTTCGACCAGGTCAGCGGGCAGGCCGAGTACCGCGACAGCGGCTTTGCGGCCGAGCGGTTGAGCGTGCAGCACCAGGGCCGCACCGGCGAGCTGGCGCTGCGTGCCGGTGGCTTCGTGCAGGACCCGGCGCAAGCCTTCGAAGCACGCTTCAACGCCACCCTGGACGCCAAGGAGTTGTTCGACCGGGCGCCGCAGATGGAATGGTTGCGCCCTTACGTGCATGGCAGTGCGCCATGGCAGGTGGGGGTGGACGTGCCGCTGCCCACGCCGGGCCAGCCGGATGCGCAGGCGCTGCTGACGCTGCGCTCGGACCTGTTCGGCACCACGCTGGATCTGCCGGCGCCCCTGGACAAGCCGGCGACCCGTGCGCTGGACACCCAGGTCAAGGTGGCCTTGCCGGTGGGCGATGGCGACATCGATGTGGCCTTCGGCAAGCTGGTGGCGTTGAAGGCCAGCAGCCAGGGCAACCAGACCGGCGTACGCGTGGTCATGGGCACCGACACCGTGACCGAGCGCCCGCCCGCCAATGGACTGGTGGTCACCGGCCGCACCGCCTCGCTGGATGCGATCGACTGGATCAGCCTGGCGCGTGGCAGCAGCGATCCCGACATGCCACCGCTGCCGGGCCAGCCGGCACCGCCGAAGAAAGACGCGGTACCGTTGCAACAGGTGGACGTGCAGGCCGACAAGCTGCTGATGATCGGTGGCGTGTTCCCGCAGACGCGGCTACGGCTGCGCCCGACCCGCGATGCGGTGGCGGTGACCCTGGACGGGCCCTCGCTGGCCGGCCAACTCACCGTGCCCAATGCCGAGGGCGGCACGGTGCAGGGCAAGCTCAGCACCGTGCGCTGGCAGCCGGTGGCCGATGCGCCGACACCCGCCGCGCCCGAGCCGGGCGACCCGCTGGCCGGTGCCTTGCCGGAACCGGCGCGCCGCGCGGTGGCCGAGTTCGACCCGGTCTCGATCCCGCCGCTGGCGCTGGATATCGATGATCTGCGGGTCGGCAAGATGACCCTGGGCGCGGCGATCCTGCGCAGCAGCCGGCTGACCGACGGCATGCAGGTGGATCAGTTGCAGCTGCGCTCGGACGACCAGAGCATCGGCCTGACCGGCGCGTGGCGCGGCAAGGGCGAGGCCGCCAGCACGCGGCTGTCGGCGCGCGTGGACAGCCGCAACCTGGGCAACCTGCTGCAGAACCTCACCCTGGGCGGGCAGCTGCGCGGCGGCGAAGGCCAGCTCGAACTCAACGCCGGCTGGCAGGGTTCGCCGACCGGCTTCGCGCTCGGCTCGCTGGACGGCAACCTCAAGGTGGACATCCGCAATGGCCAGTTGCTGGAAGTGGAGCCCGGTGCCGGGCGTGTGCTCGGCCTGCTCAGCGTGGCGCAGCTGCCGCGCCGGCTGATGTTCGACTTCCGCGATTTCTTCTCCAAGGGGCTGGCCTTCAACACGCTGGATGGCGAGGTGCGCTTTGGCGAGGGCTTCGCGCGGACCGATGCCATCCGCATCGCCGGCCCGGCCGCCGATATCGCCATCCGCGGGCAGACCGACCTGCGCGCGCAGACCTTCGACCAGACCGTGGACGTCAACCCCAAGGCCGGCAACCTGCTGACCGTGGTTGGCGCGGTGGCCGGCGGCCCGGTGGGCGCGGCGGTGGGCGCGGCCGCCAATGCGGTGCTCGGCAAGCCGCTGGGTGCGATCGGCGCCAAGACCTATCACGTCACCGGGCCGTGGAAAGACCCGCAGGTGGATGTGGTCGAACGCGAGCGCGCGCCGAGCAAGCCGGCCCCCGCTGCCAAGACGCCTGCTACACCGGCGCGCTGACGCCACTTTGCGCTGTGGTGCACCGCGCGCTGATGGTCTGACAGGAGTGTTGCTCAGCGATGCGGCGCCCGGTTGCCACCAACGGCCGACCAGTCCGCCACAGGCCGCTTCGCACGCAGCTCAAGGCGCCGCTTGTGCTCAGCCGCCTGTCGCGTCCTCGTCGCTGCCGGCGCGCGTGAACATCGGCAGGCGCAGGCGGGCACGGTGGCCCGGTTGCGGCGTCTGGTCTGCTCCGGTGACACCGCGGAAATAGCCGCGCTGCCACTTTTCGCGTGCCGCCGCCGATTTCGCATCGGGCAGTTCATCCAGAAAGCGCGTGCGGCTTTGGGTCCAGTCGGCATGTTGCTGCGCCAGTTGCGGCGCCTCGGAGAGCGGCTTCCACTGCGGCTGCACCTGCTCGATCAATTGGCGCTGTAGCGGGAACAGGTGACAGAACGGCTCGCCGGCGGCAAAGCGCACCCGCCCGGGTCGGGTAAACCGCCAGTTCATGGTGAAGGTGGACGGGCTCCAGTCGGTTTCCACCATGCCGCTCAGCGCGCCGATGCCGTCCTTGGGGCGGTTCAACGGGCCGGTGACGAACAGATCGACCCCGCTGTCGGTGCGGAACAGGCAGGGCACATGGAAGGTCAGCACGCCATAACCGAAGTGGCTGATCGCCGGCGCCACAGTGCCGGCATCGGCGCTGATGGCAATGGCGTCCAGACCATCGCTGCCATCCCACTGCGCCTCGAAACCGGACTGGCACAGCAGCTCCCAGCCATGCGCATTGGCAATGGCCAGCGGCAGGCAGCGGTAGGCGTAGCGCTGGTCGGTGGCATCCATCCAGTCGCGCGCGTGCGGGGCAGGGCGGATGTCCAGTGTGTGGCCGTCCAGGACGTGGGCGATGAGCTTCATGCGCAGGCGCGGCAAAGAAAACGATGCAGCCATGATAACGGCGCGCCCGATTCAGCCGGACGACTTGTCTCCCCGGCGCGCGGGCCCCATCCTGATCGCATGACCGACAACGCTCTCACTCTGGCCGAAACCCGGCTGCTGCTTCCTTCCGGCCTGGACGCCGGCCATCTGGACCGCACCTTCGGCGCCTTGCTGGGCCCCGGTATCGACTTCGGCGATCTGTATTTCCAGCATTCGCGGCGCGAGAGCTGGAGCGTGGAAGACGGCATCGTCAAGGACGGCGCGCATTCCATCGAACAAGGCGTGGGCGTGCGCGCGATCTCCGGCGAAAAAACCGGCTTTGCGTACTCCGACGATATCCAGCGCGACACCCTGCTGGAAGCGGCGCAATCGGCACGCGCCATTTCGCGCGATGGCGGCGCGCACCCCAGCCGCGCACTGGTGCGTGGCAATGGCCGTGCGCTGTACCCGGCCACCGACCCGATCGACGACATGGACAGCGCCACCAAGGTGGACCTGCTGCGCCGCATCGACCAGTTCCTGCGCGCCGCCGACCCGCGCGTCAAGCAGGTGATGGTGAGCCTGTCCGGCGGCGTGGACACCGTGCTGATCGCGCGCAGCGATGGCGTGCTGGCGGCCGACGTGCGCCCGCTGGTGCGTCTGAACGTGCAGGTCATCGTCGAGCACAGCGGCCGCCGCGAGTCCGGTTACTCAGGCGGTGGTGGCCGCTATGGCTATGCCGAACTGTTCGCCGATGGCCGCCCGGAAGGTTTTGCGCGCGAGGCGTTGCGCCAGGCGCTGGTCAATTTGGATGCCATCCCCGCACCGGCCGGCGTGATGCCGGTGGTCCTCGGCCCGGGCTGGCCCGGCGTATTGCTGCACGAGGCGGTCGGCCATGGGCTGGAAGGCGATTTCAATCGCAAGGGCACCAGCGTCTACGCCGGGCGCATCGGCGAACGCGTGGCCTCGCCGGGCGTGACCATCGTTGACGACGGCACCCTGGACGGGCGTCGCGGCTCGCTCAACATCGACGACGAAGGCACGCCCAGCCAGTGCACCACCCTGATCGAGGACGGCGTGCTGGTGGGCTATATGCAGGACAGCCACAACGCCCGCCTGATGGGCGTGGCGCCGACCGGCAACGGCCGCCGCGAATCGTTCGCGCACCTGACCATGCCGCGCATGACCAATACCTACATGCGCGCCGGCCAGCACGACCCGGAAGAAATGATCCGCTCGGTCAAGAAGGGCATCTATGCAGTGAACTTCGGCGGCGGTCAGGTCGACATCACCAGCGGCAAGTACGTGTTCTCGGCCACCGAGGCCTACCTGATCGAAGACGGCAAGGTCACCGCGCCGGTGAAGGGCGCCACGCTGATCGGCAACGGCCCGGAAACCATGCAGAAGGTACGCATGATCGGCAATGACCTGGCCCTGGACGAAGGCGTGGGCGTCTGCGGCAAGGACGGCCAGAGTGTGCCGGTGGGCGTGGGCCAGCCGTCGCTGTTGATCGACGGCATCACCGTTGGTGGGACGCAGGCCTGAGATGCGGGGAATCGGGAATCGGGAATCGGGAATCGGGAATCGCAAGTGCAGGAGCGGGGTATCGCGTGTCTGAGCCTTGTGCTGCGTCGGGGCTGATACCGGGAATCGGGATCGGAGCATCGGGAAGCGTAGCGGTAGGGGCGCGTAGCGTTCTTGGCGCTCAGGTGTCGCCTACCCAGGTTGCTGATGTTGGACGCATGCTGCCGCGGTTGGCTGCGGCGGAGGCGTTGGTTGAGCGGCTCCGCGATTGCGGCCGCCAGGTGCTATTCGTCGTCTTCCAGATCCTGGTCGTCTTCCAATTCCGAATCCCCACTCTCCACTCCCTGCGCTTGAGACAGATCGCGCAGCACCTGGAACAGTTCGCGGTAGGCGCGCGGGGGCTTGTTCTTGGCGCGTTCGTGGATCGCGTTGCGCACCAGCTGGCGCAGTTGCTGGCGGTCGGCGTCCGGGTAGGCTTCCAGCAGCTCGGCCAGCGCGGTGTCGCCTTCGGCGAGCAGGCGTTCGCGCCAGCGCTCGACCCGGTGGATCGCGGCCACTTCGCGGCGCGCGGTGTCGCTGTTGGCATCCAGCGCATCGCGGATCGCATCCAGGGTTTGGTCGTCCTCGCGGCGCATATGCTTGGCCAGAAACGCCAGTTGCCGCTTGTGGGCAATGTGCGAGGTGATGCGCTTGCTTTCTTCGATATGCGGAATCAGCGATTCGGGCACCGGCAGCTTGGCCAGCTGGGCCGGCGTGAGCGCGACCAGCTTTTCGCCCAGCGCAAAGATTTCCAGCGCTTCGCGCCGCTGCTGGCTGCGGCTGGCGCCGCGGAATTCACCGGTCTCTTCATCGCGTCCGCGCATTGCCACTACATCCCGAAACTTGGTTGATAAACATCTCCGGCCATGAGCGGCCGGATTCTCGCGGACGGATCCGCATCCAAATCAGACAGTCCGGCCAAGGATGGCCGGGTTCTTGCGGACGGATCCGCATCCAAATCAGACAGTCCGGCCAAGGATGGCCGGGTTCTTGCGGACGGATCCGCATCCAAAGGATAAAGCATTGAACGCACTCTCCTCCGAAACCCGTGTCACCGACGACAGCCTGCAGCGCCTGGATGCGCTGACCGACATCTCCCAGCGCCTGCTCGAGCGTGCCCGCGCCGCCGGTGCCACCCAGGCCGAAGTGAGCTGCAGCGAAGAGCGCGGCCTGGATGTGAACGTGCGGCTGGGCGAGGTGGAAACCGTCGAATCCACCCGCGACCGCGGTATTGCGGTGACGGTGTATTTCGGCAAGCGCAAGGGCAGCGCCAGCACCGCCGATCTGCAGGAGGCGAGCCTGGAAGCCACGGTGGCGCAGGCCTGCGCGATCGCGCGCTATACCGAAGACGACGCGGCAGCTGGCCTGGCCGACCCGGAGCTGATGGCGCACACGTTTCCCGAGCTCGACAGCTGGCACCCGTGGGCGCTGGATGCCGATACGGCGGTGGACCTGGCCTTGGCCTGCGAAACCGCCGGGCGCGATGCCGATGCGCGCATCAGCAACTCCGACGGCGCCTCGGCCAGCACCGGGCTCAGCCTGTCGGTGTATGCCAACTCGCATGGCTTCGTGGGCCGCGAGCGCGGCACCCATCATTCGATCAGCTGTGCGCTGATCGCGGGGCAGGGCGATGGCATGCAGCGCGATGGCTGGTACAGCAGCGCGTTGGCGCGCGAAGACCTGGAGGCGCCGGATGCCATCGGCCGGCATGCCGCCGAGCGTGCCGTGGCACGCCTGGCGCCGCGTTCGCTGCCCACCGGCCAGTTGCCGGTGTTGTTCGCCCCGGAAGTGGCGCGCTCGCTGGTCGGGCATCTGCTCGGGGCGGTGTCTGGTGGCGCGCTGTATCGCCGCGCCAGCTTCCTGCTCGACAGCGTCGGCACCAAGCTGTTCCCGGACTGGTTCAATATCGAGGAACTGCCGCACCTGCGCCGCGGCCTGCGCTCGGCCGCGTTCGATGGCGAAGGCGTGGCGACGCGGCGCTCGGCCCTGATCACCGACGGCGTGCTGCAGCGCTACGTGCTGGGCAGTTATTCGGCGCGCAAGCTGGGGCTGCAGACCACCGCCAATGCCGGCGGCGTGCACAACCTGCAGGTCAGCGCCAACGCCGGCGATCTGGCATCGATGATTGCCGGCATGTCGAGCGGCCTGCTGGTCACCGAACTGATGGGCAATGGCGTCAACCCGGTGACCGGCGATTACTCGCGCGGCGCCGGCGGCTTCTGGATCGAGAACGGCGCGATTGCCTACCCGGTCGATGGCCTGACCATCGCCGGCAATCTGCGCGAGATGTTTGCCGGCATCGAAGCGGTAGGCAGCGACGTGGACCCGCGCTCGCACGTCAAGATCGGCTCGGTGCTGGTCAACCGCATGACCGTGGCGGGCGATAGCTGAGTGCGGATCGTCTGCAGGCCGGCGCGCTGAGCGCACTCGGGCGCAGTGGCGCTCGATGCATGCAGACGCCTGGCTGGCCATGTGGTTGGGTTGGATGTCGGCGCCGGATGGTACGCACTGCACGGACCGGACCTGGTGAACGTGCGAGACCATGTCTTCCCGCACTGGTGACTGGCTGAATCGTTGTTATAGTCCGCCGCACCACAATCATGTTTGGGGAGACAGATGAGCGAATTCGATACGCACGCCGCACCGCCGCCGCCGATCGGCACCAGCACCCCGTCGGAAGAGCGCACCCTCGCGTTGGCTGCACATCTGCTGGGCATCGTGACCTACTTCGTCGGCGCGCTGGTGATCTGGCTGATCAGCAAGGACGCCAACCCCTCCAAGCCTTTTGCCACCGATCAGGCCAAGGAAGCATTGAACTTCCAGATCACGGTGACGCTCGCCATGATCGTGGCGGTGATCCTGGCCATGGTGTCGTTCGGCATCCTGTTCTTCCTGCCCACCCTGGTTTTGATCGGCAGCCTGGTGTTCTGCATCCTGGCCGCGGTCAAGGCCAACAATGGCGAACACTACCGCTATCCGTTCGCGCTGCGCCTGATCAAGTAATCGGCACGGTACGCACAGCAAAGGCCCGGCATCGCTGCCGGGCCTTTGTCGTTTCAGACGATGCCGCGCTTAGTTCTGCGCCGGGGTGTTCTCGGCAAAGTATTCGTGGCTGTCGGCATTGGTGATCGCCTGGGCCGGATTGCTCTGGGCCAAGCTGCGTGCGCCGGACTGACCATAGACGCGGTCCTGCGTGCCGGCCACCACGGTGAAGTGGCTGGTTTCATGCACCAGGGTGCCGGCCTTGGAGTCGGTGCCGGTGGTCGACGCACTCCAGAACGCGTTGCACACGTGGATCTCGTACGGCTGGTTCGGATAGACGTAGGCGAAGGCATCGGCCAGATCCGCCTCGCAGCTGCAGTTGATCGTCAGCTGGCCGTTGTTCTGATCCAGCGCGTTGTCGATGTTGACGAAGTTCGAGCTGACCCGGCTATAGCGCGAGGCGTTGTACGCACCGAACCAGGTGGTGTAGCGCGCGCCGGTGCTGCCGGCGTTGAGGTAGTTGCGCGCGTTCTGCGAGTAGTTGCGCGCGGCAGTGACGGCACTGGCGGCCTGGTTGGTGCGGGTGGTGCTGCAGTTGAGGTAGTTGATGCCGTTGACCACGGCGGTCGGGCCGATCGCCAGCTGGCGCTGGACGCCACGGTTGACGCCGTCCAGCCAGACGGTGAGTGGGGTGCTGGTGGCCACGGCCGGCTCACCGTTGGCGGCCTTCATCAGGCTGCCGTCGGAGAGCGAGGCGTATTGCAACGCCGAGCGCACCTGGATGGTGTAGTTCCCGCTGGTGGACAGGTCGTAAGCGCCGGCCAGATCGACCTCGCCCTTGACGCTCTGGCCCGGCTGCAGAATGGTGAAATCCGCGGCCTTGGGCAGGCCGCGCTTGACCAGACGTCCGGTGTACTTCACCGGCGCGCCATCACGGCTGACCTCCAGGATGCCGTTGTCCAGCGACTTCAGCGGCAATTGATAGGTCGGCACGCGGGCGATCTTGCTGCCGTTGTTGGTGACCGTGACGGCGATCTTGCCCTGATGCCGCCCGGCCTGGTCGGCCACTGGCGACAGTTCGATGGTCAACGGAACCGGGCCGCGCAATGACTGCGCCTGCGCCGAACCGAGTACGCCAACAACGGCGAGCGTGCCTGCTGCAAACGATGCAAGAAAAACATTCTTCACCAGTGACTCTCCTTGGTCGGGGGATGCCCGCGAATGCGGGCGATCCAAACCTAGGCAGAGCGAGCGGGCGCGACAAGTCGTGCAATTAGCGATATTTCTACTTGTTTGATATCCCGACTGGCCGCTAAACCATCACCTATGTCGATAATTCAGCAATAAAGTGTGATGAATGTCATGAATGCTGCTTTCGCGTGTGTCAGTCGTTGACACAAATCGCGATGAAGAAAGTTGCGTTTTGTGACCGGCCTCTCCGGTCCCGGAACGACGCCTGAATCCCCAACCGTGCGCTGGCGCACGGAGTGCGCGAAGCGGGTCCTGTGCAGTGGAGATGGTGCAGGTGGCAGGGCGGAAGGTTGGCAGCGTTTGGCTCGCCCTCGCTCACCAAGGCACGCCGCGCAGGCGGCAGCGTGTCCGCGCGCTCAGTGCACGCGGTCTACTGCAAACCGGCCCAGCGTTGCCAAGGTTTCGCCGGGCTGGCCGTAGGGCTGCAGGATGTCGTGCATGCGGGTGGCCAGTTCGGCCAGTTTCGATTTGGCGCCATCCATCCCGAGCAAGGCAGGGTAGGTGGATTTGGATTGCGCGGCGTCCTTGCCGGCGGTCTTGCCCAACTGCGCCGAGCTCGATTCCACATCCAGGATGTCGTCGCGGACCTGGAACGCCAGCCCCAGCGCCTCGGCAAAGTCGTCCAGGCGCTGCTGGTCGGCCGGCGCAGCTGCACCGCCGAGGGCGCCCATGCGCACGGCCGCGCGGATCAGTGCGCCGGTCTTGAGCGCATGCATGCGCTGCAGTGCGTGCAGCGATTGCACTTGACCGGTGGCGTCGATATCCAGCGCCTGGCCGCCGCACATGCCGGCGGCGCCCGCGGCGGTGGCCAGGCTCTGCAACCAGCCGACCCGCAGCGCGGCATCCACCGGTGCCATGGCCAGCAGTTCGAACGCACGGGCCTGCAGGGCGTCGCCGGCCAGGATCGCGGTGGCTTCGTCGAAGGCGATGTGCACGGTGGGCTGGCCGCGGCGCAAGGCATCGTCGTCCATGGCCGGCAGGTCGTCGTGCACCAGCGAATAGGCGTGGATCAGCTCCACCGCCACGGCGGGCGTATCCAGCAGGTCTTCCGCAGCGCCGAACAGTGCGCCGCTGGCGTACACCAACAGCGGCCGCATACGCTTGCCACCGCCCAGCACCGCGTGCCGCATCGCCGCGTGCAAACGCTGCGGCGGTCGCGTTGCGATGGGCAGGCAGGCGTCCAAACTGCGCTCGGTGCGAGCGATCCAGTGGTCGAACACGCTGGAACTCACCTCAGCCGCCGTCCTGTGCGGGCGGTTCGAAGGGTTCGGCGAGCTCGGGACGCGCGGGGTCGGTCAGCATGCGCACGCGCAGTTCGGCGTGTTCAAGCGCCTGCTGGCAATCGCGATACAAGCCGATGCCGCGTTCGTAGGCGCTGAGCGACTGCTCCAGGCTCAGGTCGCCGACCTCCATTTTCTGCACCAGTTGCTCGAGTTCTTCCAGCGACTGTTCAAAGCGGGCAACCGGGGATGTTTCGTTCAAGGACTTCTTGGCCATCGTGGAAGTGTGCGGGGCGCAGCCAGGGCGGTCAATTCGCCGGGCTGCTTGCCTGCCAGTGCAGGCTGGCGTGATTGGCCTGCAGCCAGGCGTGCAGGGGGGCCGAGACGATGCGATCGCCGGCGGCCAGCACTTGTGCGCCGTCCCACAGGATGGGCAGGCGGTCGCGCTCCCACGGCGGCAGGTCCGAGGCCTGCAGTAGGTGCTTGAGCCGATGCGAGTGGCTGCGCTGCGGCAGCACGATGCGCTCGCCGCCGTGACGTGCACGCACGAGCAACGGGTGGGCGAAGTGCAGCTGCTGCGGCGCGTGCAGGGCCAGCGTTGCACCATCGGGCAGCTGCAAGGGCCGGGCGCCGTCCCAGTGCGCGGACCACGCCGCCGGCCAGGCTGCCGTGGTGCGGAGCAGGTACAGGCACTGGCGCCAGCGTCGCACCTGCACCTGCTGCCAGGCGAAGCAGGCCTGCCGGTCGGACGCGGGCATGTCGATCTCCCGCAGCAACGCTGCCACACCCTGCGCGGGGAGCGGTGGCGCATGCGCTGCGTTGACCCAGGCGCGCAGCAGGCGCGGCTGTCGTGCGCTGGGCTGCGCTGCGAGCAACTGCAGATCCAGCGCGCCACGTCGGGTGAGCAGGGCGGGCAGCAGCGCCAGATCATGGTGCAGCAGCAGGTCGCCGGCGTCGGCGCTCAGCTGCGCGCTGCGTGCCAGGGCCTCGCTGGCCTGCGGCCACCGGTGCTGCAGCAACGGCAGGATGTGGGTGCGCAGGAAATTGCGGTCGTAACGCGGATCGGCGTTGCTGGGATCGTCGATCCACTGCAGGCGATGCGCGTATGCGTAGGTCTGCAACTGGTCGCGTGCGTGCGCCAGCAACGGGCGCCACAAGGTACCGGCGGCGAATGGCCGCTGCACGCGCATGGCCGCCAGCCCATCCGGGCCGGAGGCACGCAGGGCGCGCAGCAGGAACGTTTCGGCCTGATCGTCGCGATGATGCGCCAGTGCCAGCCATTGGCCGCTGGCGAGCACGTCGGCGAAGGCGGCGTGGCGCGCCTGGCGGGCAGCCGCTTCCAGCCCCAGGCCGCTGTCGCGTGCGACCTGGACATGCACGGTCCGCAGCGGGACGCCCAATGCCTCGCAGGTCTGCCGGCAGTGCGCCGCCCAGGCGTCGGCATCGGCATGCAGGCCATGGTGCACATGCACCGCGCGCAGGCCATGGTCGCGATAGGCCTGCGCGGCAGCCAGGGCATGCAGCAGCACCGTCGAGTCCATGCCGCCGCTGTAGGCGACCAGCACCGGGCCCGGTGGTGTGGCAGGCAGCAAGGGCGCGGCAGTCATCAAGGTCTCACGATCCGCGATGATCCAATGGTGCAGTCAATGCGCTGCTATCAGACGAGCGAATGCATTCTGCGCGCTGGCGGGCGGTGCGCATCCGCGGTGCCAAGGCGTGCGCCGGCGGCGCGCCGGCAACTGCCCGCAGCCCTGCATCGCCGCGCCCATCGTGCCTTTCAGTCCACCGCCGTGGCCCCCCAGCCTGCATCTCAGCGCCTGTCCGCCGCCTCGAACGCGGCCGGCTCGGGCAGTTGCACCGGCACGCCGGCGGCATCGCAGGTGCCGGCCTTGCACAGGCGCTCGCGCAGCCGCGGGGTGGCCTGCACGATCACGTGGTAGATGACGTTTTCTTCCAGCGTGCCGCGGAACGCCGCGCTGCCCGGGCCGGTGGCCCAGATGCCGACATCTTCGCCGCCGTGGGTTTCGGACTTGGTCGGCACCAGCGCTTCCTGCATGTAGCCGGGCGCTTCGGTATCGACGTGGGTCAGGTCCGGGCGGCCTGCGGCCGGCTCGCTGCTGCTGGGCTCATGCGGAAATTTCTTGCTGCCGGCCGGCTGGGCGTTGCTGGCGCCGGTGTAGCCCGGGCCGTTGGCGTAGCTGAGCGTGGTGTAGGGCTGGCCGGCCATGTCGGTGGCCAGCTGGGTGCGGTCGCCTTCCTCGCCGCCGGTGCCGCGCACCTTGCCCAGGATCGGATTGCCGCGCACCGGGTAACCGACGAAGTTGAGCGTGTGCGAATGGTCGGCGGTGACGATGATCAGCGTGTCCGGTGGTGCGGTCTGCACGGCAGTGCGTACCGCATCGGACAGCGACACCGTTTCGTCCAGTGCGCGATACGCATTGCCGGCATGGTTGGCGTGGTCGATGCGGCCGCCTTCGACCATCAGCACGAAGCCGTTGGGGTCGCGCGACAGCGACTGGATGGCGGTGCGGGTCATCTCGGTCAGGCTGGGCTCGCCCTGCGGGCTGCGGTTGCGATCATGGTCGAACTGCATGTGATCGGGCTCGAACAACCCCAGCAATGCCGGTGCACCGGCTGCGGCCTGCAGCTGCTGCTGGTTCCATACATAGGCGCCCTGCGGGTGCGCCTGCTTCCATTCGGCGACCAGATCGCGCCCGTCCAGGCGCAGCCCGACCTTGTCGTCGTACTCGGGGTCGCGCTCCTGCACGGTCTGGAACTGGCTACGGCCACCGCCGAGCACCACCTGCGGGCCGCGGCCATAGCGGGCGGTGGACAGCAACTGCTGGGCGATGTCCTGACAGCCGGCAGCGCGCGCGGCCTCGGGCAGGTCGGTGTCGTTTTCCCAGTTGCGCTCCGGCGAATGGGCGTAGGTGGCCGCCGGGGTGGCGTGGGTGATGCGGGTGGTGGTGACGATACCGGTCGCCATGCCGGCGCTGTCGGCCAGCTGCAGCCAGCTCAGCAGGCCCTTGCCCAGGCTGTCGGCACAATCGCTGCGGCTGCCGCTGCCGACGCCGATCGCGCCCATGTGCGACTTCACGCCAGTGGTGATGGAGGTCATGGTGCCGGCCGAATCGGGGGTCTGCGAATCGGTGTTGTAGGTCTTGCTGAAGGCGGTGGCGGGGAACTGTTCCCACGACAGCAGGTTTTCTTCGCCCGGGCCGCCCTTGCGCTGGCCATCCAGGATGCGCGCAGCGGCCACGGTGGTCAGGCTCATGCCATCGCCCAGGAACAGGATCACGTTGCGCGCCTTTCCGGCCATGGCGCCATTGCCGGCCGCACGCGCCGCGCCGGAGCGGTACCACCACTGCGGGGTCTCGCCGGCCGGATGCGCCACTGGCGGCACGTCCACCTTGACCGCAGCAGGTGCAGGGGCGGTGGTGCCGGAGGTGGAGGCGCAGGCGGCCACGCACAGCGTGGTCAGGGCGGCGAGGGCAGGCAGGCGATAACGCATCGGGTTCGAACTCGTGGCTGAATCAGTGCCCATTATGCCGGCCGGCGCCCGTCGCACAGATGACACGCCGCTGTTCCAGTCGTGGCCTCGCCGGTTGCGCGCCCCTGCGCTAAGGTGCATGCACTCTCCCCCGGATGATTCGACGACATGAGACTGGTTGCGGCCTGGTTGCGCATTCCGTTCTGGCAGCGCGTGGTGGCCGGCTTCGTCCTGGGCGCACTGGCTGGCTGGGCCATGGGGCCGGCGGCCGAGGTGTGGTTCGGTCCGCTGGGCGATCTGTACGTCACCCTGATCAAGATGATCGCCGTGCCGCTGGTGTTCTTCGCGGTGATCAATGCGATCTCCTCGTTGCATGGGCAGAAGTCGGTGGCTGCGCTGGGCGGGCGTACCTTCGTGTGGTTCGTGATCACCGCGGCCTTGGCCGTTGGGGTGGGGCTGGCGGTGGGCACGCTGCTGCAGCCGGGCGCCGGCCACTTCAATCTGAGCGTGGACTCCGGCTGGAAACCGCGCGATGTGCCCAGCCCGATCAAGGTGCTGCTGGACGTGGTGCCGTCCAATCCGTTCTATGCGCTGACCGGCATCGGCACCAAGACCAACGCCGCCGGTGAAACCGTGCTGGCGGCCGGGCGCGGCTCGATCCTGCCGGTGATCTTCTTTGCCGCCTTGCTCGGCTTTGCGATGGTCAAGCTCGGCGAGCGCGTGGCCGAGGCACGCAAGCTCACCGCGCAGATGAGCGAGATCATGATCCAGGTCACGCGCTTCGTGCTGGAGATGACCCCGCTCGGCACCTTCGGCCTGATCGCCGGCCTGGTCGGCAGCTACGGCTTCCAGAAACTGCTGCCGTTCGGCAGTTTCGTGCTGGCGCTGTATCTGGCCTGCGCCATCCACATCGTGGTGGTCTACAGCAGCCTGTTGCTGGTGCATGGGCTGAACCCGTGGAAGTTCTTCCGCGGCGCCGCACCCGGCATGCAGGTGGCGTTCGTCAGTTCGTCGAGCTTTGCCGCGATGCCGGTGGCGATGCGTTCGATCACGCATAACCTGGGCGTGAGCAAAGACTACGCGGCCTTTGCGGTGCCGCTGGGCGCCAGCATCAAGATGGATGGCTGCGGTGCGATCTTCCCGGCGCTGTGCGCGGTGTTCATCGCCCAGTACACCGGCGTACCGTTGACCGCCAACCAGTATTTCGTGGTGCTGATCGCCTCGGTGCTGGGCAGCTTCGGCACCGCCGGCGTGCCGGGCACGGCGGTGATCATGGCCACGGTGGTGCTGAGCGCGGCCAATTTGCCGCTGGAAGTGATTGGCTATCTGTATGCCATCGATCGCGTGCTCGACATGATGCGCACCATGACCAATGTGACCGGGCAGATGCTGGTGCCGGTGCTGGTGGCCAAGGAAACCGGCCTGCTGGACAAGACGGTGTACGACGCCGCGTCCACCAATGTCGGGCTGGAAGATCCACCGGCGGACAGCGCCAAGCCGCTTCGCTGAGCGCGGCCGATGACGGTTGGATTTGCTGTGTTACGCGAGCGCCTGGCGCAATTGTCCGAACTGGAGACCGTCGACGGGGTGTTCGTGCAGCGCAGCCTGGCCGCCGATCCGTTCGAGGACCGCTACCTGCAGGTGCGGCGGCAGGAAGGCCGGATGTATACCGATACCCAGGTCCGCAGCCTGCCGCATCCTGGCGGCGCGTTGGGCGCCAGCCTCGAATGGCAGGTGCGCGCGCTGTCCAGCGCGTTGCTGGTGCAACACCTGCACACGCGGGCGGGCGAGGGCGCCATTCTGGAACTGGGCTGCGGCAACGGCTGGCTGTCGCACCTGCTGGCACAGGCGCTGCAACGCGATGTCTGCGGCATCGACGTCAACCGCACCGAACTTGCCCAGGCCGCACGCGTATTCGGCCACGAGCAACGCCTCAGTTTCGTCGCCGCCGATATCCACACCCTGGCGCTGCCACGCGATGTGTTCGATGTCATCGTGGTGCCTGCCTGCATCCAGTATTTCCAGGATCCGGCCGCCTTGGTGTGTCACCTGCTGGCCCAACTGCGCGATGACGGCGAACTGCATATTCTCGACAGCCCTCTCTACGCGGACCGGCAACGCGCCGCCGACAGCGCCGCGCGCAGCCTGCGCTATTTCACCGGGCTGGGCGTGCCTGCGTTGGCCGAGCAATATCACCAGCACACCTACGCCATCTTCGACCCGTTCCAGGTGCGCTGGCTATTCGATCCGCGTCGGCCCGCCGCGCGACTTGGGCGAGTGCTCAGGCGGCGACAGCCGCACTTTCCCTGGCTGTGTCTTCGCAAGCAGGACAACCCGGGGCGGTAGCTCGCTGATCGCGGCGGCCACACCCTGACCGGGCCTCGCTCGGTGGTGTATGGCCCGGCACTGCAGAGATCCTCGCCTGTAATGGCAAAGGCGGAAGCGCACTGGCGCTCCGAATGCCTGCATGGAAGATGCTGCGCGAGCCGCAGTCCGCGGTGTCCGCCGTGAGCCGTTCCTCGACCACTGCGATTGCATTGCGCGTGACGCGTGGGCCGGACAGCGCGCGCATGGCACACTTCCCGCCCATCCCCCAGCGAGAGCGTGCAGTGATTGGCCAACAGCGTGATCTGACATTTCGTTTCCTGGCCGAGCCCAGCGACGTCAACTTCGGCGGCAAGGTGCATGGCGGGGTGGTGATGAAATGGATCGACCAGGTCGGTTTTGCCGCGGCCAGTGGCTGGAGCGGACATTACTGCGTGACCGTTGCGGTGGGCGGCATCCGCTTCGTGGCACCGGTGCGCATCGGCGATCTGGTCGCGGTGTCGGCCAAGCTGGTCTACACCGGCCGCAGCAGCATGCATCTCGCCATCGATGTGCGTGCGCGCAGCCCGATGGGCGGCGACTCGCGCCTGTGTACCCACTGCATCATCGTGTTCGTGGCGATGGATCCGGACGGCGTCACACCGGTGGAAGTGCCTTCCTGGCGGCCGGATACGCCCGAAGACCAGCGCCTGGCCGAGTATGCGCTCAAGGTGATGGAGCTGAGCAAGGGTATCGAGGACACCATGGCCCATTACAAGGCCGACACCTCGCGGTGATCGACAGGTTGCGCGGCCAGGAATCCTCCGGCCGTCGGCGGGCCAGTGGGGATACATCGCGTGGTGCTCGGCTCGCCTTGCCGGGCTGGCAGCTGGGGCGCCAGCAGATGTCGGAGGGGGCGCCAAATGTCAGTCACATGACCAGTGGCCCGCCTGCATTGCGCAACGCATAAAAAGGCCGCGGGAATGCCGCGGCCTTTTGTCATCGACGCAGGGTACCCGGGGACGTTACAGCACCCGGCGCGCCTGGATGAACTTCTCGCTCCAGTAGCCACTGGCGAGCGAATCCACGCGCACGTCCTTGCCGCGGCTGGGGGCATGCAGGAACTTGCCGTCGCCGACCACCAGGCCGACATGATCGATGCGGCCGCGCCTGCCGAAGAACACCAGATCGCCAGCCTTCAGTGCGTTCGGGTCCTTGATCAGTTCGGCCGATTCGTCGCGGGCGATGTCGCGCGAAACACGCGGCAGGTCGATGCCGAGCGCGGTCTTGAACACGTAACCCACCAGGCCGCTGCAGTCGAAGCCTTCGGTGGATTCGCCGCCCCAGACGTACGGGGTGCCCAGCAGCGCCATGGCGCGCTGCAGGATCACCTGCACGCGGCTGTCGGCCACGGCGTTCTGCGCAGCATTGGCCGCGCTCTGCGACACGTCGTAGTTGGCAAGCAGGCGGCTGAGGTCGCCGGCGAACATCGCCGAGCGGTCCATCAGCGGAATGGCGTCATTGGCAGCCAGGTGCGGAAGCAGGGCGGCCAGGGTAGCGGTGGCAGCGGCGTCGGCGCGGCTGCGGGTAGCGGCTTTCTCGGCGGCGACGGCGCTGTCTGGCGTGGTCGTCTGCGGAGCGGATGGGGCGCCAGCGGCGGTTTGCGCCAGCGCGGGCAGTGCGGCAATCCAGAGGGCGGTAGCGCAAAGCAGGCGGAGCGGTTTCCGGAGCGGAAGCGGGGCGGCGCCAGGCTTGATCTGTTCGTCGTTCGTCACGCGGGAATCACAATTCTGCTGTCGATGCGGGATGATGCCCTGGTGAACGATTCGTTACGTTCAAAAAAAGTTAACTTTCCGTTTTATTACTTGTGATGAGCATCACATTTCAGTGCAAAACCCGCTTCGAACCTGAATAATGGTCACGCCAGTAGGCCCCGTCGAGGAAATCCAAGCGAACTGTGCCGCCGGTGGTCGGGGCATGCACGAAGCGGCCTTCCCCCACATAAATACCGACGTGGGTCACACTCCCACCCGAGCTGAAAAACACCAGGTCGCCTGTCGCCAGCTTTTCGGGTGAAATCCGTGGGCCCTGGATGGCGGCCAGCTCGCGCGAGGTACGCGGCAGCGACAGCGACAGGACGTCCTTATAGACATACGTGACCAGGCCGCTGCAGTCGAAACCGGTGTCCGGCGTGTTGCCGCCGTACCGGTAGGGCGTGCCAACCAGGCCAAGCGCACGCATCAGGATATTGTTGGCGGCAGCCGGGTCGGCTGGTGGCACCTGCGGCCACACCCGCGCCGCCGGAGGCGGGGCGGACGGGCGGCGCGCCGGGGGCTTGGTCGAACAGCCGCCCAGCAGGAGCAGGCCCAGCAGCAAACAGGCCGTCGCGCGATGCGCGCGGACGGCGAAAACTGGCGTGATATGCATGGAGCCGGGATAATGGGCGGTTCGGAAGGTCGCCATGATGGCGGCGCACCCGGCGGCCGACAAGCCGTCCTCCACCCTCTGCCACCGGGCAGCCTCATTCAGAGCTACGCATGAAGATCGAAAAAGACAGCGTCGTCCGCTTCCACTACACCGTTTCGGAGATCGGCCAGGAGCCGATCGAGAGCTCCAAGGAACGCGATCCGTTGGCGATCCTGATCGGCCACGGCAACATCATTCCCGGCCTGGAAGCGGCCATGATGGACAAGGAAGCCGGCGAAAGCTTCGGCGTCGACGTCAAGGCCACCGAGGCCTACGGCGAATACCGCGAAGGCCTGAGCCAGCGCGTGCCCAAGAAGCACTTCGGTGCCACCAAGCTGGTGCCGGGCACGCAGGTGGTGCTGCAGACCAACTTCGGCCCGCGCGCGGTCACCGTGCAGAAGGTCGGCATGAGCGTGGTCGATGTCGACCTCAATCACCCGATGGCCGGCAAGGACCTGCACTTCGACGTGGAGATCATCGACGTGCGTGAGGCCTCGCAGGAAGAGCGCGACCATGGACATGTCCACGGCGACGGCGGGCATCACCACTAACAGCGGCGATCAGGACGGCTGCGCCGCCGCCAGGAGGACGCGGCCGGTGCGCGGAATCGGCAGTGCCGTGTCCATGCCGGTTCCTGTGCGCCGCCCACACCCATTTGCAGACCGCTCGCCACGTTTTGTCAGCAACCTCAGACACCACGAACAGTTCGCTTGCGCAGCCACTCATGGGGCGGCGGCGGATCTGGTGTTGCCTGCACCACGGCTGCACGCAGGCGTTCCGACGTGGCCGGTGCCTGCCATCCGTTGCGTCATGCCTGGTCGAGCGTCGCCGGTCGCAGCCATGGTTCCGACGGCCCGCCGACTGGCGGGCCGTTTGCATTGCGCGCGGCGCCACCTGTGTCCGAATGTCTGAGCTGCGATGACGTCACGCGACCTGCTGTTCCCCATTGCCTTGCACGAGCGCATCGCCGTGCTGGATGTGCTGCGCGGCTTTGCGCTGCTCGGCATCCTGCTGATGAACATCGAAGCCTTCGTCGGTCCGCTGGATCTGGCCATCGGTGGCGTGGAGCCGCACTGGCATGGCGCCGACCGCATGGCCGACGCGCTGGTCTACATCTTCGTGCAGGGCAAGTTCTACACCTTGTTCTCGCTATTGTTCGGCATGGGCTTTGCGCTGATGGCGCAGCGTGCCGAACAGGCCGGGCGTGGCTTCTACGCGATGTATCTGCGCCGCACCGTCGGCTTGCTGGTGATTGGCCTTGTGCATGCGCTGCTGCTGTGGTCCGGCGACATCCTGGTGACCTATGCGTTGCTGGCGGTCGTGCTGTTGGGCACGCGCAGCGCGCCGGCAGTGGCACTGCCGTGGCTGGCCGCGCTGGTCTACGCCTGCGCGCCCGCGCTGGCATTGGTGTCCGGTCTGGTCAGTGCGATGTTGCACGCCGACCCGGCATCGGCGGTGGAATGGAAGGCCGCCATGGCGGAGGTGGCGCAGCAGAGCGCGGCCAATGTGCAGGCGCAACGCGCCGCCTTCGGTAGCGGCAGTTATCTGCAGGCCACCGCGCAGCGCTGGCACGACCTGCGCCAGGCGCTGAGCGGGCTCAGCATCAACGGCCCGGCCATGCTCGGCATGTTTCTGCTGGGCGGCTGGTTCGTGCGCAGTGGTGCGATCGCCGCGCCCGCGCGTTTTCCACGTCTGTTCCGCGCGTTGCGCTACGGCGCCTTGCCGCTCGGGTTGGGCGTGATGCTGCTGAGCTACATGCTGGCGCCGTGGATGGACCCGACGGATCTGGGCATGCGTGTCTGCGCAGCGTTCGCGCTGGCGCTGGTGGCCGGGCCGTTGATGAGTCTTGGCTACGCCGCGTGGGTCATCCGGTTTGCATCGCACCTGGCCTGGCTTGCGCCTGCCGGGCGTATGGCCCTGAGCAACTATCTGCTGCAGTCGCTGCTGTGCACCTGGATCTTCTACGGCTACGGGCTGGGCTATTTCGAACGGCTGCCGCGCGTGTGGCAGCTGCCGTTCGCGCTAGGGCTGTTCGCCCTGCAGGTAGTGGCGAGCCAGGCGTGGTTGCGTTGGTTCCGTTTCGGTCCGGTGGAATGGGTGTGGCGCAGCGCAACCTATCTGCGGGTGCCGCCGATGCGGCGCGGCAACGCGCGCGGCCGCTAGCGCCCAGTGGCTGGCGGGCGCGAGGATGTTGTGGTGATCGGCGCCGGCGCGATCGGGCTGGCCACGGCGCTGGCGTTGCTGGAGGCGGGCCGGCAGGTGCGTGTCGTCGATGCCGGAGCGCTGGGCGCTGCCACCTCGCATGGCAACTGCGGCACCATCACGCCCAGCCATGCGCCGCCGTTGGCGGCACCGGGCATGATCGCGCAGGCGCTGAAGTGGATGCTGACACCGGATGCGCCGCTGTACATCCCGCCGCGTCTGGACCCGGCGCTGTGGCACTGGCTGCTGCGGTTTGCGCGGCGCTGCAATGCACGCGACTGGCAGTCCAGTGCGCAGGCGCGTGCGGCCCTGCTGCACGATGCGCGCCAGCGCCTGGACGAGTGGGTGGCGCGCTATGCATTGGAGTGCGAGTTCCGCACCGACGGGCTGGATTATGTCTTCGGCGATGCGCGCGGCTTTGCGAAGTACCGCGATCAATGCGCGCTGCTGGCGCAGTGGGGAATCCAGGCGCAGGTGATCGAAGGCGCAGAGTACACGCGGCAGGATCCGGCGTTCCGCGAGGGGATTGCCGGTGCCATCCATTTTCCGGGCGACGCGCATCTGCGCCCGGAGCGCTATACCGCCGAACTGGCCAGGGTATTGCGCGCGCAAGGTGCGCAACTCGATGCGCACTGTCGCGTGGAGGCGGTGATCGCCGAGCCCTCGGCGGTCTGCGTGCGCACCGCACATGGCACGCTGCACGCACGCGAGGTGGTGATCGCCACCGGGCCATGGTCGCCGTTGCTGGCGGCACAGCTCGGCCTGCGTCTGCCGGTGCAGGCCGGCAAGGGCTATTCCATCACCTACAGCGCGCCAGCCCTGATGCCGCGTCGCCCGGTGGTGCTGAAGGATCGCTGGGTGTTCGTGGTGCCCTGGCGCGACCGCTTGCGGATCGGCAGCACGATGGAATTTTCCGGTCACGACACGCAGCTCAATCCCACCCGCCTGGCAGCGCTGGAGCGCGCGGCGGCCGAGTATCTGCATGCACCCCGCGGGCCGGCGCTGATCGAGCGTTGGTATGGATGGCGGCCGATGACCTGGGACGATGTGCCGGTGCTGGGCGCAATACCGGGCCGTCCTCACGTCTGGCTCGCAGCCGGACATGGCATGCTCGGAATCAGCATGAGCACTGCAAGTGGACAATTGATGGCCGACCTGATCACGGGCCGCGCACCTGCGCTGGACCCGCATCCCTACCGGGCGGAGCGCTACGCATGAGTGCACGTTACGACTACGACGTGCTGGTTCTGGGCGGCGGCTCCGGCGGCCTGGCCGCAGGATTTCGCGCTGCCAAGCATGGCGCACGTGTGGCGATCATGGAGCCGGGGGAATTGGGCGGCACCTGCGTCAATCTCGGATGCGTGCCGAAAAAGGCCATGTGGCTGGCCGCAGACCTGGCCGGCAAGATCGAACTGGCCAGCGCACTCGGCTTCGACGTGCCGCGGCCGACACTGGCGTGGAAAGAACTGGTCACGCATCGGCAGGGCTATATCGCCAACATCCACGCCAGTTATCGGCGCCGCCTCAACGACGACGGCGTGGTGCTGATCCCGCAACGCGGCGTCCTGCAGGACCGCCATACGGTGATGGGCGGCGATGGCATCGCAGTGACTGCCGAGCACATCGTGATCGCAACCGGCGCGCATCCCATGCGCCCGGACGTGGACGGCGCCGAACACGGCGAAGTGTCCGACGACTTCTTCAATCTCTGCCATGCACCGGCGCAGGTGGCGATCATCGGCGGTGGTTACATCGCGGTGGAAATCGCCGGCCTGCTGCAGGCCCTGGGCAGTCGTGTGCATCTCTACGTGCAGGGTGAGCGCTTGCTGGAGCGCTTCGATGCCGAACTCACCCTGCAACTGGCCGACAATCTGCGCCACCTGGGCGTACGCCTGCACTTCGGGTTCACCACCACCGGCCTGGAACGCGATGCGCAGGGCGGCTTGCGCGTGCATGGCCATCCCGTGCACCCCGGCGAGCAGGGCAACGACGTGTTCGACAAGGTGTTCTTCGCCGTAGGCCGGCGCGGCAATACCGCCGGCCTGGGACTGGAGACCGTTGGCGTGAGGGTGGGCGACAAGAGTGAGGTCTTGGTGGACGACGCGCAGACCACCAACGTGCCGAATATCCACGCGATCGGCGATGTGGCGGGCAAGGTCGGCCTGACGCCGGTGGCGATCGCGGCGGGGCGCAAGTTGATGGATCGGCTGTTCGGCAACCAGCCCGATGCGCGCATGGATTACGAGAATGTGCCAAGCGTGGTGTTTTCGCATCCGCCGCTCGGCCATGTTGGCTTGACCGAAGAGCAGGCGCGCGCGCGTTACCCCGGTGCGGTACGCGTGTACCGCAGCAACTTCCGTCCAATGCTGCATGCACTGGCCGACGCGCCGCAGCGCAGCCTGTTCAAGCTGGTCTGTGTGGGCGAGGAAGAGCGCGTGGTCGGTGTGCACCTGCTGGGCGAGAGCGCCGACGAGATGCTGCAAGGTTTTGCGGTGGCGGTGAAGATGGGCGCGACCAAGCGCGACTTCGAGGAGACGGTGGCCATCCATCCCACCTCGTCCGAAGAGATCGTGTTGATGCAGTGAGTGAGTGTAGACGGTAGCCGGAGTCAAGCCCCTCCCGCTGCGGGGGAGGGGTTGGGGTGGGGGTCGGTATCCAAGCGATGGGTCGGTCAACCTTGAGCTGATGTTGCCCCCCGGACGCCCTCATCGGCCGCTGCATCCAGGTGATTGTGGCTTGCGTGGCTGCGCCCGTACCCTCACCCCAACCCCTCTCCCGTGGGGGAGAGGGGCTTGTAGTTTTTCCGTTGCGAGGCTTGTCACTTCCCTTCGCTTGGAAGGATTCGATACGCACACCCATGCCCGTCAGCTGGCATGCTTGCGCGATGTCGAAGTCTCGCCGTTCCATGCCGCCCCCATCTGCCAGCCCTGCCAGGCGAGTCGCTTCCAAGGGAGAGGCACTGTCCGGCGAGCAGGCGCGGCTGCGAATTCTCGAGGTGATCCACGCGATTCCGGCGGGCGCGGTCGCCGGTTACGGGGACGTTGCTCAGCGCGCCGGCCTGCCGGGCCGTGCGCGGCTGGTGGCACGCGTGCTCAGCGGCAACGACGACCCGCAGTTGCCCTGGCACCGGGTGCTGCGTAGTGATGGCCGGATCGCCTTTGCGCCTGACTCGCCCGGCTACGATGAGCAATGCCAGCGCCTGCGTGCCGAAGGCGTGCCAGTGGTGCAGGGGCGTGTGCGGCGTGCCACGGCCGCGCAGCGGTTGGATGCGGCCGTGTGGGGACCTTCATAAGCCTGCCGGTATCATGGGTAGCATTCCGAAGGATGCCGCCATGCCTCAACTGCCGCCCGTCACCAAAGCATTATTGATCGCCAACATCGGCTTGTTCCTGCTGCAATGGGCGGTGGGCGACCTGGGCGCCGGCGTGCTGCCATCCGATAGCGTCCTGTCATGGCTGATGCTGTGGCCGCTGTCCAACGGCTTCGATGCGTTCTCCCCGGGCGCCAGTTTCATGCCATGGCAGTTGCTGACCTACGCCTTTCTGCATGGCGGCTTCAATCATCTGTTCTTCAACATGCTGGCGCTTTTCATGTTCGGTGCGCCGCTGGAGCAGACCTGGGGGCAGAAGCGCTTTCTGACCTATTACCTGGTGAGCGTGGCCGGCGCCGGTGTGTGCCAACTGCTGATGGCGTGGTTTACACAGAGCGGTGCGCCGGTGGTCGGAGCATCCGGTGGCGTGTTCGGTCTGCTGCTGGCCTACGGCATGCTGTTCCCCAATCAACGCGTGATGCTGCTGTTCCCACCGATCCCGATGAAGGCGCGCACCTTCGTCATCGTGTTCGGTGCGATCGAATTGTTCCTGGGCGCAACCGGCTGGCAGCCGGGCGTGGCGCATTTCGCGCACCTGGGCGGCATGTTGTTCGGCTGGTTGATGATCCGCTATTGGCGTGGCCAGCCGCCGTTCGGTGGTGGCAAGGGCGGCCACAAGGGGCGCAAGCCGCCGCTGCGCGTGGTGCGCTGAGGTCAAGCGGCACGGTGGCGGAGATGCTTCATCGGCAGGAGCGGCCCAGGCCGCGATGGGCGTTATCGGTGCTGCTGTCGCGGCCGGGGCCGCTCCTACAGGATCGGGCAGACAGTGGACAAAAAAAGAGCGCGGGTTCCGCGCTCTTTTTCATTACTACCAGCGCGATGATCAGCGCCAGATCTTGATCTGGTCCGCGTCCACGCGCTGCATTGGCTGGCCGGCCTTGCAGCTGAACGCTGCACCGAATTCCGGCAGGTTGGACAGCGGGCCGTTGGTGCGCCACTGGCCGGGTGCGCGGATGTCGGCGCTGGCGCGCTGCACCGCCTCGTTCGGCGACAGCTGCTGGGCCCACAGGCCGGCCCAGGCAGTGAAGAAGGCCTGCTTGTCGGCCTCGGTGGTGGCGGGTTGCGCCTTGCTGAAGGCCTGCCAGGCCAGTTCGACGCCGGCCAGGTCGGCCAGGTTCTCTTCGGCCGTCTGGGTGCCATTGACCTTGGCAGTGGGCACGCCCGGGTACGGATAGGCGGCGAACTGGTTGGCCACCTTGCCGGTCAGCTGGGTCCACAGCGCCTTCTCGGCCGGGGTCCACCAGTTGCGCAGTTCGCCCTTGGCATCGACCAGTGCGCCCTTGGCATCGATGGCACGGGTGAGTTCGTGCGCCACCAGTGCGCCGTAGGCACCGTACTGCGCGGCCGGCGTACTGCCGGCGCCCAGCACTGGTGCCTGCAGGACCGCAGCGGTGACGATCAGGCGGTTCTGCGCGATGTCGTAGGCCACGGCGGGCTGCTGCGGCAGCACGTCCCAGCGCCGGTCGGCGTTGCCCTTGCCGATGCGCTTCATTTCCTCGCGGTGACGCCAGGTCGAGGCGATCAGCATGTTGCCGCCGAAGCTGCCGCGGCCCATCGGCTGCACGGTGTAGTCCAGGTCGCGGCGCGGCGCGCCGACTTCGATCTTGGTCGCGGCCAGCTTGGCCTTGGCTTCGGCAACCGCCTGGCCATTGCCCCAGCCGGTGCGGTCCAGCGCGGCCAGCTGCGCATCGCGCACCTGGTCGGCGATGGCTTCGGCCTGGCGGCGGGTATCGCTGCTCAGGTAACGCGCCACGTATTCGCGGCCGAGCATCGGGCCGGCGGCCACGTTGATCGCGTCCAGCACCTGCTGCCAGCGCTGCGGCGGCACGGCGTCGCCACGCAGCAGACGGCCGCGGAACTGGTATTCGGCGTCGTGGAAGCTCTTGGACAGGTACGGCGCCATGGCATCGCCCACGCGCCAGCGCAGGTAGGCCTTCCACTGTTCCGGCTTGATGCTGACGATCATGCTGTCGAGCTGCTTGAACATGGCCGGGTCGGCCATGGATACCAGGTCGTCCTTGACGCCTTGCGCTTCCAGGAAATCGGCCAGGCGCAGGTTCTTGTACTGCTTGGTCAGTTCCTTGGTGGCGATCGGGGCGTAGTTGTTGAACGGGTTGTTGATCCCCTGTACCGACTGCGCGCTACGTGCCAGTGCGGTTTCGATCTGCAGCACCGAAGCGGCATCGGCGTCGAGCTTGTCGGCGGCGGTGCCGGTGAGCGCCAGGATCTGCTTGACGTAGGCGCGGTAGCGGCCCATCAGCGCCTGGGTGTCGGCGTCGGTGCGGGTGTAGAAGGCCGGGTCGGGCAGGCCCATGCCGCCCTGCATGAAGTAGCCGATATGGCGGTCCAGCGCCTTCAGGTCCACGTCCGGGCCGAAGTTGAAGCCGACCGGGATACCGACCTGGTGCAGCGCGGCGATCGAGGCGGGCACATCCTTGGCCTTCTTGATCGCGTCGATGCGCGAGAGCAGAGGCGCGATCGGGTTGGAGCCGTCCTTTTCGACGGCAGCTTCGTCCAGGCCGCTGGCCCAGAAATCGCCGAGCAACTTCTGCACATTGCCCTGCGGAGCCTTCATCGATGCATCCAGCAACTCGCGCTGCTGCTGCAGGGCGCGCTCGGACAATTGACCCAGCGCGGTGACGGCGCCGGCCTGCGGCACGGGGTTGGACTTGAGCCAGCTGGCGTTGGCGTAGTCGTAGAAATTGGTGCAGGCCGCCGAGACAGCCGGAGCCTTGGGCGCTGCGGCCTTCTTCTTGCGAGCGGCGTCGGCGTCGGGGGCGGACAGCAGCGAGATCAGGCTGAAGCCAAGAGCGAGGGCAAGCGGACGAATGGTGGGCATCGAGACGAAGGGTGGCCAGAGTAAAGTCGGCGGAGTTTAGCAAGGCCGGGGGCCGTGCAGGCAGGCGCCTGCTGCCCTTCGTCCTCGCCAACGGCCGTTTGCATGAACGTGACAGGCCCGCGCGTGCGGGCCTGTCCGGTGTTGTCGCATTGGAAGCGCTTGCAGCCGCTTATCGAGCGCCATATTGCCTGCAAAAAAACGGGCGACGATCTTTCGATCGCCGCCCGCATCATTTACAGCCAATGCGCAATTACCAGATCACCACCTGCTTGTCGCCCTGACGCACCATCGCATCGCCCGGCTTGCACGAGAACGCGGCGGCAAAGGCCGGCATGTTCGACGGCGCACCGATGGCGCGGAAGTTGGCCGGCGCATGCGGGTCGGTCTTCAGGCGCACAACGAGTTCTTCCGGGGTGAAGTTGCGGCGCCACACCGTGGCCCAGTTGAGGAAGAAGCGCTGGTCGCGGGTGATGCCGTCGGTCTTGGGATCGTCCTTGCCGGCGGTGGCGGCCTTCATCGCGTCATAGGCGGTGTTGAGGCCGCCCAGGTCGGCGATGTTCTCGCCCAGGGTCAGGTCGCCCTTGACCTTGTCGCCTGCCGGCGTGCGGTAGCTGTCGAACTGCGCCACCAGCTTGCCGGTGCGGGCCTTGAATGCGTCCAGGTCCTTCTGCGTCCACCAGCCCGGATCGGCGATGAAGTTGCCATCGGCACCGAAGCGGCTGCCCTGGTCGTCGTAGCCGTGGGTCATCTCATGGCCGATCACCGCGCCGATCCCGCCGTAGTTCATTTCCTCCGGCGCGTTCGGGTCGAAGAACGGCGGCTGCAGGATGGCGGCCGGGAACACGATCTCGTTCTGCAGCGGGCTGTAATAGGCGTTGACCGTCTGCGGGCTCATGCCCCATTCGGTCCTGTCCACCGGCTTGCCGATCTTGGACAGGTTCCACTTGTAGTTGAATTCCTGCACAGCCAGCGCGTTGCCCAGGTAGCTATCGCGGCCGGTGCTCAAGCCGTTCCAGTCGCGCCATTTTTCCGGGTAGCCGATCTTGGGCGTGAAGCTTTCCCACTTGGCGATCGCCTTGGCCTTGGTCTCCGGGCTCATCCAGTCCAGCTTTTCGATGCGGGCCTTGAGCGCGGTGCGCAGGTTGGTGACCAGGGTTTCCATCTTGGCCTTGGAATCGGCCGGGAAGGCGACCTTGACGTACATCTGGCCCAGCGTCTCGCCGGCCTGGCCATTGATGGTGGCCAGCACGCGCTTCCAGCGCGGCTTGATTTCCTTCTGGCCGCGCAGGGTCTTGTTGTAGAACGCGAAGTTCTCATCCACGAACGGCTGGCTCAGGAACGGCGAGGCGCCATCGACGGTGTGGAAGCGCAGGTACGCGCGCCAGATCGCCGGGTCGGTATCGGCGATCATCTTGCTCACTTCCTGGTGGAAGGCCGGGATGGCCAGCGAGAACATCTCCGGCGTGGCCACGCCCTGCGAGGTGAAGAACTCGGTCCACGACCAGTTCGGGGTCAGCTTGTCGGCCTCGGCCGGGGTGACCGGGTTGTAGGCCAGCTTGGCGTCGCGCGACATTTCGGTGCTGGTCTTGGAGACCTTGGCCAGGCGGGTCTCGAAGGCCACGACCTGCTTGGCCTGGGTGGCGGCATCGGCCGCGGCCACGCCGGACAGCTCCAGCACCTTGGCGATATGCGCCTGGTAGGCTTCCAGCTTGGCCTTGTTGCCGGCACTGGTGTAGTACTCCGGATCCGGCAGGCCCAGCCCGCCCTGCATGGCGTAGGCGATGTTCTGGCTGGACTTGTTGAAGTCCGCCTCGGCACCGAAGCTGAAGAGATCGTTGTTGCCCTTGGCGGCGCTGCTGCGCAGGTAGTCCACCAACTTGGCCTGGTCGCTGATCGCGTCGATGGCGGCCAGTTCCGGCTTCAGCGGCTCCATGCCCTGGGCATTGATCTTGGCTTCGTCCATGCCGGTGGACCACAGGTCGCCGACGATCTTTTCCACGCCGGTGGCGCCGGTATCGGCGGCGGCCTGTTCGGCCAGCTGCTGCTGGATCGCATTGGAGCGCTCGTCGAGCATTTCGAACGCGCCCCAGCTGGTGCGGTCGCCCGGCACCGGGTTGGCGGCCAGGAACTTGGCGTTGGCGTAGGCATTGAGGTCGGTGCAGGCATTGCCGTTGGCGTCCAGATCGGCCGCGGTGAACTGGTTCACCGCCGGCAGCTTGCTCTGGTCCAGGGTCAGCGTCTTGGGCGCGGCAGGCGTGGTGGCCGCAGCGTCTCCCGCAGGGGCGGTAGCTGCCGTGTCGTCGGACTTCTTGCAACCGCTCAGCGCGGCGGCCACGGCCAGGGTCAGCGTCAATAGATGAGGTGTTCGAATCACAAAGGCTCCAGGAGCAACAGTCGATTGGGGGCTCCGTCACCACAGAGCCGTGACGGCACTCTACCGTTCTGTACGATTCGGCGCATGGGTGTCGAAGGTCATGGATGCCGGTGGTGGAGCCCATCTTTGCCCGGGAGGATCCAGATCCGACGCGTGGCCCGCGGGAAGTCGCGATGCTATATAGAAGGGTATGTCGACCCGCGACCCATCCCTGGATGCGCTGATCATTGGCGCCGGTCACAACGGCCTGGTATGCGCGGCCTACCTGGCGCGCGCCGGCAAGCGCGTGCTGGTGCTGGAGGCGCGTGAGGTGGTCGGCGGTGCGGCGGTTACCGAGCAGTTCCATCCCGGCTTTCGCAATTCCGTCGCGGCGTACACGGTGTCGTTGCTGCAACCCAGGGTCATCGACGAACTGGCATTGGAACGGCACGGCTTGCGCGTGGTGCCGCGACGCATCAACAACTTCCTGCCGCTCCCCGATGGCCGCTATCTGCTGGCAGGCGCGGGGCGGACGGCGCAGCAAGTCGCCAAGTTTTCTGCGCATGATGCAGCGGCATTGCCTGCCTACGAAGCGCGGTTGGAACAACTGGCCGATGTCCTGCGTTCCCTGGCCCTGCAGGCACCGCCGGATGTGACCGAGGGCGGCTGGTTGCAGGCATTGCCGCAGCTATGGCGCGCCGGCAAGGTCGGACTGCAGCTGCAGGGGTTGCCGCTGGCGCTACGACGCGAGTTGCTCGACCTGTTCACCGTCTCCGCCGCCGAGTATCTGGATCGCTGGTTCGAGAGCGCACCGATCAAGGCGCTGTTCGGCTTCGACGGCATCGTCGGCAACTACGCCAGTCCGTACACGCCGGGCACCGCGTACGTGTTGTTGCATCATGTGTTCGGTCAAAGCAATGGCGTCAAGGGCGCCTGGGGGCATGCCATCGGCGGGATGGGTGCGATCACCCAGGCCATGGCGGCCAGCGCCCGTGCAGCCGGCGCGCAGATCCGCACGGCGTGCGCGGTGGACCACGTACTGGTGGAACGCGGCCGCGCAGTGGGCGTGGTCACCGCCGATGGCCAGACCATCCGCGCGGCGTGCGTGGTGGCCAACGTCAATCCGAAACTGTTGTACCAGCGGCTGATGCGCACCGAAGACGTGCCTCACGACACGCGCGAGCGCATTGCGCATTACCGCTGCGGCTCGGGCACCTTTCGCATGAATGTCGCGCTGTCGCGCCTGCCGGACTTCACCGCGCTGCCGGGCGAGGGCGACCATCTCACCGCCGGCATCATCCTGGCGCCGAGCCTGGACTACATGGACCGCGCCTGGCACGACGCGCGGACATCGGGATGGTCGCGTGAGCCGGTGGTGGAGCTGCTGATCCCCAGCACCCTGGACGACAGCCTTGCACCGCCGGGCCAGCACGTGGCCAGCCTGTTCTGCCAGCACGTGGCACCGGTGCTGCCGGACGGGCGGCACTGGGACGACCATCGCGAGGAAGTAGCGGATTTGATGATCGCAACCGTCGAAAGCTACGCGCCCGGCTTTGCCGCATCGGTACTGGGCCGACAAAGTCTGAGCCCGCTCGACCTGGAACGGACCTTCGGGCTGATCGGCGGCGACATCTTCCACGGCGCCCTCAGCCTCAATCAACTCTTCAGCGCACGCCCGCTGCTGGGGCAGGGCGCCTACCGCGGCGCGATTCCCGGGCTCTATCTGTGCGGGTCCGGCACGCATCCGGGCGGCGGGGTGACCGGCGCGCCTGGGCATAATGCGGCGCGGGTGATTTTGGGCGGGTGATGCAGGGGCAGGGCAGGCTGCGTCAGGGCAGCACAAAAAGCCCCGGACGAGCCGGGGCCTGTGCGTGGCTGAGCGCGGTATCGAAGAGACGAGGCCGCCTTCGATACCCGTGCAATCAAAAGTCGTACGACGCAGTCAGACGCATGTAGCGCGGCTGGTTATAGCTCCAAGCTTCGGTGCCAAGCCCATAGATGTTGGACACGGTCCGGCGGCTGACTTCGTTAGTGCTGGACACGCGATTGACCGAGCGGTCATTGAGCACGTTAAACACATTCAATGCAAATGCCAGCTTGTGATCGGCAAATGCTGGCCGATAGGTGACGCCCAGATCCAGGTTCTTGATCCAAGGGGTCTCGCCGACGCTGCCTGTTGGAACCGGTTGCCCGTAGCAGTAGTGATACGAAGACCCATAACCGACCGGGTCGTAACTCAACTCTTCTGCGTTAGGTCCTGCGTAATAGCCCAGGCAGGATTTCGGCGTGCCGGACATCACCCGCACCGTCGCAGACGCCAGCCACTCTGGAGTGAATTGGTAGGCGCCAAATGCCTTCAACTGATGCCGACGGTCGTTGGCCAGGTTGCCACCCGCGTAGTACATCAACTGCGCCGCATCCCAGTCCTGGGTTTTGGAAATGTCTGCTTGCCCAAGATCCGACTTCACCTGTCCTTCGGTGTTGCCGTACAGGTGCGACCAGGTGTAGTCGACGCGGCCATACCACTTTTCGTCAAAGGGATGCTCGATAAACAGATCCACGGCGACGTAATTACGCTTGGCCTTGTCTGTAAAGCCCCAGTCGGACTGCGACATACGCAGCTGGGTATAGCCAGAGCCGTCGTTGTTGGCAAGGTTGTAGGTGTTGGTCTCGCCTGGGTTGAACATCACGCAACCCGGAATAGTCACGCTGCTGGCATCCCCCCCCGCTGCGGTGAGTGCATCGGACATACGGCCTGGATCGCAGACGTCATCGATTGCAGTTTGCAGCTTGCGATAGGTGACCTTGGCGCCCGAATTCCATTTCTCGCCGAGTGTTTTTTCGAATCCGATCAGGAATTCGTCCTGATATTGCGACTTGAGATCGCTCGGTGCGAATGAATTCGGATCGGGCGCCTGGCCATACTCTCCATTGGAGGACACCGGGCCGGGGCCGAGTGCAGTCAAGCCGGTCGGCTCACCATTGGCATCGATCCCCGAGTAGGTGAAGTACTCGTTTGTAAATGTCGAAGCGGACGCTCCGCGGATGGCCACCTGATTGGGTAAAGCCAGATAGTAGCGGCCGATGTTGGCGAACACCTTGAAAGAAGAGTCGCCAAAGACGTCCCAACTTGCGCCAAGGCGCGGGGCCCACTGGTCGCCGCTGTCCACATAGGCCACGTGGTCGCTGTTGTAGTTGGTGAACTTGTCGTTGCGAATACCCAGCGTCAGGAGCCAGTTGTCGCTGACCTGCCAACGATCTTCAAGGTAGTAGGCCTTTTGTTCGACGGACATGCTGGTTACCGTCGTGAGGATGCGGCGGTTTACAAAGTAGCCGTCGCCACCGGATGGGCCAACACCAAGCGCGCCGTTGATTGGTTCGCTTGGATCGTCCTGACTTCCGTAGATCCAACGATACCCCGGTCCACTAGTAAAGACACCTTCGTCGTAGGCGTTGAAGTACATATTGTCTACGCCAGCGGTGAGGTCGTGGTCGCCCAAGCGGTAGTTCAATTCCAGCCGAAGGTTGCGGCTCTTGTTGATCGGATCGCTCGCTTTGACTGAGGTCGTGGCTTGCCCGTTGGTAATGCGCCTGCCACCAGTGATTGACGGATCCTGCAGAGTCGGATTGGCGATGTTGGGAAGATCCGACGCTCCGGGGTTCCATTGCTGGTTGTGCTGGGTGTCGCGTCCCCAGGTCGCATTCAAGGTCAGGTCGTCGGTGATATAGCTGGTAAACTTCAGGATATCGACACTGTCTTTCAGCTTGTACGTATCGGTGAACAGCCCGGACGGACCCTGATCGGTATACGACGCATAGTCGTAATTGTTGTACACGCCCGAGCGTCTGTCATTGTTCTGGATGCGCGTATATTCGAGGATATTGCTATCGTTGATATTCCAGTCCAGCTTGCCGTAGAACTTTGGCGAACTATTTTCGTAATGGCTCCGTCCCTGATCGCGGGCCGCAGTCGCGATATTGGTGGTTGCTCCGTCGACTTTGTCGGATTCACCTGCCACGAAAATGAACAACCGATCTTCGATCAGTGGGCCACCTGCGTATGCGCTGTAAACGGTCCTGTTCTGCACGTCGCCCTTACCACGACGATAGATCGTACCGGGCAGATCATCATCTTCATAACCGTAGTTCGCCGGAAGTTGGCTATTTGGATACCAGGCATCGCCGCGTGAGCTCGCAAGCGATTTCGGCTCCCATACCGCCTGCGCTCCGAAATGCCACTCGTTGGTGCCGCGCTTGCCCACTTGGCTGATGACGCCGCCGGTCGAGCGGCCGTACTTCGCGCTATAGCCACCCGTATAGGTTTCTTGCTGGTCGATCGCGCCGTACGGAAGACTTAGCCCGCCAAGGTTGTTGAAAGGATTGGTGACGTTAACGCCGTTGATGTAATAGGCATTTTCTGTCACGCCAGCGCCGCCGAACGAGATAGTGGAGCGTGAGCCATTGTTGAAGGCGCCGCTTCCGGAAATTGCGCCCGGCGCGAGCAACGCAATCGCTTCGGCGCTACGGCCAAGCGGCAGTGTCGCCAGCTGTTCGGAGGTGATTACCGAGCGCGAGCTGGTGGAACTGACATCGATCTTGGGTTCGTTGGCGGCAGTGACGGTGATCGCGCCGAGCGTGGTTGCATCGGCATTGCTGCCCGCTGCGCTGGCGTCAGCGAACGAGACTTCGGTGCCGGAGCCCACGCGCAATTGCACATTCTTGCGGGTATCAATGACCTGGTCGCCGCGCTTGAGGATGACGGTGTAGGCGCCCACCGGTAGCGAGCCGAGGTTGTAACGGCCATTCGCATCGACGGTGATGGTGCGGCTCAGGCCGGTGTCGCTCTGCACAACGATGGTGCTACCGGCCTCAGAGGGAGCGCTACCGTAGATGCTGCCGGTGGTGCTCTGTGCATAGACCGCGCCATTGCTGAGGCAGGCGCCGAGAACGGCGGCGAGGGCGGTGCGTTTGAGAACATGGCGACGAAATTGCTTGCTCATTACTGACCTTTCGAGTGAAACCAGTTAAGGGACGGTCATCGGGGTGATGGATGGCCTTAACTCGAACGTAATGAAAATGTGCTTTTGGCCGCAAGCAGTTATGGCTATTCATTCACAAATTAGGTGCGATCCGCACGAGAAGTGCGGAAGTCCGCACAGTCATCGTGCAATCGATCTGCATGAAAGCGACCGCTGCCGTATGGGTGGCAGCACGGGCTCCATGAGACGAAAAATTGTGGTTTTGTTGAAACTAAATAGGCGAATCCTGCACTTCCTGAGGTCGACATCCATGCGGCCTCTCAAGGCCATTCGGGCCCGGACAAAAGAAGAAGCCCCGACCAGCGGGGCTTCTTCCAGGGCCATCATGCGCAGATCAGAACCTGACCGTGGTTCCCATATAGAAGAACCGACCAACGTTGTCGTACAGCGCGGAAGTGAAGTCCGAGCCGAAGTAGTTGCGCGGCGGATCCTTGTCGAAGGCGTTGTCGATGCCCAGGTAGACATCGATCTTCGAGCCGGGGAACCGATAGCCGAACTGGAAGTTGTGGTAGGTGTACGAGCCGTTCTTGATCGGGCTGGCCGAGCCCGGGTTGCTGTTGTAGCTCTCCGGAGTCACGCGCAGGTTGCCGTCCACATAGTTCATGTCCCAGGAGGCGCGCCATGCGTTCCAGTTGTACTTGGTCTGGAATTGCGCACGCCAGCGCGGGTCGGTCACGTAGGTCACGTACTCGTACTCGGCCGGGAAGTCCTGGAAGACCCAGTTGCGCACTGGATCGATCAGTTGCGTTCGCTGAGTAGCGGCTGAACCAGGTCTCGAATTTACCAAGCACTTTAATCACGTCCGCATTTGCGAAATACGTCGAGACGCGGCAATGAGCGGCTTTGGCCTGCGGCGGTACCGAGAGGGCGGGGCGTGGACTCAAGCCGGTAAACTGGGAGGCGTCGCGGGTGCACCCACGGGCGTCATCCCTCGCAACCGCCTACGAAGACACTGGATAAGCAATGGCAACGATGATCGAAAACCAAGCGTGCCCACGCGCCGGCGGCGCGCAGGACGGCGGCGCATGAGCGCAGAACGCAGGATTCCCGCGCATGCGGTGCAGGGCGCATTGGCGCCGCATCCGCGCATTCGCAACGTGATTGCGGTGGGGTCGGGCAAGGGCGGGGTGGGCAAGTCGACCACTGCGGTGAACCTGGCGCTTGCCCTGCAGCGGCAAGGTGCCCGCGTGGGCGTGCTGGATGCCGATATCTATGGTCCCAGCGTGCCGGCCATGCTGGGCCTGAGCGGGCGACCGGACAGCCCGGACAACAAGTCGATCGAGCCGCTGCGCGCGTTCGGGATCGAGGCGATGTCGATCGGCCTGCTGGTCGATCAGGACACCCCGATGATCTGGCGCGGACCAATGGCCACGTCCGCCTTGACCCAGCTGTTCAACGACACGCTGTGGGACGATCTGGACTACCTGCTGATCGATCTGCCCCCGGGCACCGGCGACATCCAGCTGACGCTGTCGCAGAAGATTCCGGTGGCGGGAGCGGTGATCGTCACCACCCCGCAGGACATTGCCACGCTGGATGCGCGCAAGGCCTTGAAGATGTTCGAAAAGGTGGAGGTGCCGGTGCTGGGCATCGTCGAGAACATGGCGGTGCATACCTGCAGCAACTGCGGGCATCGCGAGCATCTGTTCGGCGAAGGCGGCGGCGAGCGCATGGCGGCGCAGTACGGCGTGCCGTTGCTGGGGTCGCTGCCGCTGGAGATCGGTATCCGCGAACAGGGCGATGCGGGCCGGCCGATCGTGGTGGCGGCGCCGGAGTCGGTCGCGGCGCAGGCTTACCTGGCCGCTGCCACGCGCCTGGCTGAGGAACTGGGCAAGCGCCCGCGCGCCAGCATTCCGATTTCGGCCTCGCTGCTGTAGTACGCCGGCCGGCCGTCGATGCCGGCCGCTTGCTAGAATTCGCCGTCTTTCGCGCGGGCCGCCCGGCCTGCCGCCTTCCGTCTTCAAGGAACACCGCATGAGCATCAAGAGCGACCGCTGGATCAAGCGCATGGCCAAACAGCACGCGATGATCGAGCCGTTCGAACCCGGCCAGATCAAGCACGATGCCGCCGGGCAGCGCATCGTCAGCTTCGGCACGTCCAGCTATGGCTACGACGTGCGCTGCTCGCGCGAATTCAAGATCTTCACCAATATCAACTCGACGATTGTCGACCCGAAGCATTTCGATCCGGGCAGCTTTGTCGATATCGAATCGGATGTGTGCATCATCCCGCCCAACAGCTTCGCACTGGCACGTACGGTGGAATACTTCCGCATCCCGCGCGATACGCTGGTGGTGTGCCTGGGCAAGAGCACCTACGCGCGCTGCGGCATCATCGTCAACGTGACTCCGCTGGAGCCGGAGTGGGAAGGGCACGTGACCCTGGAATTCAGCAACACCACGCCGCTGCCGGCGCGCATCTACGCCAACGAGGGCGTGGCGCAGATGCTGTTCTTCCAGTCCGACGAAGTGTGCGAAACCTCGTACAAGGATCGCGGCGGCAAGTACCAGGGCCAGACCGGCGTGACCCTGCCGCGGACCTGACGGGTTGGCGCGGCCGTGGCCTTCAGCAGGTCGCGGCCGCCTTCTCGCGGTAGCGCAGCAATTGGCGCACACCGGCGGCGATCAGGAACACCGGCCACCAGGTCGCGATCAGGTTGCCCACATCCAACTGCGCCAACCCCAGGTTGTCCAGCAGAAACAACGCGCCCAGGACGATCAGGAACAGGGCAGGAATCAGACGGTAGTTCATGGCGACATCCTCGGTTGGTGTGAGGCCATGCTGCGCCCGCGGCGCCCGTCAATCAGGTGCCGGAAGTCAACAGTTGCAGATGACAGTCGTCATGTTGTCTCGCCAGTGAGCGCCTCAAGTGCGGTGATGCGTGATCAGGGCAGGCGATGCGGGTCTGGGCTGTCGGTGTTCGGTTATGTTGGGCGGGGCCGGGAGTGTCGGCTCAGACTGGCCGTCGGTAAATGCCCGAGGCTTCGCCCGTACCCTCATCCGCCCCTGCGGGGCACCTTCTCCCGAGGGGAGAAGGGCAGGCGCCATGTCGCTGCCGCAGAACGGTCACGCTAGCCATCAGCACCTAGGCGCCACTGTTTTGCGACTCCCCAATCCCGACTCCCGAATCCCAGCCCCACCTACTTCCCGCGCCCGAACAGCATCCCGATGCCGCAGGCGACCAGCGCGGCAGGCCACCACGTGGCGATCAGCCGGCCCAGACTGAGGTTGGTCCAGCCCAGGTTGTTGGCCAGGAACAGCAGGCCGACGAGGATCAGGATCAGCGCGGCAACGACGTTGGATTTCATGCGAGAGAGGCAGGTGGCGAACGGGCGCCTATCGTAGCCGCTGCGCCCACGCAGCGACACGCTGTTGCAGGGCGTCGGGGTCGAAGCGCTGCGCACTGCCGCTGCCCCACACCGGCCCCGGCCAGGCGGCATCGTCGGGATGACGGCCGACCAGGTGCACGTGCAGCTGGCGCACGATATTGCCCAGCGCGCCGATGTTGAGCTTGCTCACCGCAGGTTCGGCGCGCAGCAACTGCGAGAGCTGGTTGATTTCGGCCAGCAATAAACGCTGCTGGCCGCCATCCAGATCGATCCACTCGCTGGCATCGGCCACCCGCGGCACCAGCACCAGCCAGGGGAAGCGGGCGTCGTCCATCAGCCGCACCTGGGACAGCGGTCCGTCGGCGACGAACACGCTGTCGGCCGCCAGGCGTGCATCTAGCTCGAAACCGGTGGCCGCCGGCGACGGCTCGCTCATCCCAGGTGCGCCGCGAAGAAGCCCAGCGTGCGCTCCAGTGCCCGCTCGGCGCTGTCGGCGTCGTAATGGTTCGGGTCGATGCTGCGGTTGAAGGCGTGGCCGGTGGGATACACGAAGGTCTCCATCTGCGGCAGTTTTTCGCGGTGCGCCTGGATCGCCTCCGGCGGGATGCTGGCATCGCGCTCGCCGAAGTGGAACATCACCGGTGCCTTGGGGGTTTCGTCCAGCAGCTGGGTGTTGCGGCCGCCGTAGTAGCTCACCGACGGCAGCCCCAGGCGGATGGCCGACAGCAGCGCCACCGAGCCGCCCCAGCAGTAGCCCACCGTGCCCACCTTGCCGGCGCGGGTCAGCAGGGTGGCGGCGGATTTCACCACCTCCACAGCCCGCTCCAGGCCGACCGCATTGGCCAGTGCCAGGCCGCGCTGCAGGCTTTGCTGGTCGTAGGGCAGCTGCACATCCTTTTCTTCCAGATCGAAGAAGGCCGGCGCCAGCACCTCGTAGCCGCGCGCGGCATAGTCGTCGGCCACCGCGCGGATATGTTCGTTGACGCCGAAGATTTCCTGGATGACCACCAGGCCGCCGCGCGGGCTGGAGGCGGGGGTGGCGTGCCAGGCGGCGACCTGGCCGTCGGGGGTGTCGAGCGTAGTCCAGTGACCCATGGGGATTCCTGATGTGCAGCGAGGGAGGCGCGCATTATCGACCGGACCGGCATCGTGAAAAGTGAGGGTTTCGCAAAGCCGGCAGGGCTGGGGCGGCGCGGCGGTTCAGGGCGCTGCCCGCACGCCGCTATAATTGGCTTTGCCCAGGCCCCAGGCCGCTCCACTCCCAGGCTCCTGCTTCCATGTCCCAGCTGAACCCCAAAGTCGGCTTCGTCAGCCTTGGCTGCCCGAAGGCGCTCGTCGATTCCGAACGCATCCTCACCCAGCTGCGCGTGGAGGGCTACGACATCGTGCCCAGCTACGACGCCGCCGACGTGGTGGTGGTCAATACCTGCGGCTTCATCGATTCGGCGGTGACCGAATCGCTGGACGCCATCGGCGAGGCGATGAATGCCAACGGCAAGGTGATCGTCACTGGCTGCCTGGGCAAGCGCCCGGAGCGGATTCGCGAGGCCTACCCGCAGGTGCTGGCGGTGTCCGGCCCGCAGGACTACCAGAGCGTGATGGAAGCGGTGCACGCGGCGCTGCCGCCGCGTCATGACCCGTTCGTGGATCTGGTGCCCGACTACGGCATCAAGCTGACCCCGCGGCATTACGCTTACCTGAAGATTTCAGAGGGCTGCAACCACCGTTGCAGCTTCTGCATCATTCCCTCGATGCGCGGGGACCTTGCTTCGCGCCCGGTGGACGAGGTGCTGCGCGAGGCCGAGCGGCTGGTGCGTGGCGGGGTCAAGGAACTGCTGGTGGTGTCGCAGGACACCTCTGCCTACGGCGTGGATCTTAAGTACGCCGAGCGCCCGTGGCGCGACCGCATGTACCAGACCCGCATGAAGGCGTTGTGCGAAGGCCTGTCGGAACTGGGCGTGTGGACGCGCCTGCATTACGTCTACCCGTACCCGCACGTGGACGACGTGATCCCGCTGATGGCCGAAGGCAAGCTGCTGCCGTATCTGGATATCCCGTTCCAGCACGCCAGCCCGCGCATCCTGAAGTTGATGAAGCGCCCAGGCGCGGTGGAAAAGACGCTGGAGCGCGTGCAGCGCTGGAAGGCGATGTGCCCGGAGATCACCGTGCGCTCGACCTTTATCGTCGGCTTCCCTGGCGAGACCGATGCCGAGTTCGAATCGCTGCTGGAGTTCCTGGATCACGCACAGCTGGATCGCGTCGGCGCGTTCGCGTATTCGCCGGTGGATGGCGCCAGTGCCAATGCGCTGCCGGATCCGGTGCCGGAGGAGGTGAAGCAGGAGCGGCTGGCGCGCTTCATGGCCAGGCAGGCGGAGATTTCCGCCGCGCGGCTGGAAGCCAAGATCGGCAGCGTGCAGCAATGCCTGGTCGACCTGATCGAAGACGACATCGCCGTGGCGCGTTCGCGCGCCGATGCGCCGGAGATCGATGGCCTGGTGCATATCCAGAACGGCGGCGAGCTTGGCCTGAAGGTCGGCGACCTGGTCGATGTGGAGATCACCGACAGCGACGAGCACGACCTGTTTGGCGATGCGCTGCCGTCGGATCGTGCGGTGCAGCCAGGCCGCGCGTTGAACCTGCAAATGGTCTAGCCCCCGTGGCCTGCCAGCGGCGGGCCGGGCGATCAAGGCTCTCGTGGGTGCAGAGCCATCGGCGCATACGCTGCATGGGCACGTCAGCCCGCAGGAGCGTGCCTGCGCGCGACGGGGCTTGCTACGCAGAACCGGAGTGAGGCGTACACCCCGATTCCCGGCGCCGGCCGCGCTCGCGTGGCGGTCAGCGCAGTCGTTTTCTCAACCGCCCTGAAGCGCCGCGTACTCCACTGCCACCACCACGAACGTGTGCTTGCCCGCCGGCAACTGCGCCTCGAACTCGTCGTCCACGCGTTTTTTGAGGAGCGCGCGGGCCAGTGGCGAATCGATGCTGATCCAGCCGCGCGCGGCGTCGGTTTCGTCCGGGCCGACGATGCGATAGCGCAGCAGCTCGCCGCTGTCGGCGTCTTCCAGCTCCACCTGCGCACCGAAGAACACCGCCTGTGGGTCGGTGGGCGCGGTGTCCACCACCCGCAGCGCTTCCAGGCGTTTGCTCAGGTAGCGCACCCGGCGGTCGATCTCGCCGAGCTGCTTCTTGCGGTAGGTGTATTCGGCATTTTCCGAGCGGTCGCCCTCGGCGGCCGCCGCCGCCAGGGCGCGCACCACCTCCGGCCGACGCACGCGCCACAGCTCCTCCAGCTCGACCTTCAGGCGCGCATGTCCTTCGGGCGTGATCAGCGCAGTGCTTTTTTCAGCGGGCGGGCGCCAGCGGCTCATGGGCAGGCTTGGGGGGAAGGGAGGGGCGCGATGCTAGCGCGCATGCTCCACTTGCGCATCTGTCGCCGCACGGCGAAGCTTTGCGCCATTCTCAAGACACGGACGTCGTTATGGTGATCATGCCGCTGCACAAACCCTGGTCGCGTCACAACATCCCGTGGGTGACGCTGCTGCTGGTGCTGATCAATGTCGTCGTCTATGTCGGCTATCAGCGCAAGGACGACGACCTGGTCGAGAACGCCGTGCGGTATTACGTCGACTCCGGGCTGGGCACGCTGGAAGCGCAGGCGCATGCGCGCTACCTGGAGCGCACCGCCGATGCCAGGCTGCGCACGGCGCGCCAGGCCAGGCTGGAGGCGCTGCCCGCACCTCAGCGTGTCGCCTACCTGGCGCACCTCACCCTGCACGATGTCGCCTTCGGGCAGGCACTGCGCGAAGGCACGCTGTTCAAGGACGACGAGCAGCGGCGCGAGTGGCGCGGTCTGCGTGCGCCCTACGACGCGCGCCTGGCGCGGGTGTTCACCCTGCGCCATCTGCAACGCAGTTCGGAGTGGTCGCCGCAGCGGATGCTCTCGGCCACCTTCCTGCATGCCAACGCCGATCACCTGTTCGGCAACATGGTGTTCCTGCTGGCGCTGGGCACCTTGCTGGAAGGGGCGATCGGCAGCGGCTGGTTCCTGCTGCTGTATCTGCTGGGCGGCTTCGGCGCCAGTGCGGCCAGCCTGTGGTGGCGCTGGGGCGAGCCCGGTGGTGGGCTAGGGGCATCTGGTGCGATCGCCGCCCTGATGGGCGCGTTCTGCGTGGTCTGGGGGCGGCGCCGGGTACGGTTCTTCTACTGGTTCTTCGTGGTGTTCAACTACGTGCGCGGGCCGGCCATCCTGCTGCTGCCGCTGTGGTTGGGCTGGGAGCTGTACAGCCTGCTGGGCAGCGGCAGCGAGGGGGTCGCATTCGAAGCGCATGCCGGCGGCCTGGTCAGCGGTGCATTGCTTGGTGCGGTGCTGGTCGCGGTGCGGCAGACCCGGCCGGCTTTCATGGACGAGCAGGATGCCGCGCAGCGCGACGACCGTTGGGAGCGCGCGCAACGGCATCTGGGACGCATGGAAAACCAGGAGGCCGAACGCCTGCTGGCCGAGCTGGCCGGCGAGAGCCCGCAGAGTCTGGAGATCGCGCTGGCCCGCTATCGCGTGGCACGCAATGCCGGCCGCCAGCAGGAAGCCGTGCGACACGCGCACATGCTGATGTGCCTGCCCACGCACACTGCCGAGCAGACACGCCTGCAACTGGGCGTGGCCGCGGAGCTCGGCAAGGACCGCGCCGAGCTGGAGTTGCCGGCGCGCCTGGCGCTGGTGGATGCCTGCCTGCGCAACGGCTTGCTGGCCGATGCCGAGCGCCTGTTGAAGGAGTGCGACAGCACCGCGCCGCGCGCCGAGCTTGCCCAGCGCTGGTTCGTGCTGGCGCTGCGCCACGGCGAATTGCAGGCTGGCGAACAGCGCGCACGGTTGTTACGGCTGGTGCTGGAGCAATTTCCCGAACAGGGGCAGGCGAGCAAGGCGCGGTTTCTGCTGGAAAACGGCTGAGCCGGCGGCGCTGCAAGGGCGAAGCGTAGACGAGCCCCTGCAGCGTGCTGCGGTCACAACGCTGCGCGCACCCTGCTGGCTGGTTGCGAATCGAACTGACCGATCACGCCGGCTGGATGGCCACCGCACGTAACGCCGCTTCCAGCTTGGTACGTTGGGCAGCGTCGTCGCACTGTTCCAGCGCCTGCTGCAGCACCGCACGTGCCTGCTCGTCGCGACCAAAACGCTCGGCCAGCATCAGGCCTGCGTCCAGCGACCAGGCCGGCAGCATGCGCTCGCGCGGCCAGGCGGCGATGGCGGCCATCAGGCCATCGGTGGCCAGCTGGAACTGGCCGGCCATCTTGGCGCGCTCGGCCAGCAGGGTGGCCTGCTCCGGCGTCAACGGCGTAAACGTTGCATCCAGATCCAGCGCCTCGCGTTGCAGTGCCAGCGCGCGGCGCTCCTGTTTTTCCTGCAGCAGGCGGTTGATGTACTGGCGGGTGTGTTCGCGCAACTCGTCGTTGCGGTGATGCTGACGGAGCAGGCGCTGATACAGCTCGTGCACTGCCAGGCTCACTGCGCGCGAGCGCACCGCACCGCGCAAGGCCTGGAAGGCTTCGTCGGAATGGCCGTCACGCAGGTACTGGTCTGCCTCGTCGAGCAGGCGCTGGTCCGGGTCGGTGCGTTCGTGCGCAGCCCCGCCGCTGGGCACGTAGCCCAGCTCTTCGTGGTACTGGTACACCAGATACCCCAGCAGGTGGAAGCTGGCGAACAGGGCCCAGATCGAGGTCATCATCACGGTTGCCTCGCGCACGAGCGGGGGCAGGAATTTCAGTGCGAAGAACACCGCAGCCGTGCCGCTGCCCTGGATCACGTAGAGCAGGCCGTAGGCAGCCAGATACGGCCAGCCGATGCGCAGCGCCATGTCGATCGAGACGGCCGGGTTGAGTGCACGGCGCAGGCTGCCGTCGATGGCGAGCGAGATCAGCATGCCGGGCAACAGCAGGATGGTGCCCAGATAGGCGAGGGTCAGCCCGAACGGGCCGGCGATTGCGGCGGCCACGCCGATCACGACGCCCAGTGCGATGGCCAGCAGGATCAGGCGCAGCACCGCGCTGTCGAAGCTGTCGTAGCCGAGCCTGGGGGCGTCGGGCTGACCGTCGGCGGTATGGCGCAGGATGTCGAAGGCGTAGGTGTAGGTCGCCATGCCCAGCACGCCCATGACCACCAGAGTCAGGATGCCCGGCAGCACGAGCAGTGCGCTGCACAGCGTCAGCGCGATCAACGCGTAGAGCGCCGAGCCACGCAGCGGGTAGGTGGCGATGGACGGAATGCGGGTCCAGAACGGTGCGGGCGCAGCCTGCGCGGCAACCGTGCGTGCGCGAAAACGATCTTCCATGACGCTCCCCAAGCGTGTGATGTGAAGGGATTGTGCGGTGCCGCGTGGCGCCATGCAATTGGAGCGTGCCGCCGCGGACGGCGGAGTTTGGTGACGCCCGGAACTGGCAGCGGCGCGCTGGCTGCGGCAGCGCTCGACCTAGTTGGAAACCGGGTTGCCTGGTGCCCGGAGACCGGTGCGGCGGCCGCCGGCAGGGCAGTTTCGCCGAGATTGCACGTCCCTGGGCGGCCTGCGAGGACGAGCCTGTCCGTCGCGCGCCCTGTTGTGGCCGACGCGGGTGGGTCGATGGCCCACGTAAACTCCCTCCTTGGTGCCGTGCCGCATCTGCCGGCGATGGCACGTTTCTCTCAACAGTTGTCGCGGTCGGCGCGATAGCAATATTGCCGCGCCGCACGACAATCACTTAGTTCCACAAGGAGTCTCTTTTGGATCCCACCGCTACCGGCAACCCCCAGGTCCGCCTGCGCAGCATCGATGTGCTGTCCGACAACTGGTATGTGCTGCGCAAGGTCACCTTCGATTTCCAGCGCAAGGACGGCCGTTGGCAGACCCTGTCGCGCGAGGCCTACGACCGCGGCAATGGCGCCACCATCCTGCTCTACAGCCGCGCCAGGCAGACGGTGATGCTCACACGGCAGTTCCGCCTGCCGACGCTGCTCAACGGCAACCCGGACGGAATGTTGATCGAAGCCTGTGCCGGCCTGCTCGATCAGGACGATGCGTTGACCTGTATCCGCAGGGAGACCGAAGAGGAAACCGGCTACCGCATCGACAACGTGCGCAAGGTCTTTGAGGCTTTCATGAGCCCGGGCTCAGTCACCGAGCGGCTTTATTTCTTCGTCGGCGAATACTTCGACGGGGACAAGGTGAGCGACGGCGGCGGCGTCGAAGAGGACGGTGAGGAGATCGAGGTGCTGGAACTGTCACTCGACGATGCGCTGGCGATGATCGGCTCCGGCGAGATTGCCGATGCCAAGACCATCATGCTGCTGCAATACGCCAAGTTGCACGGGGTGCTGGTATAGGCAGCGTATGCGCATCCTTTGAGCGCAGCGTTGCTAGACGGTGCGTGTACTGCGTTGGCGCCCGTAAGCGCTGCTAAATCCCGGGCGTTGCGTGTCACAGTGGCAGATCCGTAGAAGTGGAACTGTAACGGCCAAGCCACTAAGCACGGCTAACAAAACGTCGCTAGCGGTCGTCAGGTAGGGCGGCGTGGAGGAGCCGGAGTGCATAAGTGGTACATGCCGATCCCGAGCACCCACCGCGCCCGCCTGGCGGCGGCGCAGTAGTTTTGTTAAATGCTCAAAGAGGCACGCTTGTCACTTGCCGTAGTCCTTCGCGCAAATAGAAGGCGCGTCGTAATTAGTGCACTTTTCTAAGCACCTTGTCGTCGTATTCTGGTGATCTGCCACTGTGGCAGTTATTGCCGTCCTGAGCGAGAAGATATATGGGGTGTTTATGGTCTGAAGTGAGTTGATCTTCTTCAACGGCAAACCCGTAAATGTTCGGTCCGACCATCGGATCGTTGACGTCCATGAAGTTAAGTGTCAGACAGCTACCGCTGTTCTCGTCCAGGTCCCAGAAGCCGGTAATCGTCCGCGGTGGATCATTCAATTGGCCGCCAGCGATGCAGATGGTTTTCAACGTATAGCGCTGCATGTCTCTGCTCGGCGTCGGCATCGAAAGAAAAAGCTCGGCGCTGACAGTCTGGCAGTCTTGCGTGTAGGAGCTGAGTTTCCCTATGTACGTACCGGTCAGCAGCTGCTGACGCTGTAGAGGCCACAGGTCATTCGGGTTTGTCTGTTCAGCTGAGGCCGTGCTGGCGACGCCGATTGCGGTGGCGATCGTGCAAGCCAGTAAGGTCTTCATTGCATCCTTGCTCATGGCGCTTCCTCTTCTCAGTGTCGCACTCAACGCTTCCCACCAAAAATACTTCCAAAAATGCCACGCACGATCTGCTGGCCGATCTTGCTACCGATGGTGCGCGATGTCTGCTTGGCCATCGTTTCCAGCATGCCCTGGCGACGTCCGGTGCCGAACACGGCGTCCTTGACCGCTTTTCCGAAACCGCTGTCCTGCGTTTCCTCGTCCTCGCGGGTGCGGGCAGGCGGGGCGGCAGTCTGCTCCGCGACCTGTTCGACGCGGCGTGCCAGCAGTTCGGCGGCCGATTCGCGGTTGATGGCCGTGTCGTAGCGCGTGCCGACCGGGCTGGCCGCACGCACCTGTGCGCGTTCGGGCGCGCTGATGGCACCCATGCGGCAGCGCGGCGGGGCGATCAGGGTCTGCTGCACCGGCGCCGGCACACCCTTGCCCTGCAACGGCGAAACCAGTGCTTCGCCGGTGCCGAGGCTGGAAATGGCCGAGGCCACATCGAGCCTGGGATTGGCCACGAAGGTCTGCGCCGCCGTCTTGACCGCCTTCTGGTCGCGCGGCGTGTAGGCGCGCAGTGCGTGCTGCACGCGATTGCCGAGCTGGCCGAGGATGGTGTCGGGAATATCGTCGGGAAACTGCGAGCAGAAATAGATGCCCACGCCCTTGGAACGGATCAGCCGCACCACCTGTTCGATGCGCTGCACCAGCGCGGCTGGCGCATCGTCGAACAGCAGGTGCGCCTCGTCGAACACGAATACCAGCTTGGGCTGTTCCACGTCGCCCACTTCCGGCAAGCCTTCGAACAGCTCGGACAACAGCCACAGCAGGAACGTGGAATACAGCTTGGGCTTGAGCACCAATTGGTTGGCCGCCAGGATGCCGATCACGCCGCGGCCGTCCGGTGCCACGCGCATCAGCTCGGCAAGCTCCAGCGCCGGTTCGCCGAAGAACTGCTCGCCGCCGTCTTGCGACAGGCGCAACAGTGCGCGCTGGATCGCGGCCACCGACTGCGCCGACACCAGCCCGTAACTGGTGGACAACTCCTTGCGTTCTTCCACCACCAGCGCCAGCAGTGCCCGCAGGTCGTCCAGATCCAGCAGCAACAGGCCGCGGTCGTCGGCGAGCTTGAACACGATGTCCAGCACGCCGGACTGGGTGTCGTTGAGTTCCAGGATGCGCGCGAGCAGGGTGGGGCCCATCTCGCTCACGGTGGTGCGTACCGGGTGACCGAGCTGCCCATACAGGTCCCAGAACACCACCGGGCTGGCGGCCGGCGCGTAGTCGGCAATGCCCACATCCGTGGCGCGCTGCAGCACGCCGCGCGCGCCGTCGCCGGCCACTGCCAGGCCCGCCACGTCGCCCTTCACGTCTGCCAGGAACACCGGTACCCCCAGCCGCGAGAAGCCCTCGGCCAGGGTCATCAGGGTCACCGTCTTGCCGGTGCCGGTGGCGCCAGCCACCAGGCCATGCCGATTGCCGAAGCGGCCTTCCAGGATGACCGGGATGTCGTCGGTGACGCCTTTGCCGAGCAGGAACGAGGCCATTGCACTGATCCGGTGAAGAAAGACCGGATTCTAGCGGGCAACGGTGGCAGGCCAGCCGGACGGGCCACCCATGACTCGCCCGAATGTGCGGACGAAGGAGCAGACCCGGGCAGCGGGTCCATCGACCTGCCCGCCGCGCGTCGAAATACCCCGATCTGCAGACGATCGTCGCGGCCGGGATGCTCGCCAAGCTAACGGGCCACTGACCCTGGCGGCTGCCGCGCCTTGCCCCGGTGTTGCCCCGGCGGCTACCCTGCCTGCCTTTCCGCTGTACTGCCGACGATGCCGCTCGCTCATTCTGGTTTGCGCCCATGGCCTGTTCTGGCCGTGCTGGCGCTGTTGTCTCTCGCTCCTTCCGCCCAGGCCCTGTCCAAGCGCGATACCGAAAAGGTCGCCGCGCTGGACGCACGCATGGCCGCCGCCGAGAAGCGCTACCGCGACGCGCTGGTGCTGGTGAACAACGCCGACCCCAAGGGCACCGCCGAAGGCGACGCCGCGCTGGAGGACATGGAGGATGTCATCGACGCCTGCATCAAGCAGCGCGGTTGCCTGGTCTCCAACCAGCTGGCGACATACAAGCGGTTGCTGAAGGCGCGCGCCGACGCAGAGGCGCAGGCCGCAGAGGACCCGGAAGACGACGACACCTTGCTGCAGGCCGACCCCGACCATCTCGGCCCGGCTGCCAACGGCGTGCCCGAGGCCGCACGTGCCGCCTCGTTGCTCAACGACCAGCGCCACGCCTTCGACAAGATGGTGCAATACAACCCGGCCGTGCAGGCCGGCATCCGTCGCTGGTTGACCGACATGCGGCCGGCGCTGATGACCAGCTACGAGAACTACAGCAACCTGCGTGGGGTGATGTGGCCGGAATGGCAGAAGCGCGGCCTGCCCGAGGCGCTGCTGTTCGGCATCATGGCCAAGGAATCCAACGGCAAGGTGCACGCCAACTCGCGTGCCGGCGCCGCCGGGCTGATGCAGTTCATGCCCGCCACCGGCCGGCGCTTCGGACTGGGCCCGGATGGCACCGGCTTCGACACTCGTTTCGACGCGCGTAGCGCGGCCGAAGCCAGCGCCGCCTATCTCAACGAGCGCATGGCCGGGCTCAACCGCAGCATCGAGCTGGCACTGGCTGCCTACAACGGCGGTGAAGGTCGCGCGGCGCGCGTGTTCGCGCAGTCCGGCGGACGCGGTTTCTGGGAGCAGGACGTCTATAACCAGTTCCCGGCCGAAACCAAGGACTACGTGCCGATGGTGATCGCCGCGGCGTGGATCTTCCTGCACCCGCGCCAGTACGGCGTGGACTTTGCCAAGCTCGACGCGCAACCGGCCACCATCAAGCTGGCCAAGTCGAGCTCCATCTACGAGCTCACCATTTGCCTGGGCAGCATGGGCACGCGCGATGGCTACATGCGCGCGCTGCGCAATCTCAATCCGCGTTACGAGCCCGATGGCTGGATGCCGGCCGGCACCGTGATCAATGCCACCAACCGCATCGCCAGCCTGTACACGCGTTACTGCGTCAACGGCCCGCGCGCGGACCTGGCGCGCACCCTGGTCACTGCCGATCTCAACAGCGCAATCGTCCGTAGCAGCAGCGCCCCCGAATACACCCCTAGCGTGGCGGTGGGCGACCTCAGCCCGATGGCCGGCGTGCCGACCACCGTGGCCACCGGCCAGCCGGCGGTCGCCAAGCCCAAGGCCAGGCAGGTGCGCAGCTACACCATCGCCAAGGGCGACACGCTGGGCCGCGTCGCCAACAAGTACCAGTGCGAGATCAAGGAGCTGGCCAAGGCCAACGGCCTGAAGGCACCGTCGTATGCGCTCAAGCCGGGGCAGAGCATCAAGCTGGCCGGTTGCGATCGCTGACTTGCGTCAAGCGGTGCCGCGTCGGCACGCCCCGAGCCGGGTCGCGCTCCTGTAGGAGCGGACCTGGCCGCGACGAAGCGATCCCGCTAGCTCCTGCGTAAGCGAGGGCGCTCTACGTCGAAGGCTGGGTCTACATCGAAAGCTGGGAGTGCGACACGCGCCTGCGCACGAAGCGCCATCGAGAACGCCCTGTTGCGGCCAGGTCCGCTCCTGCAGCTGCGTCGCTGCATGCCGCCACAGTTGGCCGATTGCCGGATTGGGCACGACGCGCGTTGTCGCGCGAGGCGTTATCGAGAACGTCCAATCACCGGAAGACCCGCCACGACACAGCTCTGTCGTCATGCGCACCGACGCGGGGGATTGTCAGCGTGCCGCGGTGATCAGCTCATCTGGCGACGTGCGAGCGCTTGACCCAGCCGCACCGATGTCTCTGCCGCAAGTCCGCCATCGAGCTGGGCGACACCCGGCGGCAGCAGCACGATCACGGTCGAGCCGTAGTTGAATCTGGCCATCTCCGCAAACTTCTCCAGCACGATGCCCTTGCCGCGATAATCCTTGCGCGTAATGCGATCGCCATAGCGTGGAATCTCCACGCCGCTCCACACCGTTTCCACGCCGGACACCAGCAGCGCGCCCACCATCACCGACGCCATCGGGCCGAATTCGGTATCGAAGTGGCACACCAGCCGCTCGTTGCGCGCGAACAGGCGCGGCACATTGCGCACCGCATCCGGGCCCACGCTGAAGAGCCGGCCGGGGACGTGCACAGTTTCGCGCAGGGTGCCGGTCCACGGCATGTGCACGCGGTGGTAGTCCTTCGGCGACAGGTACACGGTGGCGAACAGGCCGTTGTTGAACGGCGCTGCGGCTTCCTCGTCGCCCAGCAGTTCGGCGGCGGTGAACGACTGCCCCTTGGCCTGGAAAATGCGGCCGTTCTCGATCGGGCCAAGCTGGCTGATGCGGCCATCGGCCGGCATCAGCAAGGCGGCCGGGTCCGGGTCGGGCACGCGTGCGCCGGGCTTGAGGGCGCGGGTAAAGAAGGCGTTGAAGGTGGGGTAGGCGCGCGGGTCGGGTTCCTGCGCCTCGCTCAGGTCCACGCCGAACTTGCGCGTCACCGTATCGATCAGCCATTGCTTGGTGGACGGTGTCTGCGAGTACGCCAGCGCGCGCGCCATCGACGACAGCAACCGATGCGGCAGCACGTAGGTCAGGGAAGTGACGAAACTCACGGAGCGGTTACCTTGGTCAGCTGTTGGAGGTCGGCGGCAATCGCCTTCGGATCGAGCGGGGGACGGATCAGGCCGGCCAGGCGGCCCTGCGGATCGAGCACGGCGATGCCGGCCGAATGATCCATGCTGTAGTCGTTGGGATTCTGCTCGAAGCCCTTTCCCGGCACCTTCTGGAACACGAAGCCCAGTGCGGTGGCAAAGCGCTGCAGCGCCGGTACGTCAGCGGTGGCAGCCAGGGTGTCCTTGTGGAAGGCGTGGGCGTATTCGCCCAGCCGCGCCGGCGGGTCGCGCTGCGGGTCCACCGACACGAACAGCACCCGCGGGCGCAACCCATCAGGAATGCTTTCCCACTGCTGCTGCGCCACCGCCAGATCGGTCAGCGTGGTCGGGCAGACATCCGGGCAGAAGGTGAAGCCCAGGAAGACCAGGGTCCAGTGGCCGTTGAGTTCGCCGGGCACCAGCTGGGTGCCGTCGGACTGGCGCAGGCTGAACTGCGGCAGCGGGCGCGGCTGCGGATAGAAGGTGATGGTCCGGGTGGGCGGCCACGGTGAGCTGGGCGCGCTGCCGAAAAACTTCTGGCCCAGCAACAGCCCCAGGCCGGCGACCAGCGCCACCAGCAGCACGATGCCGGTATTGCGATTGAACATGGCGGTTTCCAGTGCAACGGACGCTCATGATACCGATCCGACCTCTATAATCGGGGCCCGATTCCTTTTTAGTTGTTGCCATGACTGCCGCCGCGGCCGACGAACTGCACACCATCATCGACCTGATCCGCTACGGCACCAGCCGTTTCAACGAAGCCGGTCTGACCTTCGGCCACAGCTACGACAACGCGCTGGACGAAGCCACCCAGCTGGTGCTGCACAGCCTGCACCTGCCGCACGACCTGGGCCCGGCGTATGGCCAGGCACGGCTGCTGCGTGAGGAAAAAGAGCGGGTGCTGGGCCTGTTCGAGCGTCGCATCACTGAACGCGTGCCGGCGGCCTATCTCACCGGCGAGGCCTGGTTCGCCGGCCTGAGTTTCAAGAGCGATGCGCGTGCACTGGTGCCGCGCTCGCCGATCGCCGAGCTGATCGAGGCCGGCTTCGAGCCGTGGCTGGGCGGCCGCGAGGTGACCCGTGCGCTGGACCTGTGCACCGGCTCGGGCTGCATTGCGATCGCCATGGGCCACTACAACCCGCAGTGGGATGTGGATGGCGTGGATATCAGCGATGACGCCTTGGCGCTGGCCGCCGAAAACAAGGCGCGCCTGCATGCCGACAACGTCAGCTTGCTCAAGTCGGATCTGTTCTCCGGCCTGGGCGGGCGTCAGTACGACCTGATCGTGACCAATCCGCCGTACGTCACCAACGAGGAGACCGACGCGCTGCCGCAGGAATACTCCTACGAGCCGGAGTTGGGGCTGCGTGCCGGTGACGATGGCCTGGACCTGGTGCTGAAGATCCTGCGCGATGCGCCGCAGCACCTGAGCGAAGACGGTCTGCTGATCTGCGAAGTCGGCGAATCCGAGCAGCACCTGATCAAGCTGCTGCCGGAAGTGGACCTGGCCTGGGTCGAGTTCAAGGTCGGGCAGATGGGCATCTTTGCGGTGGAATGCCGCGAGCTGATCGCACACCACGCGCGCATCGGCGAGCTGGCCGCGCAGCGATGAGGCTGCGCGCATGAGTGCCAATTCGTTCGGCAAGCTGTTCACCGTCACCACCTTCGGCGAGTCGCATGGGCCGGCGATCGGCTGCGTCGTCGACGGCTGCCCTCCAGGCCTGGAGCTGGCGCCGGAAGAGTTCACCCACGATCTGCAGCGGCGCGCCACCGGCAAGAGCCGGCATACCTCCGCCCGCCGCGAAGCGGACGAAATCGAGATCCTTTCCGGCGTCTATGAAGGCCGCACCACCGGCACGCCGATCGGGCTGCTGATCCGCAATACCGACCAGCGCAGCAAGGACTACACCAACATCGCCCAGCAGTTCCGCCCCGGCCATGCGGACTACAGCTACTGGCAGAAATACGGCATTCGCGATCCACGCGGCGGCGGTCGCTCGTCGGCACGCGAGACCACCATGCGCGTGGCCGCCGGCGTGATCGCCAAGAAGTGGCTCAAGCAGCGGTATGGCGTGCTGGTGCGCGGGTTCCTGTCGCAGCTGGGCCAGATCCGCCCGACCGGTTTCGACTGGGATGCGGTGGAAGACAACCCGTTCTTCTGGCCGCATGCCGAACAGGTGCCGGAGCTGGAAAGCTACATGGATGCGTTGCGCAAGTCCGGCGATTCGGTCGGCGCGCGCGTGGACGTGGTGGCCGGCGGTGTGCCCGCAGGCTGGGGCGAGCCGATCTACGGCAAGCTCGATGCCGAACTGGCCGCTGCCTTGATGAGCATCAATGCGGTCAAGGGCGTGGAGATCGGCGATGGCTTCGCCAGTGCCGCGCAAAAAGGCACCGAGCACCGCGACCTGATCACCCCGGAAGGCTTTCTCAGCAACCACGCCGGCGGCATTCTCGGCGGCATTTCCACCGGCCAGGCGGTCACCGCCTCGATGGTGCTCAAGCCGACCTCCAGCCTGCGCCTGCCTGGCGCCACGGTGGATGCCGACGGCAACGTGGTCGATGTGATCACCACCGGCCGGCACGACCCGTGCGTAGGCATCCGCGCCACCCCGATCGCCGAGGCGATGATGGCGCTGGTGCTGATGGACCAGGCGCTGCGTCACCGTGCGCAATGCGGCGATGTCGGTGAGGTGGCGCCGCGCATTCCCGGTCAGGTCGATGTCTGACTCGCGTCGCGCCAGGGTGTGGGTCAGCCAGCCGCTGTTCGACGACGTGGTTGCGCAACTGGGCGAGCATTTCGAGCTGACCACCACCGAGCGTGTCACCGCCTGGTCGCCGGCCGAGCTGGCCGCGCGGCTGGCATCGCTGGACGGCGCGCTGATCACGCTCAACGAGCGGGTTGGTGCGGCAGAAATCGCCTCCGCACCGCAGCTGCGCGCCGTCGCCAATGTCGGCGTGGGCTACAACAATCTCGACATCGACGCCTTGAGTGCGGCCGGCATCCTGGCCAGCAACACCCCGGACGTGCTCACCGAAACCACTGCCGATCTCGGCTTCGCGCTGCTGATGGCCACCGCGCGCCGCATCACCGAATCCGAGCGCTGGTTGCGCGATGGGCAGTGGGGGCAATGGTCGTTCAAGACCATGCTCGGCGCCGATATCCACGGCAGCACGCTCGGCATCCTGGGCATGGGCCGGATCGGGCAGGGCATCGCGCGGCGCGGCGCACACGGCTTCGGCATGCGCGTGCTCTATCACAACCGCAGCCAGTTGCCGGCCGCCACCGAGCAGGCGCTGGGCGCGCAGTACGTCGATTTCGAGACGTTGCTGGCGCAGTCCGATCACCTGGTGCTGGTGCTGCCGTACACCAAGGACTCACACCACATCATCGATGCCGCGGCGCTGGGCAAGATGCGCGCCACCGCCACGCTGGTGAACATTGCCCGCGGCGGCATCGTCGATGAGCTGGCGCTGGCCGATGCATTAGCCAACGGCCGCCTGGCCGGTGCCGGCCTAGATGTCTACGAAGGCGAGCCGCGTGTGCGTCCGGAGTTGCTGGCGCTGCACAACGTGGTGCTCACCCCGCATATCGGCAGCGCCAGCCTGGCCACCCGCCGCGCGATGGTGCAACTGGCGGTGGACAACCTGATCGCCGCCCTGGGCAAGGGCCCGCAGGCCGGGCATCCGCCGAGCGCGCTCAATGCCGATGCGATTGCCGCTGCCAAACACGGCGGCGCGATCCTGGGCGCGAAAAAAACCGTGTCGATCAAACGATAGGGAACCTCCGCGGCCAGCTTTGGAGGTTCCCCGAACCCAGCGCGCAGTGCTCCCCTTCTTTCCCCCTTCGATAAAGACAATCTCATGAGCAACGAAAACCGTCGTTTCAACGTCGCGGTCGTGGGCGCCACCGGCGCTGTCGGCGAGACCATGCTGAGCATCCTGGCCGAGCGCCAGTTCCCGGTCGCCACCCTGTATGCGCTGGCGTCGTCGCGTTCGGCCGGCGGGCAGGTGGAATTCAACGGCGGCAAGGTCGATGTGCTGGACCTGGCCGAGTTCGACCCCACCGGCGTGGACATCGCGCTGTTCTCCGCAGGCGGCAGCGTGTCCAAGGAGTACGGCCCCAAGTTCGCCGCGGCAGGTGCGGTGGTGATCGATAACTCCTCGGCCTTCCGTTACGACGACGACGTGCCGCTGGTGGTCTCCGAAGTCAACCCGGAAGCGCTGAAGCAGCGCCCACGCGGCATCGTCGCCAACCCCAATTGCTCGACCATGCAGATGCTGGTGGCGCTGGGCCCGATCCACCGCGCCTACGGGATCGAGCGCATCAACGTGGCGACCTACCAGTCGGTCTCCGGCGGCGGGCGTTCGGCGATGGAAGAGCTGGGCAAGCAGACCAGCGAGCTGCTGAGCTTCCAGGACATCGACCCGCAGCGCTTTCCGGTGCAGATCGCCTTCAACCTGATCCCGCACATCGACGACTTCCAGGACAACGGCTACACCAAGGAAGAGATGAAGCTGGTCTGGGAAACCCGCAAGATCCTCGGCGACGACAGCATCCAGGTGAACCCGACGGCAGTGCGCGTGCCGGTGTTCTACGGCCACTCCGAAGCGGTGGCGATCGAGACCCGCGACAAGATCAGCGTGGAAGCGGCGCGTGCGCTGCTGGAAGCATCGCCCGGCGTGGAAGTGGTGGACGAGCGCACCCCCGGCGGCTACCCGACCCCGGTCACGCATGCCTCAGGCAAGGATGCGGTGTTCGTCGGTCGCATCCGCGAAGACGTCTCGCACCCGCGTGGCCTGAACCTGTGGATCGTGGCCGACAACATCCGCAAGGGCGCCGCACTCAACGCCGTGCAGCTGGCCGAACTGGTGGCGCAGGAAGGCTGAGCCAGCGGTTCACCCGTAGAAGCGCGCCGAGCGCGACGGGCGTTACCGATAACGCCTCATCGCGCTCAGGCGCGCTCCTACGCGCGCGTGCGCGCAAGGCCGGCTCGCATAGGGCGCGCGCCGCCGGCTGCATGCCGCGGCCATACGTCGGGCCGCAGCTTGGTCGGTTCTATCGGCAGCGTGCCATTCGCGTGATGTCGCATGGCACCGCAGCGACTTTTTCGCTCATCCAGCGGCTATATTGATGCCCATGAAACATAGGGGCAGGGGCGCGATGCGTCCGATACAAGGGATAGGTGCGTTGCTGCTGATGGCATGCAGCGGCGCAGCCATGGCATTGGGGCTGGGCGATATCCGGGTGCTGTCCAAGCCCGGGCAACCGCTGGTGGCAGAAATTCCGGTCATCTCGAATGAGCCGGGCGAGCTCGACAATGCACGCGTGGCGCTGGCCTCGGCCACCACCTTCGCGCGTGTCGGCCTGGAGCGGCCGCAGGGGCTGGTCAGCAACCTGCAGTTCCAGTTCGCACAGGATGCGCGCGGGCGCGCGGTGATCCGCGTCACCAGCAGCCAGCCGGTGGACCGGCCGGCGATCAACTTCCTGATCGAAGTGGAGTGGGCCCAGGGCCGCCTGGTGCGCGAATACGCGGCGCTGGTGGATGCGCCCAATACCGCTGCAGCCATCGCCGAACCGGCCATCGACGCGCCGCAGGCCGGCGCCAGCAATACCATCGCCCGCGAACCTGCTGCCGCACTCGTGGCGGCAGGCGAGCGCAGCGGCACCGATGCCGGCACCGCCGCGCCCCCTGCGCGCCCGGCGGCCGGTACGGCTGCGGCCACACCGGCTGCCGGCGATACGCTGCCGGCGGTGCGCGCGGGCCAGACCTTGTCCGAAATCGCCGCATCCGTGGCGCGCTCCAGCGGGCACTCGCTGGATCAGGCCATGCTGGCGCTGTTGCGCACCAATCCCGACGCCTTCATCAACGGCAACATCAACCGCCTCAAGCAGGGCGCAGTCCTGCGCACGCCGCAGGAAGATGCGTTGGCGCAGGTCGGTGCCGCAGAAGCGGCCGTGATGGTGCGCGAGCAGGCCGCGCAGTGGCGGCAGGCGCGCTCGGCCATTCCGCAGCCGGCCGACGCCGGTGCTGCCGCTGCAGCGACGCCGGCCCCGGCGACACCTGCCGCCGGCAATGGCGCGCGGCTCGAAATCGCCCCGGCAGTGGCGAGTCAGACCAATACTGCCGGCGCAACGTCCGGCACCAGTGCCGAAGGCGAGGGCGAGATGGCGGCCAATCAACAGTTGCAACAGGCCAAGGAAGACATCGCCACCCGCGATGCGGAATTGCAGGATCTGCGCTCGCGCGTGGCCGATCTGGAAAAGCTCAAGCAGCAGCAGCAAGCCTTGATCGCGATGAAGGACACCGACCTGGCCGCGGCGCAGAAGCGCCTGGCCGAGGCGCCGCAGGCCGCGCCGCAAGGCGGCGGTTTCCCGCTGTGGTTGATCGGTGGCCTGGTGCTGATCGTGGCGGCAGTGGTCGCGTGGCTGGCCGCGCGGCGCCGCAAACCCTCGCCGCTGCCGCCGTTGCCCCGGCGCCAGTTCGACTTCATGCCGCCCGCCCCAGCGGTCGCTGCAGGCGCCGCACAGGACGATGCGCTGGCGACCGAGCCCAGCGAGCGCGAGGTGCTGCCTGAGACCGAGTTCGAACAGGCCGATCTGCGCGAGGACGAGCGTGCCCCCGCGCCGCAGCCGCCATTGTCGGAGGTGCTGCGCCGCGAGCCGCAGTGGGCCGAACCGGTGGCTGCGCCGGTGGTGGTCAACAGCGATGAGTGGCGCGCGCTGCGTGCCGCCCCGACGCCGCCGGCCGAGCCCGAGCCCGAGTCGGCAGCCGGGCCATCCGACACGCAGCGCGACGTTGCGCATCCGGCCGTCGCCGAGCCTGTGCCCGCGTCAGCGGCGCCGAGCGCCGATGAGAGCCGCGTGGATCCGGATCACGCGGCGCAACACCACGCGCCGCAAAGCCAGCTGGATTTCGAGCCGGCACCGGTAACCCCGGTCGCCGCGCCGAATCCGGTCGCCGACCGGCAGTTCGCCTCGGCCGGACGCGATCGGCTGGAACTGGCGGTGGCCTACATGGACCTGGGCGACAAGGACACTGCGCGCGGGCTGCTGCTGGAGGTCGCCGCCAGCAGCGACGACGCCACCCGCGCCGAAGCGGCACAGCTGCTGGAGCGCCTGGCATGAGCCCGGCCATGGACAGCATGGCCGTGCGCGAGCGCCGTATCGACTACGTGGAGTTCGGCTCGACCGATCCGGACGCCAGTCGTGCCTTTTTCGAGGCCGTATTCGGCTGGCAGTTCCAGGCCTATGGGCCGGATTACCTGGCCTTCAACGACGGCCGCCTGGACGGTGGCTTCTACCGCACTGCGGTCCCGGCCCCTGCCGAGGGTGGCCCGCTGGTGGTGCTGTATGCCGACGATCTGGCGCCGATGCTCGAACGCGTACGCGCGGCCGGCGGCGAGATCGTCAAGCCGGTGTTCGGTTTCCCGGGTGGCAGCCGGTTCCATTTCCGCGAGCCGGGCGGTTCCACGCTGGCGGTGTGGTCGGAGCGGTCCGTCGCGTAGGGCAGGTCACTGCGGTGCTGCGCCGTTGGAATGGCCAGGCGTGCGCGCAGACCGAAGTGCAGGCTGGACGTTGATGCCAGGCATCTGGCGCTCCAGCGATGTTGCTGCTAACCGGGTTGCTGCGAACTGACCCCGGTCAGCTTGCGTTTGCCGCACGTGCGGCAGGTTGACCGATTGAACACACAGGTAGGTACCGATGCGTTACGCGCTGGGCGTGGAGTATGACGGCAGCGAATTCCAGGGCTGGCAGCAGCTGGGCGAGCACGGCGGGCCCAGCGTGCAGGCCAGCCTGCAGGCGGCCTTGTCGTCGGTGGCCGATGCGCCGATCCAGGTGGTGTGTGCCGGCCGCACCGATGCCGGCGTACATGGGCAATGCCAGGTGGTGCATTTCGACAGCGATGCGCGGCGCGAGCCGCGTGGCTGGACGCTGGGCACCACCGCGCGGCTTCCTGCATCGGTCGCGGTGCGCTGGTGCGTGCCGGCCGCCGACGATTTTCATGCGCGCTTTTCCGCGCGCGCGCGGCGCTACCGCTACCGCCTGCTGAATCGCCAGATCCGTCCAGCCCTGCATCGGCAGACCCTGAGTTGGGAGCGTCGCCCGCTCGACGCCGACGCCATGCATCTCGCCGCACAGGCGCTGCAGGGCGAGAACGACTTCAGCGCGTTCCGCAGCGTGCAATGCCAGGCGCTGCATGCACGTCGCAACCTGCAGGCGATCAGCGTGCGGCGCGATGGCGAGGTGGTGGAAGTGGAGGTCCAGGCCAATGCATTCCTTCATCACATGGTGCGGAATATCGTTGGCTCGCTGATGTTGGTCGGGTCCGGTGAGCAACCGGCCGACTGGATCGCGACGTTGCTGGCCGGACGCGACCGCACGGTTGCCGGCCCGACAGCGCCGCCACAAGGCCTGGTGTTTATCGGGCCTCTGTATCCTGCAGAGTGGCATCTGCCTGCCGAGGTGACCCAATGAATCGATCGCTGTACCGCACCCGTATCAAGTTCTGCGGCATGACCCGCGCCGGTGATATCCGACTGGCCGGGGAGCTGGGTGTGGACGCGGTAGGTTTCATCTTTGCGCACGGCAGCCCGCGCCGCGTGGCGCCGGCCGAGGCACGCGCGATGCGCCAGGCGACCGCGCCGATGGTCGATGTGGTGGCCTTGTTCCGCAACAATTCCAAGGAAGAGGTGCGCGAGGTGGTGCGCACCGTGCGCCCGACCTTGCTGCAATTCCATGGAGAGGAAGACGACGCGTTCTGCCGCAGCTTCAACCTGCCGTATCTCAAGGCGGTGCCGATGGGGAGCGCTGGCGTCAACGGCGAAGATGCCAACGCACGCACCTTGCAGCTGGCCTATCCAAATACCGCCGGTTTCCTGTTCGACAGCCATGCGCCGGGTGCTGGCGGCGGCACCGGCAAGACCTTCGACTGGTCGCGCCTGCCCACCGGCTTGCACCGCCCGTTCCTGCTCGCCGGCGGCATCAATGCCGACAATGTTTTCGATGCCATCGTCGCCACCTTGCCGTGGGGCGTGGATGTGTCCAGTGGTGTCGAACTGGCCCCCGGCATCAAGGACGGCCACAAGATGCGCAAGTTCGTCGAAGAAGTGCGCCGCGCCGACTGTCACGAGTTGGGGTGAGTCGGGAATCGGGAATCGGGAATTGGGAATCGAAAAGCGGTGGGCGCCGTTGGCGAATTTTTCCAGTGGGCGATCAGAAGGCTTGAGACTTTGATGTTTCTAGCGGCGCTGAGCTCGCATCCAGCATCAGGATGGCCACAGGATGGCGCTCAGGTGATCAGTGACGCGTGCTGATCCTCGGCAAGTGCGGTGCGCAGCCAGTTTGCCAGTCGCGCGATGCGGGGGTCCGGGTTGCGTCTTGCGGCACAGAGCACCCAGCGTCCGTTGGTTGGGGTGAATCCCCACGGCGCCAGCAGGCGTCCGGCCGCCAGGTCCGCGGCCACCAGCGGTTGCGGGGCGATCGCCACGCCCAGGCCGGCGGCGGCCGCCTCCAGCAGATAGACCAGATGTTCGAATTCGGTGCCCAGGCGCAAGATGTCGGGCGCCATGTCGTGCGCCTGGGCCCATTCCGGCCATGCTTGCGGGCGCGAGCGCGTGTGCAGGACTGGGTGATCGCGCAGTGCCTCAGGGCTTTGGTGATCCAGCTGCAAGGTCGCTGCCAGCTGCGGGCTCAGCACCGGGCCGATCCATTCCACGCCGAGCTCGTGCACCTGCCACTCGCCCGGCCACGGTGGCGATTCCAGCAGCAGGGCCGCGTCCAGGCCGTCCAGGTCCGGGCCAGGTGGTTGCTCGTTGGCCGACAGGTGCAGGCGCAGGTCGGGCAGGTCGCGTTGCAGCCGGCCCAGGCGGGGAATGACCCAGCGCGCCAGCAGGCTGCCCGAGCACCCCAACACCAGTGGCGCCTCGCTGGCCGGGTGACGCAGCGCCGCCCAGGCATCGCCGATCAGGGCAAATCCTTCGCCGGTGGCGTCGCGCAGCCGTGTCCCGGCGGCGGTGAGGATCAGGCCGCGGCCCTGGCGGGCGAACAAGGCCGCGCCCAGTGCCTGTTCCAGCGAACGCACATGGCGGCTGATGGCGCCATGGGTCACGTGCAACTCCTGTGCGGCCCGGCTGACGCTCTGCAGGCGGGCGGCGGCCTCGAAGGCGCGCAAGGCGGCCAGCGGCGGGAGCGATACCGTCATGTGTGAGTCCAGATCACAGGTTGCGGCCATCTTATCGATTTATCGCGCTGCCGGCCTGCGGTAGAGTTGCGGCTTCGCGTATGACCGCATTGCTGCAGAGGATTCCCATGTCGGCCCAGCCCATCAGTGACTTTTACGCCTACCCGGATGCTGCCGGCCACTTCGGCAAGTTCGGCGGCCGCTTCGTCGCCGAAACCCTGATCGGCCCGCTGCAGGAACTGGCTGCCGCCTACGACCAGGCGCGCCAGGATCCGGGCTTCATCGCCGCGTACGACAAGGACCTCAAGCACTACGTCGGCCGGCCCAGCCCGATCTATCACGCCGAGCGGCTCAGTCGTGAAGTGGGTGGCGCGCAGATCCTGCTCAAGCGCGAAGACCTGAACCACACCGGCGCGCACAAGATCAACAACACCATCGGTCAGGCCCTGCTGGCCAGCCGCATGGGCAAGACCCGCATCATCGCCGAGACCGGCGCCGGCCAGCACGGCGTGGCCAGTGCCACGGTGGCGGCGCGGCTGGGCCTGGAGTGCGTGGTCTACATGGGCGCCACCGACATCGAGCGGCAGAAGATCAACGTCTACCGCATGAAGCTGCTGGGCGCGACGGTGATCCCGGTGACCTCCGGCTCTGCCACGCTCAAGGATGCGCTCAACGAGGCGATGCGCGACTGGGTGACCAATGTGCGCGACACGTTCTACATCATCGGCACCGTGGCCGGCCCGGACCCGTATCCGCGCATGGTGCGCGACTTCAATGCCATCGTTGGCCGCGAAGCACGCGAGCAGATGCTGCAGGACTACGGCCGGCTGCCGGATGCGATCAGCGCCTGTGTCGGTGGCGGCAGCAATGCGATCGGGCTGTTCCACGCCTTCCTCAACGACCCCGGCGTCAAGATCTACGGCGCCGAGGCGGCGGGCGACGGCATCGCCACCGGCCGGCATGCCGCATCCATCGCCGCAGGTCGCCCGGGCGTGCTGCACGGCAACCGCACCTACGTGATCTGCGACGACGACGGCCAGATCACTGAAACCCACTCGATCTCCGCCGGCCTGGATTACCCCGGCGTCGGGCCGGAGCACTCTTTCCTGTCCGATAGCGGCCGCGCGGTGTATCAGGGCATCACCGACGACGAGGCGATGGCCGCCTTCCACCTGCTGGCGCACACCGAGGGCATTCTGGCGGCGTTGGAGTCCAGCCATGCGGTGGCGCAGTCGATCAAGCTGGCACGCGAGATGCCCAAGGATGCGCTGGTGTTGTGCAACCTGTCCGGGCGCGGCGACAAGGATGTGCACACCATCGCCGCGCGCGAGGGAATCGCGCTCTAGGCGCGGCTGTGGCTAACGCTCTATCCGGATGCAGGGACGAGGCGATGCTCGAAGGACTGATCCAGTTGGTGGCCGAGGTGCTGCTGCAGGCCTTGGCCGAGATGCTGATCGAACTCGGCCTGCATTCCGTCGCCGAGTCGTTCGAGCGTAGGCCCTCGCCATGGCTGGCGGCAGTGGGCTACGCCATCCTGGGTGCACTGCTTGGCGGTGTCAGTCTCTGGCTGCTGCCCCAGCACCTCACGGCGACCCACGGCGCGCGACTGGCAGCGGTAGTGATCGCGCCACTGGTCGCCGGCGGGCTGATGGCCGCGCTTGGTGCGTGGCGAGCGCGGCGCGGCGACCCGGTGTTCCGTATCGATCGATTTTCCTATGGCTACCTGTTTGCGCTGTGCTTTGCGTTGATGCGGTATTTCTTTGCCACCTGAGGTTCCATGGCGGCTGGTTTCCCCCCCTTGTTCGAGTGATTTCATGCGTCGTATCGATTCCCGCTTCGCTGAGCTGCGTGCCAATGGGCGCAAAGCACTGATCCCCTTCATCACCGCCGGCGACCCATCGCTGGAAGCCACCGTGCCGGTGATGCATGCGCTGGTGCGCGCCGGTGCCGACGTCATCGAACTGGGCGTGCCGTTCTCCGACCCCATGGCAGACGGCCCCACCATTCAGCGCAGTTCCGAGCGTGCGCTGGGGCGTGGCGCCGGCCTGGCCTACGTGCTGGAAGCGGTGCACGAATTCCGCCGCGAGGACGCCACCACCCCGGTGGTGCTGATGGGTTACCTCAACCCGATCGAGATCCACGGCACCCGGCGTTTCGCCGAAGCCGCGGTCGCCGCTGGCGTGGACGGCCTGCTGCTGGTCGACCTGCCGCCGGAGGAAGCCGACGAAACCCGCGACATCTTCAGCGACGTCGGGCTGGCCCTGATCGCGCTGGCCTCGCCGACCACCAGCGAGCAGCGCCTGGACATGCTGTGCAGTACCGCGCAGGGCTATCTGTACTACGTCAGTTTCGCAGGCGTCACCGGGGCTTCGGACCGGCTCGATACCCACGCCGCCAGCGATCGCCTGCGCCAGTTGCGACAGCGCGCAGGTGCGCCGGTGGTGGCCGGCTTCGGCATCAAGGATGCTGCCAGCGCGGCCGCGATGGCCGTCGATGCCGACGGCGTGGTGGTCGGCAGCGCCCTGGTGGCGGCCCTGGCCGAAGCGGGCGATGTCCGCAGCGCCCGCGAACGCGCCGAAGCCTTCCTGGCCCCGCTTCGGCAGGCGCTGGATCGCCGCTGACGCCAGGCCAAGGACCTTCTCCCACATGAAGTAGGCCAATGTCCCGACGGGGGAAGGAATCAAAGCCCCTCTCCTGCGGGAGAGGGGTTGGGGTGAGGGTACGGGCGAAGCAGCGCCTTGCTGAACGAAGGTGATGACGGCTATCGACACACGGCATCCCACAGCAAGCCAACCTGCTGCACATCGCCCGACAGCCTGCACCACAGCGCTGTACCCCAACGCTGCGCCGCAACGGCAACCCGCCGTGTCGGGCGCGCGCTGCACCAGCCTGGGGCGCTGCGTTAGACTGTTGCCCCTCTGCGGCCCGCAAGGCCGCCCTGCATGGATTGTCATACACGCATGAGTTGGCTCAGCAAATTGATGCCCTCCGGCATCCGCACCGAGAACACCCCGGCCAAGAAGCGCAGCGTTCCCGAGGGTCTGTGGGAAAAGTGCAGCAACTGCGGCAGCGCGCTGTACGGCCCGGAGCTTGAGGAGAACCTGGAGGTGTGTCCGAAGTGTGACCACCACATGGCCATTCGCGCCCGCGCGCGGCTGAACTCGCTGTTCGACCCGGAGACCGCGACCACCGAGATCGCCGCCCAGCTGGGCCCGGTCGACGTGCTCAAGTTCAAGGACCAGAAGCGTTACGGCGAACGCATCAAGGCCAGCCAGAAGGCCAGCGGCGAATACGACGCGCTGATCGCCATGCGCGGCACGCTCAAGGGTAATCCGCTAGTCGCCGCCGCCTTCGACTTCGCCTTCATGGGCGGCTCGATGGGGTCGGTGGTCGGCGAGCGCTTTGCGCGTGCGGCCGAAGTGGCGCTGGAAGTGGGTTGCCCGTTCGTGTGCTTTTCCGCCAGTGGCGGTGCGCGCATGCAGGAAGGCCTGTTCTCGCTGATGCAGATGGCCAAGACCTCTGCGGCGCTCGGGCGCCTGCGCGAAGCCGGCCTGCCGTACATCTCGGTGCTGACCCATCCCACCACCGGTGGCGTGTCGGCATCGTTTGCCATGCTGGGCGACATCAACATCGCCGAGCCGCATGCGCTGATCGGCTTTGCCGGCCCGCGCGTGATCGAGCAGACCGTGCGCGAAACGTTGCCGGAAGGTTTCCAGCGCTCGGAATTCCTGCTCGACCACGGCGCCATCGACCAGATTTGCGACCGTCGCCAGATGCGCGACCGCATCGCCGAGCTCACCGCCATGATGATGCGGCAGGCGCGCCCGCAGGAGGCGCTGGCGTGAAGGCGGGGACGGGACCCGGGACCCGGGACCGGGGACCCGGAAGAAGCAGTCCTCGGACGTCCACAGCTAGAAGGCCGCGCTTTTCCCGGGTCCCGGGTCCCCGGTCCCCGATCCCGGCTTCTTCGGTCCCAGCTCCATGAGCGCCCGCAAATATTTCGGTACCGACGGCATCCGCGGGCGGGTCGGGCAGGGCGTGATCTCGGCCGATTTCGTGCTGCGCCTGGGCAATGCGCTGGGTCGTGTGCTCACCCAGGGCCGCAGCAGGCGTCCACTGGTGTTGATCGGCAAGGACACGCGCATTTCCGGCTATATGTTCGAAGCGGCGTTGGAGGCCGGCCTGGTCGCGGCCGGTGCCGACGTGCAGATGATCGGGCCGATGCCGACACCGGCGATCGCGTTTTTGACCACCACCCTGCGCGCCGATGCCGGGGTGGTGATCAGTGCCTCGCACAACCCGCACTACGACAACGGCATCAAGTTCTTTTCCGCCGAAGGCGAGAAGCTCGACGACGCCACCGAAGCGGCGATCGAAGCCGCCCTGGACGAGCCGTTCCACACCGTGGAATCCGAGCGCCTGGGCAAGGCGATCCGCACCCGCGACGCGATCGGCCGCTACATCGAGTTCTGCAAGGCCAGCGTGGCGCGCGGGTTCACCCTGCAGGGACTGAAGATGGTGCTGGACTGCGCGCATGGCGCCACCTATCACATCGCACCGATGCTGTTCCGCGAGCTGGGCGCCGAGGTGGTGGTGATCGGCGCCGCACCGGATGGGCTCAATATCAACGATGGCGTTGGGTCGACGCATATCGACAATCTCGCTGCCAAGGTGCGCGAGAGCGGGGCGCATCTGGGCATTGCCTTCGATGGCGATGGCGACCGTGTGCTGATGGCCGACGACCAGGGCAACCCGGTCGACGGCGACGACCTGCTGTACGTGCTGGCACGGTCGTGGCAGGCCAGTGGCCGGCTCACCGGCACGGTGGTCGGCACCTTGATGACCAATTACGGGCTGGAACCGGCGCTGGCCGCGCTGCAGATCCCGTTCCAGCGCGCGAAGGTCGGCGACCGCTACGTGCATCAGGCATTGGTCGAAGGCGGCGGCACGCTGGGCGGGGAAACCTCCGGCCACCTGCTGTGCCTGGACCGTGCCAGCACCGGCGATGGCATCGTCAGCGCGCTGCAGGTACTCGAAGCGCTGGGCCGCGACGGGCATAGCCTGCGCGAAGCGCTGCGCGATCTGGTCAAGGTGCCGCAGAAGACTGTGAACGTGCGTCTGGATGGCGGCGCCGCCAAGGCGATCGTGGAGGCGCCCGGTGTGCAGCAGGCGTTGCAGCAGGCGCAGGCGGCGGTGCAGGGGCGCGGACGCGCCTTCCTGCGCCCCTCGGGCACCGAACCGGTGGTGCGCGTGACCGTGGAAGCCGACGATGCCGGCCTGATGCAGGCCACGCTCGACCGTCTTTCCGGAGCGGTGCGTGACGCGGCGTGAGTCGCTGATCATTGGCGTGTGCGTGGTCGTGGCCAAGGCCGCGACGTTCTACCTGTTGTATCGCCTGCTGATCTGATCGGCAGGCCTTCCCTTACTTCGACCAAGACATTCGTATGAGCGCCCGCATCCCGACCCTGGACATCACCCGTTTCGACAGTGACCGCGACGCCTTCGTCGCCGAGCTCGGTGCGGCCTATCGGCAGTGGGGGTTTGCCGGCATCCGCAATCACGGCATCGCGCAGAGCGAGATCGATGCGGCCTACGATGTGTTCAAGGCATTTTTTGCGTTGCCGGAAGAGGTCAAGCGCCGCTACCACGTGCCGGGTAGCGGTGGCGCACGTGGCTACACCGCCTTTGGCGTGGAGACTGCCAAGGACTCCAAACACTTCGATCTGAAGGAGTTCTGGCATATCGGCCGCGAGATTCCCGACGATTCGCCGTACCGCGAGGTGATGGCGCCGAACCTGTGGCCGGCCGAAGTGCCCGGCTTCCGCGAGCGTGGCTACCAGCTGTATCAGCAGCTCGACCAGCTCGGCTCGCGCGTGCTTTCGGCGTTGGCGCTGCATATCGGCCTGCCGCAGGACTATTTCGTCGACAAGACCAACAACGGCAATTCGATCCTGCGCCCGATCCATTACCCGCCGATCACCAGCGACGACATTCCCAACGTGCGGGCCGGTGCGCACGGCGACATCAACTTCATCACCCTGCTGGTCGGTGCCAGTGCCGCCGGGCTGGAAGTGCGCTCCAACGATGGCGAGTGGGTGCCATTCACCGCAGACGCCGACACCATCGTGGTCAATATCGGCGACATGCTGCAGCGGCTCACCAACCACGTGTACCCGTCCACCATCCACCGCGTGGTCAATCCCCCGGGCGAAGCCGCGCGCAAGCCGCGCTATTCGGTGCCGTTCTTCCTGCACCCCAATCCGGATTTCCTGATCGACGTGCTGCCCTCGTGCATCAGCGCCGACAACCCCAGCCGCTATCCCGAGCCGATCACCGCGCACGGATTCCTGGAAGAGCGCCTGCGCGAGATCAAGCTGAAGTAATCGCGGCGGCGTCGTGGCGTCTGCGGTGCCATTGCTGCCAGCAGTCGAGGGCGCTGCGATGCATTGCCGCGCCTGCAACACAGCCATGACACGGGCCACACTTCCATTCATAAAATTCTGCTCGCGTCTGGTTAAAGCTTGCGTTCACTCGCGCCGATAAATCAGTCTGATCGCTAGCGCGACGTCGGACTCGCCTGGCGCCCGCTGCCGATTGCATGAGGTAAGGGGGGCGCATACGGATGCGGTGGATCAAACAAGCAGGTGCGGTATCGGCGCTTGCACTCTGTGGCGTGATGGCGCCTGTGGCGGCAACGCCGGTCAGCGTGACCGTCACCGATGCCAATGGTGTCCTGGTCGATGCGGTGGTCAGCCTGGAGCTGGCGCGTCCGGCTGCTGCCACGGCCGGCAAGACCGTTGAGATGGATCAGGTCAATTCGCAGTTCGTGCCTGCGGTGCTGGCCATACGCGCCGGGACCGCGGTGCGGTTTCCCAACAACGATCAGATCCGCCATCAGGTCTATTCGTTCTCTCCCGCCAAGCGCTTCGAATTGCCGCTGTTCCAGGGCACCACGGCGGCGCCGGTACGGTTCGATCAAGCGGGTCTGGTGACGGTGGGCTGCAACATCCACGACTGGATGCTGGGCTACATCGTGGTGCTGGATACCCCGTATTTCGGCAAGACCGGTAGCGATGGCCGCGTGCAGCTCGATGCACCGGCAGGTGCGTACACGTTGCGCGTCTGGCATCCGCGCATCAAGGGCGCAGCGGCCACCGAGCCGCTGCAGGTCGCACGCGATGCGGTGCAGCGCCGCGTCACCCTGCAGACCACGGGCGCTGCCCCGGCGGTGGCACCGGTGGACGATCGGGTGCGCGCGCTGCAGGACAAGTTCCGCCGCGCCGAGCCCAAGAAGCCGCACCCATGAAAGCGATGCGGCTGCATACGCGCATTGCGGCATTGCTGGTGCTGGTCGTGCTCGCCACGCAGGCGCTGACCTTCATCGCGGTGCAATTGGCAACCGAGCGCAGCGTCAAGGCGCAACTTGGCGAAGAGCTGCAGATCGGCGAGCGCGTCTGGCAGCGCATCAACCTGCGCCGCGACGAACAGCTGCTGCAGTCGGCATCGGTGCTGGCAGACGACTTCGGATTTCGCGCCGCGGTGGCCAGTGGCGATGTCCCCACCATGCAATCGGCGCTGCGCAATCATGCGGCGCGCATGTCCGCGCAGACCGCGCTGTTGCTCTCGCCGGATGGCGAATTTCTGACCGGCTTGGCCGATCTTCCGCAGGCCGAGCAATTGCGCGCAGTACAGGCCTTGTTGCAGCAGGCGCAGCGGGACGGGCGCGCCGTCGGCGTGGTCGCGCTGGATCGGCAGATCGTGCGGCTGGCGGTGGTGCAGGTGCTGGCGCCAAGCCGCGTGGGCTGGATTGCGATCGGCAACGAATCCGGCGAAGGCCTGGCGCAGGATTTCCGCACGACGACCGGGCTGGATGCCACGTTCTATACCGATGGGCCACCCATCCGCGTCCTGGCATCCACCCTGGAGCCGGCCGCACGCAACGAATTTGCGCAGCAATTGCCGGCGGCCGAGCGCACGCAGGTGGCGGCGATTCCGTTGACGCTGGGCCAGTCGCGCTACCTGGTCAAGCTGCAATCGATCCAGGGCGACAGTCATGTGCGGGTGGCGCTGCAGGCATCGCTGGATCGCGCCGTGGCGCCGTACCGCATCCTCAAGTTGCGCATCCTGCTGCTTGCCGGCCTGGCCACGGCCGCGGCCCTGGGTGTGGCGCTGTTTCTGGCGCGTGGCGTCAGCAAGCCGGTGGCGCAACTGGTGCAGGCGGCGCGACGCATCCAGCAAGGCGATTACCAGACCGCGGTCGAGGTCCCGCCGGGCCGTGAGCTGGCCGAGCTGGCCGATAGTTTCGGGCGCATGCAGCAGCAGATTGCAAGCCGCGAGCAGCACATCCTGCACCAGGCCCGGCACGATGCATTGACCGGTCTGCCCAACCGCCTCTGGCTGCTGGAGCGACTCAAGGACGTGGTGGAACAGACGGTGGCCTCGGGCGGTACGGCGGCAGTGCTGATCCTGGATCTGGAGCGGTTCAAGGAACTCAACGACAGCCTCGGCCACGATTTCGCCGACCAGGTGCTGGTCGAAGTCGGGCAGCGCCTGGCCGATGTGGTGCAGGCGCCCAATCTGGTGGGCCGGCTCGGCAGCGACGAATTCATGGTGGTGGTGGCGCAGGCCGATGCCTCGACCGTGCAGCAGGACGCGCAGCGCCTGCTGCTGCAGCTGCGTCGTCCGCTGGTGTTGCCGCAGGCGCGCATCCAGCTCGAAGCCAGCATCGGCATCGCCTTGATTCCCGAGCATGGCGCCGACCCGGACACCTTGTTGCGCCGCGCCGACATTGCGCGACGTCAGCTGGGCGACGCCACCACCGTTGGCGCCAGCGTCTACCGCATGGGGCAGGACGAGCAGCATCTGCGGCGGCTGCGACTCACCGGCGATCTGCGCCAGGCCATCGGTGGCAATGAGTTGACCTTGCGCTTCCAGCCCAAGCTCTGCCTGCGCAGCGATCGGGTGGAGCAGGTCGAGGTGCTGGTGCGTTGGCATCACCCCACGCTGGGCCCGATCGGTCCGGACGAGTTCATCCCGCTGGCCGAACATTCCGGGGTGATCCATCCGCTGACCCGCTTCGTGCTGGACGAGGCGCTGCGCTGTCAGGCGCAGTGGCGCACGCAGGGGCTGGAGTTGGGCATGGCGATCAATCTGTCTGCGCTGGATCTGTCCGATCCCGGCCTGCCGGATTACGTGCGCGCGCGCCTGGAGCAGCATGCGGCGTCGGCGCAGACGGTCACCCTGGAATTGACCGAAAGCGCGCTGATGCGCGACGTCGAATCTGCGCTGCACATGCTGCACCAGTTGCGCAGCGTCGGCGTGCGCCTGTCCATCGACGACTTCGGCACCGGCTATTCCTCGCTGGCCCAACTCAAGCGCATGCCGGTCAACGAATTGAAGATCGACAAGAGCTTCGTCATGCAACTGGCCGAGGGTACCGACGACGCCTTCATCGTGCGCAGTACCATCGATCTGGGACACAACCTCGGTCTGAGCGTGATCGCCGAAGGCGTCGAGAACGCGGCCGCACTGGAGCTGCTGCGCGGTTATGGCTGCGACATGGTGCAGGGCTATCTGTACGCGCCGCCGCTGGAACAGGCGCCGCTGGTGGCGTGGTGCATGCGTCAACTCGGCACGTCTTCGCCAGCGCAATCAGGAGCGCACTGATGACATTCGGCATCCGTGGCCCGGTCATCGTTGCGGCGGTCGGTGTCGCGCTGATCCCGGCACTGGCCGCCGCCGGAGAGGGGCGCCTGCTGGCCACCGGTGGCGTATCGATGATCGAAGGCAGCAGCGGTGGCGGCATCGTGCCGTGGGCGACATTGTCCGGCTACGGCACCCGCGATGAGCTCGGCACCGTGCTGTTCGCCACCCATGTCGACAGCGGCGATTACCGGCTCGATGTACAGGGCGCTGCATTGACCGTCGGCAACCGGCTGGAGCTGTCGCTTGCGCGTCAGCGCCTGGACCTGGGCACCTTGCAGGATCGTCTGGCGCTGCCGTGGAATGCGCTGGGCCAGGATGTATTCGGCGCCAAGCTGCGCGTGTCCGGCGATCTGGTTTACGGCCGCGGCCCGCAGGTCAGCGTGGGCGTGCAGTACAAGCGTCTGCGCGATGGCACGCTGCCACTGGCGATCGGTGCCCGCGACGACCACGGTACCGACGTCTACGTCAGTGCCAGCCGCTTGTTGCTGCAAGGCGCTGGCGGCTACCAGCTACTGCTCAACGGCACGCTGCGTGCGACGCGCGCCAACCAGACCGGTCTGCTCGGCTTTGGCGGCGATCGTCGCGACAGTTACCGCCTGGTCGCCGAAGCCAGCGCCGCCATCGTGCTTTCGCCGTCGTGGGCGGTCGGGGTGGAGTATCGCGACAAGCCGGACAACCTGGGCTTTGCGCGCGAACAGGCCTGGGCGGACGCTTTCGTGGCCTGGTTTCCCAACAAGCATGTCTCGCTCACCGCAGCCTGGGCCGATCTGGGCGACATCGCCACGTTGACCGATCAGCGCGGCCCCTATCTCTCCCTGCAAGTGGCGTTCTGATGAATCGATGGCTGCGTGGTTGCCTGATGTGCATGCTGTGCCTGCTCGGCGCCTGCGCCACCACGCGCACACCGCCGACGTTGTACGACGAGCTTGGCGGGCAGGCCGGCATCGAGGCCCTGGTGGAGACCATGTTGTCGCGCGTCGCCGACGACCAGCGCATCGTCGACAAGTTCGCGCGCGTCAACATCGTCATGCTCAACGCCCGCCTGGTGCAGAAGTTCTGTCACGTTGCCGATGGCCCGTGCCCGGATACCGCCAAGTCGATGCAGCAGGCGCACCAGCATCTGGCCATCCGCGAAGGGGACTTCAACGCCCTGGTGGAAGATCTGAACTGGGCGATGGATCAACGCAAGATCCCGCGTCGCACCCAGAACCGCTTGTTGGCGCGGCTGGCCGCGATGCACGGGGAGATCGTCAATCACTGAGTGGCATTTGGCGAGAGCGATGCTGCGCGTCGCATCGCTTGGCGATCATGGCGGTTTCAACCCGGGTTGCCGAGGATGTATGACTCGGGCCTGGCATGAATCGGACTTTTGACGGAGTCTGCAACGAAGGAATAAATGGCCGCCGTCAGGATCGCCGCCAACCCCAGTTGGATGATGAGTGCCCTCCTGCTGATTTCTTGAATAGCCAATGCGCAATAAGCCAAACAATAGAGGGGTAGAAAGAATCGCGTCTCGATTGCGCCAGGGATGATGGCCATACAAGGTGCGAGCAAGGTCAAGGTGTATAGCATCCTGACGCTTACTGACTTCTGAGGTGACACAATAAAGATAGCCTTGCCCAACTGAGTGATGCCGAAGGTGACGATGATAAGAAAAAGGACCGAGCGTGGATTTTTTTCGTCAGATGGTCGCTTGGTATAGACTTCTCCATCCCGAGCATCAAGCGCTGAGGCGACATGGCGCAGATAGATTTCAGCGAACGTGATTGGGTGGTCCGCTATCATCGCCAGTATCTTCGTGAAAGACTGGTTGGCGACAAATCCGCCATTATTCTGCAGTACCGCCGCGCCGCGTTTGTTGGCGTAGAAGGTCGGGGTTGCCTGTCCAGTGTTTGGGTCAATGTAGGTCTCATACCTGTCAACGACCATGCCCCAAGTCAGCTGCCTGGCAAAAAGTGATGCGCCGCGGACATCGGTCACTACAAGCGGCGATATTGTGGCGTGGTGTGTGTAGTTGATTGCCATCTGCGGCAAGGCGCCTACCAGTGAGCCCGCTAAAAAAGTTGTGAGCGCAAAAGCCCTGCGTCGAATGTCCTTGGCAAAAAGAGTTGTGGCAAGGATGGCGAGGGCAATGAATGAAAAAAGATAGATGGTTCTGATGTTGTATGTCAAATAGCAGATCACCCCCGCGGCGAACAAGCCGTAGAACGACTTTGACCTGATCGAATTTACCGTGATGCACAGGGCTAATACCATCAGTCCAAGTGATGGCGCATCGCTCAGAGGATAGGAAATCAACCCTGGGAATACTGATGCAATCAGGATCGATGGGATAAGCCTTCTTGCTGTAGAGAGCTTTCCACCAAATATCGACCTGTACAGATTCGGAAGCAATATGGAAAATGCGTAGGCATATCCGATCGATTGCCCTATTTTTAGGAATAGTAGCCCTGCGGGCTCCGAGTGATCGAAGACAAGCCTGAAAGGGGTCAGCAAGAGCGGGTAAGCGTAGCCCCTGATCGTTTGCGGAAAGGTGCCCTCGATGATGGCTGAGCTTATTGCCCAGTAAGCGCCAGCATCGCCCGTGAAGTCCCTGGCATCACTGATTAGTTGAACTGTGAGAAAGATCGCTGCAGCAACAATGAATGGAAGTGCGCTTGCGTCATTGCGCGTTACCTCTTGTGCATGCGCTGATGTTGTGTCGAATCTGGTCATCGCTTTTTGCTTGTGTCCTTGATGGTGATGTCATGCAACGGCTTTCGGCCGTGCGTGTCGCTTTAGCGTCTCTTACTGATGATGCATGCGTGCTCAGTCCCGCGGCCGTACCCGATGCGAGCCGCGCGCCATCAGGCGCAAGGCCAGCGCGTGCGGCAACAGCCGCAATGCCGCATTGACCAGGCGATAGCGCCAGCCCGGCACCGCCAGCACCTGCCCACGCTCCAGCGCGGCAATGCCGTACTCGGCCACCGCATCGGCCTGCAGCCAGGCCCAGCGGGGCAGGGTGGACATCGCTGCACGGGTGCCGGTGACGTCGTGGAATTCCGACCATGCAAAGCCCGGGCACAGCGCGCAGACCTTTACCGCGCAGTCGGCATTTTCCAGCGCCAGCGATTCGCTGAAGCGCAGTAGGAAGCTCTTGCTGGCCGCATACAGGGTCTGCCCATCGGCACTGGGCGTGAGCGCGGCGAACGAGGCCACGTTGAGGATGCGCCCCTGGCCGCTGGCGCGAATCATCGGCAGCAACCGCCAGGTGAGTTCGCACACCGCGCCGATCATCACCTGCAGGAAGCGCGCATGCGTGGCCCAATCGTTGCGCAGATACCGGCCCGGCACGCCGTAGCCGGCATTGTTGACCAGGGTGCCCACCGTCCAGCCCGCGCGCTGGATCTGCGCAACCAGCATCTGCGCCGCGTCCGGGTCGGCCAGGTCGGCCGGCAGGATTTCCACGCGTACCCGCGTGCCCAGCTCGGCGGCCAGCGCCTGCAGCCGGTCCACCCGTCGCGCGGTCAGGATCAACGGTACGCCCCGTCTGGCATACGCCCGTGCGATCTCGCGGCCGATGCCGCTGGAGGCGCCGGTGATCAGCGCGAAGACAGGCGAATCGGACATGGCGGATTCCTGTTGAGGGAGGCATAGGACAGTTGCAGGACACAAGTGTGCCGGTTGCCGACAGGGCATGGGCTATTCTGTCGCCCGTCTTCAACTCAGGAACCTGCGCCTGATGCGTCGCAAAATCGTTGCTGGAAACTGGAAGCTGCATGGCAGCCGCGCCTTCGCCACCGACCTGGTGGCCAAGGTCGCCGCGCACATGCCCCTGGAGGGTGTCGATGTCGTCATCCTGCCGCCACTGCCTTACCTCGGCGACCTGATCGAGGATTTCGAGGCCAACCACCTGTCCTTCGGAGCCCAGGACGTCAGCAGTAACGAGAAGGGCGCCTACACTGGCGAGGTCTCGGCCACGATGCTGGTGGATGTCGGCGCCGAGTACGGCCTGGTCGGCCATTCCGAGCGCCGCCAGTACCACCAGGAGAGCAGCGAGCTGGTGGCGCGCAAGTTCGCCGCCGCCATCCATGCCGGGTTGATCCCGGTGCTGTGCGTGGGCGAATCGCTGGAACAGCGTGAAGCCGGTCAGACCGAGGCAATCCTACGTGCCCAGCTCGAGCCGGTGATCGCCCTGGTCGGTAGCCAGGGCTTCGAACGGGCCGTGCTCGCGTACGAGCCGATCTGGGCGATCGGCACCGGGCGCACCGCAAGTCCCGCCCAGGCCCAGGCCGTGCACGCCTTCCTGCGTGGCGAAGTCGCGAAGGCGGATGCTAGAATCGCCGATTCCCTGCCCATCCTGTACGGGGGCAGTGTCAAGCCCGACAATGCGGCCGAGCTGTTCGCGCAGCCCGACGTCGATGGCGGGCTGGTCGGTGGCGCATCATTGGTTGCCGAAGACTTCCTGGCCATCGCGCGTGCGGCGGCCGCTCGTTAACCCATTAAGTTTTGTCCGGGGACGGATTTCGAAATGCTGATGTTGATCCTCAATGTGGTCTACGTACTGGTCGCGCTGGCGATGATTGCGCTGATCCTGATGCAGCGCGGTGCCGGTGCTGCGGCCGGGTCGGGTTTCGGCGCGGGTGCGTCGGGTACGGTGTTCGGGTCGCAGGGTGCGTCGAACTTCCTGTCCAAGTCGACCAAGTGGCTGGCCGTGGTGTTCTTCAGCATCAGTCTGTTCATGGCCTGGTACGCCACCCATGGCGCCCGTCCCACCGACCAGAACCTGGGCGTGATGTCGCAGGCGGCAACCCCCGCACCGGCCGCCGCTGCTGGTGAGCTGGCCCAGCCGCTGCCGCAGGCGCCCGCCAGCGGTGCAGTGCCGACCGCTCCGTCGCAGCCCGCGCCCGTCGCGGCACCGGCCGCAACGCCGGCCCAGCCAGCGGCCACGCAGCCGGCGCCTGCGGCAAGCGAAGAAAACGCTTCAGAACCAGCACAAAAACGCTGAAGCCGGTTACAATACGCTGCGCACTGGGATGCCCAGCGGCGCAACGTATGCCCAGGTGGCGGAATTGGTAGACGCACTACCTTGAGGTGGTAGCGACTTAGGTCGTAGGGGTTCGAGTCCCCTCTTGGGCACCATTGTTTGGCTGCAGTTCCTGCGCATTGCGGTTTGCCGCGCGCGGGGCCTGCCTATACCCCATGCCGGCACGCGGCGCGTGCGGGCAGAGGCAAGAGAGAATCGCTGTGCTGGCCGAATATTTGCCGAGTCTGCTGTTTCTGATCGTCGCCACCGGTATCGGCATCGTGCTGATGTTGGTCGGTCGATTCCTCGGTCCGCGTAGCCCGGACCCGCGCAAGCTCTCGCCGTACGAGTGTGGCTTCGAGGCATTCGAAGACGCGCGCATGAAGTTCGATGTGCGCTACTACCTCATTGCGATCCAGTTCATCGTGTTCGACCTGGAAATCATCTTCATCGTGCCGTGGACGCAGGTGTTCATGGAGATCGGCGCACGCTCGCTGGTCACCATGGGGCTGTTCGTCGGCATGTTGTTCCTCGGCTTTATCTACGTGTGGAAGAAGGGAGCGCTGGAATGGGAGTGATTCAGACCCTGGATCGTCTGATGACCAACCCGATGCCGGAAGGCCGGGTGGAAGACATCCTGCGCCCGGAAGGCGAAAACCCGCTGCTGGAAAAGGGCTACGTGACCACCAGTGTCGACGCGCTGCTGAACTGGGCACGCACCGGCTCGATGTGGCCGATGACCTTTGGCCTGGCGTGCTGCGCGGTCGAGATGATGCATGCCGGCGCCGCGCGTCTGGACCTCGACCGCTACGGCGTGGTGTTCCGCCCGTCGCCGCGCCAGTCCGACGTGATGATCGTGGCCGGCACGCTGGTCAACAAGATGGCCCCGGCGCTGCGCAAGGTCTACGACCAGATGCCGGATCCGAAGTGGGTCATCTCGATGGGCAGCTGCGCCAATGGCGGCGGCTACTATCACTATTCGTATTCGGTGGTGCGCGGTTGCGACCGCATCGTGCCGGTGGACATCTATGTCCCGGGCTGCCCGCCGACCGCCGAGGCGCTGGTCTACGGCATCCTGCAGCTGCAGAAGAAGATCTGGCGAACCCAGACGATCGCACGCTGACACCCGTCTTCTCCTACCGAGAGCAGCCAAGCCCCCATGGCAGAGCAAGCATCTTCCTTCACTGACCGACTTGCGGCACGTTTCGCTGGTGCGCAGATCGCCGTGGCCCTGCCGCGCGGCGAAGTGACGCTGGAAGTCGCTGCCGCCGATTGGCACGCCACCTGTCTTGCGCTGCGCGACGAGCTTGGTTTCGAACAGCTCAGCGACCTGTGCGGCGTCGATTACCTGGGTTATGGCAGTGCCGAGTGGGACACCGCCGACGTGTCCTCGCAGGGCTTCAGCCGCGGCGTCGAAGGCAAGGCGGTCGGCCGTTTTGCCTGGGGTGAGTTCCCCAGCCAGGAAAGCTCCGACGGCGCGCAGCCGCAGCAGCTGCCCAAGCAGCGCTTCGCGGTGGTCGCGCAGCTGATTTCCTACCAGCACAACCAACGTCTGCGCGTGCGTTGCTACGCACCGGACGAGCAGGTGCCGGTGGTGGCGTCGGTGACCGACATCTGGCCGGGCGTGAACTGGTTCGAGCGCGAAGCCTTCGACCTGTTCGGCATCGTGTTCGATGGTCACCCGGACCTGCGCCGCATCCTGACCGACTATGGATTCGTCGGCCATCCGTTCCGCAAGGATTTCCCGCTGATCGGCAACGTCGAAGTGCGTTACGACGAAGAGCGCAAGCGCGTGGTGTACGAGCCGGTGACCTCGGTCGAGCCACGCGTCGGCGTGCCGCGCGTGATCCGCGACGACGCCCGTTATGAGACTGCCGCCGGTGAAGTGGGCAAGTCGGAGACTGCCAAGTGAGTGAGTTCCGCCAGGCAACCGATGCCTTCGCGAGCAATCCTGTCGAAAGCAAGCAGGAAATCCGCAATTACACGATGAACTTCGGCCCGCAGCATCCTGCGGCGCACGGTGTGTTGCGCCTGATCCTGGAAATGGACGGCGAAACCGTGGTGCGTGCCGATCCGCATATCGGCCTGCTGCACCGTGGCACCGAGAAGCTGGCCGAGTCAAAGCCGTTCAACCAGTCGGTGCCATACATGGACCGTCTGGACTACGTGTCGATGATGTGCAACGAGCACGCCTATGTGCGCGCGATCGAGTCCCTGATGGGAATCGAAGCGCCCGAGCGTGCGCAGTACATCCGCACCATGTTCGACGAGATCACCCGCATCAAGAACCACCTGATGTGGGTCGGTTCCAACGCACTCGATCTGGGCGCGATGGCGGTGATGCTGTACGCATTCCGCGAGCGCGAAGAATTGATGGACGTGTACGAGGCGGTCAGCGGCGCGCGCATGCACGCGGCTTATTACCGCCCGGGTGGCGTCTACCGCGATCTGCCCGATCGCATGCCGCAGTACAAGGAATCGCGCTGGCACAAGGGCGGGGCGCTGAAGAAGCGCAACGCCGGTCGCGAAGGCAGCATGCTGGACTTCCTCGAGGAGTTCACCAACACCTTCCCGTCGCGTGTGGACGAATACGAAACCCTGCTGACCGACAACCGCATCTGGAAGCAGCGCACCGTGGATGTGGGCATCATCAGCCCGGATCTGGCGCGTGCCTGGGGCATGACCGGTCCGATGCTGCGTGGTTCGGGTATCGAATGGGATCTGCGCAAGAAGCAGCCATACGCCAAGTACGACGCAGTGGAGTTCGATGTCCCGGTCGGCACCAACGGCGACTGCTACGACCGCTATCTGGTCCGCGTGGCCGAGATGCGCGAGTCCAACCGCATCATCAAGCAGTGCGTGAAGTGGCTCAAGGCCAACCCCGGCCCGGTCATGGTGCCCAATTTCAAGGTCGCTCCGCCCAGCCGCGAAGGCATGAAGGACGACATGGAAGCGCTGATCCATCACTTCAAGCTGTTCAGTGAAGGCTATTGCGTGCCGGCCGGCGAAACCTATAGCGCGGTCGAAGCGCCCAAGGGCGAGTTCGGCTGCTACCTGATGTCCGATGGCGCCAACAAGCCGTTCCGCGTGCATCTGCGCGCGCCGGGCTTTGCGCATCTGTCGTCGATGGACGCGGTGGTGCGTGGCTATCTGCTGGCCGACGTCGTGGCGATGATCGGTACTTACGATTTGGTTTTCGGTGAGGTTGACCGATGAAGGCGACGGGTAATTTCGAAGCGGCGCGCGACGTCGATCCGCAGGTGGTGCTGAGCGACAAGACGCGCGCGCACATCGATCATTGGCTGAGCAAGTTCCCGCCCGACCGCAAGCGGTCGGCCGTGTTGCAGGGCCTGCACGCTGCGCAGGAACAGAACCAGGGCTGGCTGACCGACGAGTTGATCGTCGGCGTGGCCAAGTACCTGGAACTGCCGCCGGTGTGGGCCTACGAGGTCGCCAGCTTCTACTCGATGTTCGAGACCGAAAAGGTCGGCCGCCACAATGTGGCGTTCTGCACCAACATCAGCTGCTGGCTCAACGGCGCCGAAGATCTGCTGGCGCACGCGGAAAAGAAGCTGGGTTGCAAGCTGGGTCAGTCGACGGCCGATGGCCGCGTCTACCTCAAGCGCGAAGAAGAGTGCCTGGCGGCCTGCTCCGCAGCGCCGATGATGGTCATCAACGGCCATTACCACGAGCACCTGACGAAAGAGAAGGTCGACGCGCTGCTGGACGGGCTGGAATAAGACATGGCACATCATCACGCACCTACAGGTCCGGTCGGTCCGGCGCCGTTGCCGCATCAGGTCGTCTACACGACCCTGCACTACGACACCCCGTGGTCGTACGAGAGCTACCTCAAGACCGGTGGCTACGCCGCGCTGCGCAAGATCCTGGAAGAAAAGATTCCGCCGGCCGACGTCATCGAGATGGTCAAGGCGTCGAACCTGCGCGGCCGCGGCGGCGCGGGCTTCCCGACCGGGTTGAAGTGGTCGTTCATGCCCAAGGGCACGATGCAGAAGTACATCCTGTGCAACTCGGACGAATCCGAGCCGGGCACCTGCAAGGACCGCGACATCCTGCGTTACAACCCGCACTCGGTGGTGGAGGGCATGGCGATCGCCTGCTACGCCACCGGTTCGACCGTGGGCTACAACTACCTGCGTGGCGAGTTCCACCATGAGCCGTTCGAGCACTTCGAGCTGGCGCTGGCCGATGCCTACGCCAATGGCTGGTTGGGCAAGAACATCCTCGGCAGCGGCGTGGATATCGATATCTACGGTGCGCTGGGCGCCGGCGCCTACATCTGCGGCGAAGAAACCGCATTGATGGAATCGCTGGAAGGCAAGAAAGGCCAGCCACGCTACAAGCCGCCGTTCCCGGCCAATTTCGGCCTGTACGGCAAGCCGACCACCATCAACAACACCGAGACCTATGCGTCGGTGCCGGCGATCATTCGCAACGGCCCGGAGTGGTTCCTCGGCCTGAGCAAGACCAAGAACGGCGGCCCGAAGATCTTCTCGGTGTCCGGCTGCGTGCAGAAGGGCGGCAACTTCGAAGTGCCGCTCGGCACCACCTTCGACGAACTGCTGGAAATGGCCGGTGGTCTGCGCCCGGGTCGCACCCTCAAGGGCGTGGTGCCCGGCGGTGTGTCGATGCCGGTGCTGAAGGCCGACCAGGTCGCTGGCCTGCCGATGGATTACGACACCTTGCGTGCGCTGGGCACCGGCTTGGGTTCGGGCGCCATCGTGGTGCTGGACGATAGCGTCTGCTGCGTGCGTTTCGCCTGCCGCATCTCGCAGTTCTTCCACAAGGAATCCTGCGGCCAGTGCACCCCGTGCCGCGAAGGTACCGGCTGGATGCACCGCGTGCTGGAGCGCATCGTTGCCGGCAAGGCCACGATGGAAGACCTGCATCAGCTGCGCACCGTCGCCGGCCAGATCGAAGGCCACACCATCTGCGCGTTCGGTGAAGCGGCGGCGTGGCCGATCCAAGGCTTCCTGCGCCAGTTCTGGGACGAGTTCGAGTACTACATCGTCAACGGTCGTTCGATCGTCGACACGCAAGTCGGAGTGGCCGCATGAGCGCCCAACCAATGAACCCGAACGTGCCGCCGGATCACGTCACCGTCGAGATCGACGGCCAGAGCCTGGTCGTACCGAAGGGCTCGATGATCATCCAGGCCGCCGACAAGGCCGGCATTCCGATCCCGCGCTTCTGTTACCACGAAAAGCTGCCGATCGCTGCCAACTGCCGCATGTGCCTGGTCGATGTCGAAAAGTCTCCCAAGCCGTCTCCTGCCTGCGCAACGCCGGTGATGGATGGCATGAAGGTCACCACGCGTAGCGAAAAGGCGCTGAAGTACCAGCGCAGCGTGATGGAATTCCTGCTGATCAATCACCCGCTGGATTGCCCGATCTGCGATCAGGGCGGCGAGTGCGAGCTGCAGGACGTCTCGCTCGGCTACGGTCGCTCGGTGAGCCGCTTCAACGAGCGCAAGCGCGTGGTGCCGGACGAGGATATCGGGCCGCTGGTCGCCACCGAGATGACCCGCTGCATCCAGTGCACCCGCTGCGTGCGTTTCACTGCAGACATTGCCGGTACCTACGAGCTGGGCGGCATGTATCGCGGCGAGAACCTGCAGATCGGCACCTACGACGGCAAGCCGCTGACCACCGAAATTTCCGGCAACGTCATCGACGTGTGCCCGGTGGGCGCGCTGACCAACAAGGTGTTCCAGTTCCGTGCGCGTCCATGGGAACTGATGGCGCGCGAATCGCTGGGTTACCACGATGCGATGGGCTCGAACCTGTTCCTGCATGTGCGTCGCGGCGAAGTGCTGCGCGCCGTGCCGCGCGAGAACGAGGCGGTCAACGAATGCTGGCTGTCCGATCGCGATCGTTACTCGCATCAAGGGTTGTATTCGGAAGACCGTGCGGTCAAGCCGCTGAAGAAGATCAACGGGCAGTGGACCGAGGTGAGCTGGGCCGAAGGTCTGGCTGCCGCGACCCAGATCCTGCGCGACAACGCCGGCGATCAGCTGGGCATGCTGGTGCATCCGTCCACCTCGAACGAGGAGGGCGCATTGCTTGCCCGTCTGGCCGAAGGGCTGGGCAGCGGCAATCTGGATCACCGTCTGCTGAACCGCGACTTCTCCGACGCGGCGGTGGCCGAGCCGTTTGCAACGCCGCTGGCCGAGATCGAGCAGGCCGACGTAGTCGTGTTGTTCGGCAGCAATGTGCGGCATGAGCTGCCATTGCTGCATGCACGCCTGCGCAAGGCGCATATCCAGAACCGCACGCAGATCCATTCGGTCAATCCGGTCGATTTCGATTTCGCCTTCACCCAGGCCAGCCGCACCGTGGTCGCGCCGTCGCAGCTGGCAGCTGCGCTCGACGACGCCACCCTGCGTGACGCCGTCAAGGGTGCGACACGCGCGGTGATCGTGGTCGGCGCATTGGCCGAAAATCATCCGCAGGCTGCGGCGCTGCGTGCAGCTGCACGTGAATTCGCTACTGCAACCGGCGCCTCGCTGTGCCGCATCCCGCAGGGTGCCAACGCCGTGGGCCTGGTGTCGCAAGGAGTGCTGCCGACCGCACGCGATGTGGCCGGCATGCTGGCGCAACCGCGTCAGGCCTACGTGTTGTACGGCATCGAGCCGGGCCTGGATTTTGCCGACGCCGCCGCTGCCCGCAGCGCGCTGGCCGGTGCCAAGGTCGTTGCCTTCAGTCAGTTCGCCTGTGCGTCCACGCGCGATGTGGCGGACGTGATTCTGCCGATCGGCGCATTGCCGGAAATCGATGCCTCGCTGACCAATCTCGACGGCCGCGTGCAGACCGCACGTGCCGCAGGCCGCCTGCCGGTCGAAGCGCGCGAGGGTTGGCGTGTACTGCGCGCGCTCGGCGGTGAGCTGGGCCTGGCCGGTTTCGAATTCATCGATCTGGTCGGCCTGCGTGCCGGCATGCAGAACCGCACGGTGAGCCCGGTCGCTTCGGCGCAGCCAGCTGTTTCCGGCACAGGTCTGGAAGTGGCGGCAACCGCGGCGATTTATCGCACCGATGCCGTCGTGCGCCGCGCTACCGCGTTGCAATCGCACCCGCTCAACATCGCCCCGTGCGTGGCGATGCATCCGGAACAGGCCGCGCAGTTGCAGGTCGGCGAAGGGCAGATGGTCAAGGTTGGTACCGACGCGGGCAAGGCGACGTTGCCGGTGGTGCTGGACAAGCGCGTTGCACCGGGCACGGTGTGGATTGAGTCCGGCCATGGCGCAACCGCGCCGCTCGGTGCCGGTCGCGTAACGGTGGTGGCTGCATGAACGAATTGCTGTTGAACGTGGTCGACCCCCTGCACCAGTGGTTTCTCGGGCTGGGCGACGGAGGCGTGGTGCTCTGGGCCGTGCTGAAGATCCTGCTGATTGCCGTGCCGGTGATCGTGGCGGTGGCCTTCTACGTGGTGTGGGAGCGCAAGCTGATCGGCTGGATGCATGTGCGCCACGGGCCCATGTACGTGGGCATGGGCATCTTCCAGGCCTTCGCCGACGTCTTCAAGCTGCTGTTCAAGGAAATCCTGCAGCCGGCCAGCTCGCACAAGGCGATGTTCGTCATCGCGCCGCTGCTGACGCTGGCGCCGGCGTTCGCCGCCTGGTCGGTGGTGCCGTTCGATGCGCAGCTGGTGTTGTCCAATGCCAACGTCGGCCTGCTGTATCTGCTGGCGATGACCTCGCTGGGCGTGTACGGCATCATCCTGGCGGGCTGGGCATCCAACTCCAAGTACGCCTTCCTGGGTGCGATGCGCTCGGCCGCGCAGGTGGTCAGCTACGAAATCGCGATGGGCTTTGCGCTGGTCGGCGTGATGATCGCCTCCGGCAGCGTCAACCTCAGCCAGATCGTGTTCGCGCAGGCAGGCAACTCCGGATTCCTCGATTGGTTCCTGATTCCGCTGTTCCCGTTGTTCATCGTGTACTGGGTGTCCGGCGTCGCCGAGACCAACCGCGCGCCGTTCGACGTGGTGGAAGGCGAATCGGAAATCGTCGCCGGCCACATGGTGGAATACTCAGGCGGCGCCTTCGCGCTGTTCTTCCTGGCCGAATACGCCAACATGATCCTGGTCAGCTTCCTGATCTCGATCTTCTTCCTCGGCGGTTGGTTGAGCCCGATCCAGGGCTGGGTCACTGCGGATGTCTCGCCGTGGATCGACTGGCTGTGGAAGGGCGGTTGGCCGTGGCTGCTGATGAAGGTGTTCTTCTTTGCCAGCGCCTACATCTGGTTCCGCGCCAGCTTCCCGCGCTACCGCTACGACCAGATCATGCGTCTGGGCTGGAAGGTGTTCATTCCGCTCACGATCGTGTGGATTGCAGTGACGGCATTGATGGTGTTTTACGGCGTGATCCAGAAGGGCGTGTAACCGATGAACAAGATCACCCATTATTTCAAGAGCCTGCTGCTGCTCGAATTGCTCGGCGGTTTGTGGCTGACGTTGAAATACACGTTCAAGCCCAAGTACACCGTGCTGTACCCGATGGAGAAGTTCCCGCAGTCGCCGCGTTTCCGTGGCTTGCACGCCCTGCGTCGTTACCCCAACGGCGAAGAGCGCTGCATCGCCTGCAAGCTGTGCGAAGCGGTCTGCCCGGCACTGGCGATCACCATCGACTCGGCCAAGCGCGAAGACGGCACCCGCCGCACCACGCGCTACGACATCGACCTGTTCAAGTGCATCTTCTGCGGCTTCTGCGAAGAAAGCTGCCCGGTGGACTCGATCGTCGAGACGCACATCCTCGAGTACCACTTCGAGAAGCGTGGCGAGAACATTGTCAACAAGCCGCAGTTGCTGGCGATCGGAGACCGGCTTGAAGCCGAGATCGCCGAGCGTCGCGCTGCCGATGCCGCCTTCCGTTGAGGTCATGATGGACTGGGTCTCTATTGCTTTCTACGCCTTCTCCGCCATCGCGGTCGTTTCCGCCGGCGCGGTGATCAGCGTGCGCAACCCGGTGTACGCCGTGTTGTGCCTGATCCTCACCTTCTTCTCGATGGCCTGCATCTGGTTGCTGGTGGGTGCCGAGTTCCTTGGCGTCACGCTGGTGCTGGTCTACGTCGGCGCGGTGATGGTGCTGTTCCTGTTCGTGGTGATGATGCTTGACATCGACACCAGTCGCCTGCGCGAGGGCTGGGTCAAGTACATGCCGGTCGGCGTCATCGTCGCCGTGGCGATGCTGGCGCAGATGGTCACCCTGATCGGCGTGAAGGCGCGCAGCACCACGCCGTTCCCGGCCGACAACGCGGCGGCGCAGGCCGCCGACAGTTCCAACCTGACCTGGCTGGCAAAGAGCCTGTACACCGAGTTCCTGCTGCCGTTCGAATTTGCGGCAGTGATCCTGACCGTGGCGGTGGTGGCGGCGGTGATGCTCACCCTGCGCAAGCGCACCGGCGTCAAGATGCAGAATGCATCCGAGCAATCGCGGGTCAAGGCTGGCGATCGCCTGCGCATGGTCAAAATGGCGGTTGAAACGCCGGTACAGGTCGCGCCGCAACCGGATGCGGTCGACGGACAGGAGGCAAAGTCTTGATTACCTTGGGCCACCTGCTTGGACTGGGCGCGGTGCTGTTCTGCATCTCCCTGGCCGGCATCTTCCTCAACCGCAAGAACGTCATCGTGTTGCTGATGTCGATCGAGTTGATGCTGCTGTCGGTCAACGTCAACTTCATTGCGTTTTCGCGCGAGCTTGGCGACACCGCCGGTCAGTTGTTCGTGTTCTTCATCCTGACCGTTGCCGCCGCGGAGGCCGCCATCGGTCTTGCGATCCTGGTGACTCTGTTCCGTACGCGCCGCACGATCAATGTGGCCGAAGTCGACACGTTGAAGGGCTGACCCGTAGATGGAAATCACTCTCTCCAAGAGTCTGCTGATCGCAGTGGTGCTCGCACCGCTGGTCGGCAGCATCATCGCCGGCCTGTTCGGTCGTCAGGTGGGGCGCAAGGGCGCACAGTACGTCACCATCCTTGGTGTTGCGGTCAGCTGCGTACTGTCGTGCCTGACGCTGTACCAACTGGTGGAGCAGGGCGCCAGCCCGTTCAACCAGAACCTCTACACCTTCTTCGACGTCGGCAACTACTCGGCACATGTCGGTTTCATGGTTGATCGCCTGACCGCGATGATGATGGTCGTGGTGACCTTCGTGTCGCTGCTGGTGCATATCTACACCATCGGCTACATGGAAGAAGATCCGGGCTACCAGCGCTTCTTCAGCTACATCTCGTTGTTCACCTTCTCAATGCTGACGCTGGTGATGAGCAACAACTTCCTGCAGCTGTTCTTCGGCTGGGAAGCGGTGGGCCTGGTGTCCTACCTGTTGATCGGTTTCTGGTTCAAGCGTCCGACCGCGGTGTTCGCCAACATGAAGGCGTTCCTGGTCAACCGTGTCGGCGACTTCGGCTTCATCCTCGGCATTGCCGGTGTGCTGCTGTGGTTCGGTTCGCTGGATTACTCCACCGTGTTCGCCAACGCGACCACCATGGCTGGCGCCAAGGTGCAGTTGCTCGCTGGCCACGAATGGAGCGTGATGACGCTGATCTGTATCTGCCTGTTCATCGGTGCGATGGGCAAGTCGGCGCAGGTGCCGCTGCACGTGTGGCTGCCGGACTCGATGGAAGGCCCGACCCCGATCTCGGCGCTGATCCACGCCGCAACCATGGTCACTGCCGGCATCTTCATGGTGGCGCGCATGTCGCCGCTGTTCGAGCTGTCGGAGACCGCGCTGAACTTCATCCTGTTCATCGGCGCGACCACGGCCTTCTTCACCGGCCTGATCGGCATCGTGCAGAACGACATCAAGCGCGTGGTCGCGTATTCCACGCTGTCGCAGCTGGGCTACATGACCGTGGCGCTGGGCGTGTCGGCGTATTCGGCGGCAGTGTTCCATCTGATGACCCACGCCTTCTTCAAGGCGCTGCTGTTCCTGGCGGCCGGCTCGGTCATCATCGGCATGCACCACGAGCAGGACATGCGCAAGATGGGCGGTTTGCGCAAGTACATGAAGGTGACCTACTGGACCAGCGTGATCGGTACGCTGGCCCTGGTCGGTACGCCGTTCTTCTCCGGGTTCTACTCGAAGGACACCATCATCGAAGCCGCTGCGCACCACGCGCATGAGTCGCATGGCTGGGTCGCAACCTATGGCTACTGGGCGGTGCTTGGCGGCGTATTGGTGACCAGCTTCTACAGCTTCCGTCTGCTGTTCCTGACCTTCCACGGCAAGGAGCGCTTCCGCGACGCCCGTGCGCACGACGCGCATGCGCATCACGACAGTGCGCATACCGATGCCGAAGCGCAGGTTCACTCGCACGATGCGCATGGCCACGACGATCATGGCCATGGCCACCACGGTGCGCACGAGCCGCATGAGTCCAAGTGGGTTGTGACGCTGCCGTTGATCCTGCTGGCGATCCCGTCTGTGGCGATCGGCTTCTTCACCATCGGCCCGATGCTGTTCGGTACCGACTGGCAGGGCCACCACGCCGCGCATGCGCTGCAGGGCCAGGCGGTCTCGTTCTTCACCGGCATCGTCGATTTCTACGACCCGGCGCGCGATACCGTCGGCGCCCTGGCCGAAGAGTTCCACGGCCCGGTCGCGTTTGCCTTGCACGGCATGATGGCAGCACCGTTCTTCCTGACCGTCGCCGGTCTGCTGCTCGCCGCGCTGTTCTACCTGTGGAAGCCGGAGCTGGCCACCAAGTCGCGCAAGGCGTTCGCGCCGATCGTGTGGCTGCTGGAAAACAAGTACGGCTTCGACAAGCTGTGGATCAATGGCTTCGCCGGTGGCGGCGTCGTCCTTGGCAAGGCGTCACGTGCAGTCGATACCCATGTGGTCGACGGTGCGGTCGTCAATGGTTCTGCCCGACTGATCGACCTGGCTGCAAATCTGCTGCGTCGCACGCAATCCGGTTTCCTCTATCACTACGCCTTCGCAATGATCATCGGTTTGATCGCCTTGTTGGCGGTACTGATGCATTTCTGGCGTTGACCTGTACGGAATAAGAAAACGTGTCGAACTGGCCTTTACTGTCTATCTTGATCTGGCTGCCGATTATCGGTGGCGCCCTGATCCTTGCGTTGCGCAACGCCGAGACTGCCCGCTGGGCATCGCTGGCAGTGGCGGTGGCGACCTTTGTGCTGAGTCTGCCGCTGCTGGGCTACGACACGGCCAATGACGCGATGCAGTTCATCGAACTGCATGCCTGGATTCCGGCCTACAACATCGGCTACAACCTGGGCGTGGACGGCATCGCGGTCGCCTTGATCGTGCTGACCACGCTGGTGACGGTGCTGGCGTTGATCGGCGCCTGGCGTTCGATCGACAAGCGCGTCAATCAGTACGTGGCTGCGTTTCTGATTCTGGAAGGCGTCACTGTCGGTATCTTCGCTGCCACCGACGCGATGCTGTTCTACGTGTTCTTCGAAGCCATGCTGATTCCGATGTTCCTGATCATCGGCGTCTGGGGTGGCCCGCGGCGTATCTACGCGGCGATGAAGTTCTTCCTCTACACCTTCCTCGGCTCGGTGCTGATGCTGGTGGGTCTGGTCTACCTGTACCTGAAGGGTGGCAGCTTCCAGCTGGCCGACCTGTACGCGCTGCAACTGACCGCCAAGGAACAGACCTGGATCTTCTTCGCGTTCCTGATCGCCTTCGCGGTCAAGGTGCCGATGTTCCCGGTGCACACCTGGCTGCCGGACGCGCACGTGGAAGCGCCGACCGCCGGTTCGGTGATCCTGGCCGCGATCGCGCTGAAGATCGGTGGCTACGGCTTCCTGCGCTTCAACCTGCCGATCGTGCCGGATGCCAGCCATGAGTTCGCCTGGCTGGTGATTACGCTCTCGCTGATCGCGGTGATCTACGTGGGCCTGGTGGCGTTGGTCCAGGACGACATGAAGAAGCTGGTGGCCTATTCGTCCATCGCGCACATGGGTTTCGTCACCCTGGGCACCTTCATCGCCTTCACCCTGGTGCGCGACTACGGCAGCACCGATGCTGCCCGCCTGGGCCTGCAGGGCGCGATGGTGCAGATGATCTCGCACGGTTTCGTCTCCGGCGCGATGTTCTCCTGCATTGGCGTGCTGTATGACCGCATGCACACTCGTCGCATCGCCGATTACGGCGGTGTGGTCAACGTGATGCCGTGGTTCGCCACCTTCGCCATGCTGTTCTTCATGGCCAATGCCGGCTTGCCGGGTACCAGCGGTTTCGTGGGCGAGTTCATGGTGATCCTGGCCAGCTTCCAGAAACACCCGTTGGTCGCCTTTGCCGCCGCCACCACGCTGGTGATCACTGCTGCCTATACGCTGTGGCTGTACAAGCGCGTGTTCTTCGGCGAAGTGGCCAATGCGCATGTGGCTGAGCTGAAGGACATCAATGGCCGCGAGGCCTTCGTGCTGGGGGTGTTCGCCGCTGGCGTGCTGGCCCTGGGCCTGTATCCGAAGCCGCTGACCGATCTGATGGAACCGTCGATCGCCAAGCTGGCGACCCAGATTGCTGCGACCAAGCTGTAACGGCTTGCCGTCCGTTTTGAATTCAGGATTTGATGATGACCACGCCAACGCTCGCGCCGTTGACCACCGCTGACCTGGCTCCGCTCGTACCGGAGCTGGTGCTGATCGGCGGCGCCTTTGCCCTGCTGTTGCTCGACCTGTTCGTGAGCCAGCGGAACAAGGTCTGGACCCACCTGTTCTCCGTCGCCGTCCTGGCCGTGGTACTGGCGTTGCTGGCGACCGGAACAGGCGGGCAGGGCGAGATCTTCAGCGGCATGTTCGTGCGTGATACCGCCGCCGACGTGATGAAGACCGTCATCGTGCTCGTCAGCGGGTTGAGTCTGGTCTATGGCTGGACCTACCTTCGCGAGCGCAGTCTCTATCAGGGCGAGATCCCGGTGCTGGTGCTGTTCGCGACCGCCGGCATGATGCTGCTGGCCTCGGCCGGCAGCCTGTTGATGGTGTATCTGGGTCTGGAGTTGCTGGCGCTGTGTTCGTATGCGCTGGTTGCATCCAACCGCGACAACGGGTTGGCGACCGAAGCGGCGATGAAGTATTTCGTGCTGGGTTCGCTGGCGTCGGGTCTGCTGCTGTACGGCATGTCGCTGGTCTACGGCGCCACCGGTACCTTGAGCCTGGCCGGCATCCACGATGCCATCGAAGGCTCGGGCGAGCGCACGCTGCTGCTGACCGGCACCATCTTCATGATCGCCGGCGTGGCCTTCAAGCTGGGCGCCGCGCCGTTCCATATGTGGCTGCCCGATGTCTACCAGGGGGCGCCAGCGCCGATCGCGCTGTTCATCAGCTCGGCCCCCAAGCTGGCTGCATTCGGTATGGCGTACCGCTTGCTTGAAGTGGGCATGGGTCCGTTGTCGCCGGAGTGGAATCTGCTGATTGGCGGTCTGTCGGCAGTGTCGCTGGTGATCGGCAACCTGATGGCCATTGCGCAGAGCAACCTCAAGCGCATGTTGGCCTACTCGACGGTGTCCCACATCGGCTTCCTGCTGATGGGCGTAGCCGGTGGCGGGGAAGAGGGCTATTCGGCCGCGATGTTCTATGCGGTGAGCTACACCATCATGTCGACTGCCTCGTTCGGCGCCATCATTGCGCTGTCGCGCAATGGCTTCGAGGCCGAGAACATCGACGATTTCAAGGGCCTCAACGCGCGTAACCCTTGGATGGCCGGCCTGGTGCTGTGCATCATGGCGTCGCTGGCAGGCATTCCACCGTTCCTCGGCTTCTGGACCAAGCTGGCCGTGCTCGGTGCCGCGGTACGTGGCGACATGTTGTGGCTGGCCCTGGTCGGCGTGATCTGTGCAGTGATCGGCGCGTACTACTATCTGCGCGTCATCAAGGTGATGTACTTCGATGAGCCGGTCGGCGAGCCGCTGCCGGCCAACGACGATCGCGTGCTGGGCACCGTGCTGGGCGTCAATGCACTGGCCTTGCTTGCACTGGGCGTGGCGTGGAATCCGATCATGGTGTGGTGCCAGCGCGCGTTTGCGGGCCTGGCCTAAGCTGTAAGTTGCGTGCCTGCGCATCCTGCGGGCACGTCGTACCGGGCCGATACGCGGCCCACTGAATGAATGTTGTGATTAGTGTTTCGTTTTTGTTGCATTGCGGTTATCATTCGCCGCGACGTTGAACAGCCACCACGGTGTTCAATAGATGAAAAACTAGGGCTTGCAATTGCCGCTCAAGTTCTTCATAATTCCGCTTCTGCTGCGGGGTGGAGCAGTCTGGCAGCTCGTCGGGCTCATAACCCGAAGGTCGCAGGTTCAAATCCTGCCCCCGCTACCAAGTTTCGAATTGTTGCTTTGCCGCAGTGATTCAACTTCTTGGATCGTAAGGACGCATGTTCCCGTCTTTACGCCGACCCTGCGAGGTCGGGCTTTTTTCACGCAAGGGGCCCATCGGGCCCCTTGTTTTTTCCGGAACCGGAAAGTTTGCTGCCGGTTGCCGGGGTTTTACTGGCAATCATCTGATCAGGGCAGTCTGTGAGCGAAAAAGCGACTGAAATCGCGAATCTGCTGAGTCCAACGGTTGAGTCCCTGGGCTTGGAACTGCTGGGCGTGGAATATCTTCCCGCTCCAGGTGGCGCCACGTTGCGTCTCTACATCGATGTGCCGCTGGCCGAACAGCCCGAGCGCGTGATCAACGTCGACGACTGCGAGCGCGTGAGCCGCGAAGTGTCTGCCCAGCTCGACGTCGAAGACCCGATCAGCGGCAACTACACCCTGGAAGTGTCCTCGCCGGGTGTCGATCGCCCCTTGTTCACTCTCGAGCAGTTCGCCCGCCATGCCGGCGAGTCGGCCAAGATCGTGTTGAAGCTGGCGCAGGATGGTCGGCGCCGCTTCCAGGGCCAGATCGTGCGGATCGAGCCCGCCGCGGACGCGGTGGTGTTCGCCATCGATGGCAAGGACGTGCAGATCGGCTTCGACAACATCGACAAGGCGCGCATCGTGCCGGATTGGGTTGCGCTGGGTCTGGCACCGCAAAAACCGAATAAGCCCGGCCCGAAAAAACCCGGGCACGACAAGAAGAAACCATCCAACGAGTCGGCGGCTGGCAAGCCGCGCGCGGAGTGACGAAATGAGCAAGGAACTTTTGCTGGTAGTGGATGCGGTCGCCAACGAAAAGGGCGTGCCGCGCGAAGTGATCTTCGAAGCGATCGAGGCCGCGTTGGCCTCCGCAGCGAAGAAGCGCTATCCCGACCAGGACGTGCTGACCCGCGTGACCATCGATCACAAGGACGGTAACTACGAGACCTTCCGCCGCTGGGAAGTGGTGGCCGACGACGTGGTGATGGAGTCGCCGGACCGCCAGGTGCGCCTGATGGATGCCATCGACGAAGCCGATGGCGTGGAAGTGGGCGACTACATCGAAGAACAGATCGAAAACCCGGATTTCGGTCGTATCGCCGCCCAGGCTGCCAAGCAGGTGATCGTGCAGCGCGTGCGCGAGGCCGAGCGGCAGCAGGTGGTCGATGCGTGGAAGGATCGTGTCGGCGAGCTGATCACCGGTGTGGTCAAGCGCGCCGAGCGCGGCAATATCTTTGTCGATCTGGGCGGTAATGCCGAAGCCTTCATTCCCAAGGACAAGGGCATTCCGCGCGACGTGCTGCGCCCCGGCGACCGCGTGCGCGGCTACCTGGCCGAAGTGCGTTCGGAGCCGCGTGGTCCGCAGCTGTTCATCAGCCGCGCCGCGCCCGAATTCATGATCGAGCTGTTCAAGCTGGAAGTGCCGGAAGTGGGGCAGGGCCTGGTCGAGATCAAGGCCTGCGCACGCGATCCGGGCGATCGCGCCAAGATCGCGGTGATTGCGCACGACACCCGCACCGATCCGATCGGCGCCTGCATCGGCATGCGTGGTTCGCGCGTGCAGGCGGTGTCCAACGAGCTCAATGGCGAGCGCGTGGACATCGTGCTGTGGAACGAAAATCCGGCCAACTTCGTGATCAATGCGATGGCGCCTGCCGAAGTGCAGTCGATCATCGTTGACGAAGAAAAGCATTCGATGGACCTGGCCGTGGCCGAAGACCGCCTGGCCCAGGCGATCGGCAAGGGCGGCCAGAACGTGCGCCTGGCCAGCCGCCTGACCGGCTGGCAGCTCAACGTGATGACCGCCGACCAAGTGGCCGCCAAGTCCGAGGCTGAACAGGCATCGGCGCGCCAGCTGTTCATGGATCGCCTGGAAGTGGACGAGGAAATCTCCGCCATCCTGGTGTCCGAAGGCTTCAACACGGTCGAAGAAATCGCCTACGTCCCGGTTGGCGAACTGCTGGCGGTGGAAGGCTTCGACGAAGACATCGTCGAAGAACTGCGTGCCCGCGCCCGCGATGCGTTGCTCAACGCCGCGCTGGCCGAGGAAGAAGGCCTGGAAGGAACTCAGCCCACCGAGGACCTGCTGGCGCTGGAGGGGATGGACGAGGAGACGGCCTTTGCTCTGGCCGAGCACGGCGTGCGTACCAGCGAGGACTTGTCCGACCTGGCCGCGGACGAGATCGTCGACTTCGGCATCGAGGGCATGACCCAGGAGCGCGCCGCGGCGCTGATCCTGGCGGCCCGCGCCGAGGAGATCGCCCGTTTGGAGCGCGGCGAATGAGCCGGCAATGAACCGCGCCCTGACCCCATCAGGGCTTAGAATCAGCGTATCCCTTGCTCTGGGCGAGGGGGCGCCAACCAGATCATAGGATCCGAATGTCGCAGCAAACCACCATCCGCAAGCTTGCCGAACTGGTCAATACGCCGGTCGATAAACTGCTGGTTCAACTGGCCGAGGCCGGAATGAAGTTCAGCGGTCCCGACCAGGTCGTGACCAGCACCGAGAAGATGAAACTGCTTGGCTTCCTGCGTCGCACGCATGGCAAGGCCGACACGCCTGCCGAAGCGGCGAGCGAAGCAGCCAAGAAAATCACGCTCAATCGGCGCAAGCTGCAGGAAGTCACTGTCAACGCCGGCCGCACCAAGACCACGGTCAATGTGGAAGTGCGGCAGAAGCGCACCTATGTGAAGTCCGAGAACGAAGGCAGCGGCCGCGCCGCGCCGATGACACCGGACGAAGAGCGCGCCGATATCCTGCGCAAGCTCGAGGAGTCGCGTCAGCGCAACCTCGAAGAGCAGCAGCGCCTGGCGGAAAGCGACCGTGTGCGCGACGAAGCGATTCAGCGCAAGCGCGAGGAAGAGCAGGCCGCCAAGGACCGTGCAGAAGCCGAGCGCAAGGCTGCCGAGGAAGCCGCTGCGGCTGCCAGTGCGCCGGCCCCGGTTGCTGACGCGCCGACGCCGTCTGCCGCGGCGCCAGCTGCACGTTCTGCTGCTTCGCCGTCGTCCGCACCGCGTGCGGCGCGCCCGGCCGGCGCATCCCCGGCCTCGCGTCCGGCAGCGCCGGCACGTGCGGACGACCGCAGCAATGCCGCCAAGCACAAGACGCGCGGCTCGCACGTCATGGTGGCTGGCGTCGAGGACGACGATGCGACCAAGCGCTTTGCCGGTCAGCTGCATCTGTCTGCAGCCGATCGTGCGCGCCGTTCCAATGTGCGTGGTAAGCCAACTGGTCGTCCGGGTTCGTCGTCGTCGCGTCGCGGCAATGACGGTGGCCGTGGTGGTAACCAGGGCAACACCGGTCCGCACGGGTTCGAGCGTCCCACCGCACCGGTGGTGCGTGAAGTGGCCATCGGCGAAACCATTACCGTGGCCGATCTGGCGCAGAAGCTTGCGCTCAAGGGCGGCGACGTGGTCAAGGCGCTGTTCAAGATGGGCGTCATGGCGACCATCACCCAGACCATCGATCACGACACTGCGGCACTGGTGACCGAAGAGCTCGGCCACAAGGCCGTGCGCGCCGACAATGCCGACTTCGAGGATGCGCTGCTGGCGCATGCCGAAGACGCGCAGGGCGAGGCCACGCCGCGTCCGCCGGTGGTGACCATCATGGGTCACGTCGATCACGGCAAGACCTCGCTGCTGGATTACATCCGCCGCACCAAGATCGCCTCCGGCGAAGCCGGCGGCATCACCCAGCACATCGGTGCCTACCACGTCGAAACCGGCCGTGGCGTCATCAGCTTCCTGGATACGCCCGGCCATGCCGCGTTTACCTCGATGCGTGCGCGTGGCGCCAAGATCACCGACATCGTGGTGCTGGTGGTTGCCGCCGATGACGGCGTGATGCCGCAGACCAAGGAAGCGGTGGCGCACGCCAGGGCGGCGGGTGTTCCGTTGATCGTGGCGGTGAACAAGATCGACAAGACCGGCGCCGATCCGTTGCGGGTCAAGAACGAGCTGCTGGCCGAAAACGTGGTGGCCGAAGAGTTCGGTGGCGATACCCAGTTCATCGAAGTCTCGGCCAAGGTCGGTACTGGCGTGGACACGCTGCTGGATGCGATTTCGCTGCAGGCCGAAGTGCTGGAACTCAAGGCAGTGGCCGAAGGCCGCGCCAGCGGTACCGTGATCGAATCGTCGCTGGACAAGGGGCGCGGCCCGGTCGCGACGGTGCTGGTGCAGCAGGGTGCGCTGAAGCGTGGCGACTACCTGGTGTGCGGCATCCAGTACGGCCGTGTGCGTGCGCTGTTCGACGAAACCGGCCACCAGCCGGCCTCGGCGGGCCCGTCGATTCCGGTGCAGGTGCTCGGCCTGTCCGGCGTGCCGGAAGCCGGCGACGACTTCGTGGTCGTCGACGACGAGCGTCTGGCCAAGGACGTGGCACAGCAGCGCGAAACCAAGCGCCGCGAGTCGCGTCTGGTCGCCTCGGCCACCAACCGCATGGAAGACATCCTGGCCCAGATGGGCAAGGGCGAAGGCCAGCAGGTGCTGAACCTGGTGATCAAGGCCGACGTGCAGGGCTCGGTGGAAGCGCTCAAGCAGTCGCTGGTGGCGTTGTCCAACGAGGACATCCGCATCAACGTGATCCACTCAGGCGTGGGCGGCATCACCGAGTCCGATGCGAATTCGGCGGCTGCTTCCAAGGCCACGATCATCGGCTTCAACGTGCGTGCGGATGCCTCGGCGCGCAAGATCGTCGAGTCCAACGGCATCGATCTGCGTTACTTCTCGATCATCTATGACGTGATCGATCAGGTGAAGCAGGTGGCCTCCGGTCTGCTCGGCGTGGAAATCCGCGAAGAGATCATCGGTATCGCGCAGGTGCGCGATGTGTTCCGCAGCTCGAAGTTCGGTGCGGTCGCTGGCTGCATGGTCGTCGAAGGCGTGGTCAAGCGCAGCAAGCCGATCCGCGTACTCCGCGACAGCGTCGTGGTGTTCGAAGGCGAGCTGGAATCGCTGCGCCGTTTCAAGGAAAACGTCGACGAAGTGCGCAACGGCACCGAGTGCGGTATCGGCGTGAAGGCGTACAACGACGTCAAGGCCGGCGACCAGATCGAGTGCTTCGAGCGTATCGAAGTGGCGCGTACGCTGTAATGCAGACGGGACCGGGGACCCGGGACCCGGGACCCGGGACGGCAAGAGCCTTGGCTTGCGCTTTTCCCCGGTCCCCGGTCCCCGGTCCCCGGTCCCGAACCAAAAGGTTCCAGACCATGCCAACCAAATCATTCCATCGCACCGACCGCGTTTCGGCGCAGGTGCGTCGCGACCTCGGCACGATCGTGCACGCGGCCGTGCGCGACCACGGCTTGCCGTCGGTCAGCGTTTCCGATGTCGAGATCAGCCGTGACCTGGCGCACGCCAAGGTGTTCGTCACCGCGCTGCAGCAGGAGCGGTCGGCCGAAGCGGTCAAGGGGCTCAAGGAAATCGCCGGGCAGCTGCGCACGCAGCTGGCGCGCGCCATGAAATTGCGCCACGTGCCGGAGCTGCACTTCCATTACGACGATTCGGTCGATCGCGGCGAACGCATCGACAATCTGCTGCGTGACCTGGACGACGTTGGTCCCGAGGCCACATCCAGCGATGAAGACGCCGAGCAGCGCTGAGCGCTGCGTTGGCTGGGCGAGATTGCTGCGCCCCTGGATTCCCGCGGACGCGCACGGCGTCCGACTCGAGCACCGATCTTTTGAAACCCCGCATCGTCTATCGCCCGCTGCACGGCATCCTGTTGCTGGATAAACCGGCCGGGCTCAGCTCCAATAATGCCTTGCAGGCCGCGCGCCGCTTGTTGCGCGCAGACAAAGGTGGCCATACCGGCAGCCTGGACCCGCTGGCCACCGGCTTGCTGCCGTTGTGCCTGGGCGAAGCCACCAAGATTGCCGGCTTGCTGCTGGGTTCGGCCAAAGCCTACGACGCCGAGGTGGTATTGGGCGTCACCACCGATACCGACGATGCCGACGGCGAGCCGCTGCGCAAGCGTGCAGTGCCGGCGTTGAGCGACGACGCATTTCGTGCGGCCTTGGCTCCATTCATCGGGCGCATCCAGCAGCAGGCTCCCATCTACTCCGCGCTCAAGCAGGGCGGTGAGCCGCTTTATGCCAAGGCACGCCGCGGCGAGGCGATCGAGGCCCCGGTACGCGAGGTCGACGTGCATGCAATCGAGTTGATCGGCTACCAGGCGCCCCGCCTGCAGTTGCGGGTGACCTGCGGCTCCGGCACCTACATCCGCAGCCTGGCGCGCGATCTGGGCGAAGTGCTCGGCTGCGGCGCGCATATCGCCTCGCTGCGCCGGCTCTGGGTCGAGCCGTTCCGGTCGCCACAGATGCTGACTCTTGAGGCGCTGAGCGCGGCATTGGAATCGGGCGCGCGGGCGGAAGATCTGCTGCTGCCGATCCAGGCCGGGCTGGCCGATTTTGCGCAGATCACGCTCGACCAGGCCCATGCGACCCGCTTCCGGATGGGGCAACGGTTGCGCGACCCGGCGTTTCCGGTCGGTCAGGTGGCCGTTTTCGGTCCGGATGGAAGCCCCTCAGGCCTTGGCCTTGTTGACGTCGACGGTCGCCTGTCGCCGCAGCGCCTGTTCAATGGACTGAACGAGCCTGCGGGTTGTTAAGGTTTAGTCAACTTGTTCCTGGCGTCATGCAACGGTACAATTTCGCGGCCCCGATCGGGGCACCTCAGCGCCAAGCGCATATTCCTAGCAAACGGCGAGTCCGACGGTGCGTCACGCACGTTCCTGTCGACCACGCATCTATCGAGAACACCTCATGTCTGTCGACACCCAGAAAGTTATTGAAGACAACAAGCGCAGCGCCCAGGACACCGGTTCGCCGGAAGTGCAGGTCGCTCTGCTGACCGCACGTATCGAGCTGCTGACCGGTCACTTCAAGACCCACAAGAAGGATCACCACAGCCGTCGCGGTCTGCTGCAGATGGTCAACCGTCGCCGCAGCCTGCTCGACTACCTGAAGAAGAAGGACAACGACCGCTACAAGTCGCTGATCGAGAAGCTCGGCCTGCGCCGCTGATCGAGTCCTACCGCCGCGGCGCAGCGATGCGCCGCGGTTTTGTTTTGGTCCTTCGCAAACGCGTCATCGCATCACCCAGTTCATGGGCCGGAGCCTCCCGGCCGCCCGTTCTCGGCATGGGTCGACGACGGTCCAACGAAGACAGTTACACCTAAGGAAAAACCTCCGTGGCAAAAATCACCAAAACCTTCCAGTACGGCAAGCACACCGTCACCCTTGAGACGGGCGAAATCGCTCGCCAGGCAGGTGGCGCCGTCATCGTCAAGTTCGACGACACCGTACTGCTGGTCACCGCCGTCGCCGCCAAGAGCGCGCGCGAAGGGCAGGACTTCTTTCCCCTGACGGTCGATTATCAGGAGAAGTTCTACGCCGGCGGCCGCATCCCGGGCGGCTTCTTCAAGCGCGAAGGACGTGCGACCGAGAAGGAAACGTTGATCTCGCGCCTGATCGATCGTCCGATCCGTCCGCTGTTCCCGGAGGACTACAAGAACGAAGTGCAGATCATCGCCACCGTGATGTCGATGAATCCGGACATCGACGGCGACATCGCCGCGCTGATCGGCGCCTCGGCTGCACTGTCGCTGGCCGGCACCCCCTTCAAGGGCCCGATCGGCGCCGCCAAGGTCGGCTACAAGAATGGCGAATACATCCTCAACCCGACCGTGACCGAGCTGAAGGATTCGCAGCTGGAGCTGGTCGTGGCCGGTACCGCCAACGCGGTGCTGATGGTCGAGTCCGAAGCCGAGCTGCTGTCGGAAGACGTGATGCTGGGCGCTGTGACGTTCGGTCATCGCGAGATGCAGAAGGTCATCAACGTCATCAACGAGCTGACCGTCGAAGCCGGCACCAAGCCGTCCGACTGGGTGGCCCCGGCCAAGAACGACGGCATGATCGCCGCGCTGAAGGAAGCGGTGGGCGATCAGCTCGCGTCGGCATTCCAGGTGCGCGACAAGCTGCAGCGCCGCGATGCGATTTCCGCGATCAAGAAGGACGTGCTGGGCGCCCTGGCGCCGCGCGCGACCATCGAAGGCTGGGCTGCCGGTGATCTGGCCAAGGAATTCGGCGAGCTGGAATACCAGACCATGCGTGGTTCGGTGTTGAGCAGCAAGGTGCGCATCGACGGCCGTGCACTGGACACCGTGCGTCCGATCAGCGCCAAGGCCGGCGTGTTGCCGCGTACCCATGGCTCGGCGCTGTTTACCCGCGGCGAGACACAGGCGATCGTGATCACCACGCTGGGCACCGCGCGCGATGGTCAGGTCATCGACGCAGTGTCGGGCGAGTACAAGGAAAACTTCCTGTTCCATTACAACTTCCCTCCGTATTCGGTGGGCGAGTGCGGTCGTTTCGGTGCGCCGAAGCGTCGCGAAATCGGCCACGGCCGCCTGGCCAAGCGCGGCGTGCTGGCGGTGATGCCGAGCCTGGAAGAATTCCCGTACACCATTCGCGTGGTCTCGGAAATCACCGAGTCCAACGGTTCGTCCTCGATGGCGTCGGTCTGCGGCAGCTCGCTGGCGCTGATGGATGCCGGTGTGCCGATCAAGGCGCCGGTCGCAGGTATCGCGATGGGTCTGGTGAAGGAAGGCAACGACTTCGTCGTGCTCTCCGACATCCTGGGTGACGAAGATCACCTCGGCGATATGGACTTCAAGGTGGCCGGTACTGCCGAAGGCGTGTCCGCGCTGCAGATGGACATCAAGATCGAAGGCATCACCGAAGAGATCATGAAGCAGGCATTGCAGCAGGCCAAGGCTGGCCGTCTGCACATCCTGGGCGAGATGGCGCATGCGCTGACCACCCCGCGTCAGGAACTGAGCGACTACGCGCCGCGTCTGCTGACCATCAAGATCCACCCGGACAAGATCCGTGAAGTGATCGGCAAGGGCGGCTCGACCATCCAGGCGATCACCAAGGAAACCGGTACGCAGATCGACATCCAGGACGACGGCACCATCATCATCGCCTCGGTCAACGCGATTGCCGCGCAGGCTGCCAAGTCGCGCATCGAGCAGATCACCTCGGACGTGGAGCCGGGCCGCATCTACGAAGGCAAGGTCGCCAAGATCATGGACTTCGGCGCGTTCGTCACCATCCTGCCGGGCAAGGACGGCCTGGTGCACGTCTCGCAGATCTCCAGCGAGCGCGTGGAGAAGGTCGGCGACAAGTTGAAGGAAGGCGATCTTGTCCGCGTCAAGGTGCTGGAAGTGGACAAGCAGGGCCGTATCCGCCTGTCGATCAAGGCAGTGGAAGAAGGCGAGGGCGTGCCGGCTTCGGCCGAGTAATCGCCACTGGCTGACGTGTCACGAAGAAGCGGGCTTCGGCCCGCTTTTTTGTTGTGCGCTTGATCCCTTCTCCCGCCGGGAGAAGGTGGCGCGCAGCGCCGGATGAGGGTGCGTGCAAAGCCGCTGGGGCCGGGAGCGCACAAGGGCTTCGCCCGTACCCTCACCCCAACCCCTCTCCCGCAGGAGAGGGGCCTTGATTCCTTCTCGCGCCGGGACATTGTCCTCCTCTATGGGGGAGAAGGTGGCGCGCAGCGCCGGATGAGGGTGCGTGCAAGGCCTCGTGCTGTTCAGAATATGAGGGGACTTCGCCCGTACCCTCACACCAACCTCTCTCCCGCAGGAGAGGGGCCTTGATTCCTTCTCCCCTCGGGAGAAGGTGCCCCAAGGGGGCGGATGAGGGTGCGTGCAAGGCCTCGTGCTGTTCAGAATATGAGGGGACTTCGCCCGTACCCTCACCCCAACCCCTCTCCCGCAGGAGAGGGGCTTTGATTCCTTCTCCCCTCGGGAGAAGGTGCCCCAAGGGGGCGGATGAGGGTACGTGCAAGGCCTCGTGCTGTTCAGAATATAAGGGGGCTTCGCACCGTACCTCACCCCAATCCCTCTCCCGCAGGAGAGGGGCTTTGATTCCTTCTCCCTCCGGGACATTGTCCTCCTCTATGGGGGAGAAGGTGGCGCGCAGCGCCGGATGAGGGTGCGTGCAAGGCCGCTGGGGCTGGGAGCGAACAAGGGCTTCGCACCGTACCCTCACCCCAACCCCCACTCCGCGCCCCGGCCCGCGCTCGCGGCGCGGGCGCTGCAAGGCACGCACGCCGTTGGCGCGCAAGCCGTGCCTTCTCGCCCCGCAGGAAAGGGGCTTTGAATCCGTCCTTACTCAAGTTGCTGTTGTTGCCTCTGCGCCGGCTGCGTTTCCGGGCGCGGCGGCACGACGCGTGGAAAGCCTGGCGGCATCGTTTGCTCTGCGGGGGCGGTGCCAGGTGTCGGCAGCGGCGCCGTCGGTGGCGGGCTGACCACTGTCGCATCAGCACGCAATTTCAACAGCACTGCCCAGTCGCGTCGGTTGAAGTCGCAGAGTTCTTCCCTGGCCGGCGTGCATTCGCTGGCAATACCCAGGCTGTCCTCGTTCTGATCCTGGTTGATGTCCGACTGCGGCGTCGGCAGGACGACGCGGCCAGCGCGGTCCAGCGGCATCTTGCGCATCATCACCGTGTTGAACACGTTGCCGCCAATCAGGTACAGCGTGCGATCACCGCCGACGTTGGCAGCGACCACCACATCGCAATGCGATTGCCACGGCATCGGTGCACTGCCGCCAAGCGCAGCTTTCAGTCCCGCGTAGCCGAGCGCCACGCTGCGCCCACGCAGCAGGCACAGCATGTCGCCGGGAGCAGGCTTCTCCACTGCCGGGTCGGTGAACTGGTAGGGCCCGGTGGCGCCGTCGTTGTAGGCGCTGCGGATGTAATCGAGATGGCGCGCCGAGCGATGGAAACCGCTCAGCCCGGCTTGCGTCATCACCCAGGAGATGAAGGCGGCCGACCATGGGTTGTCGATCAGGAACGCGCGGCAGTCGCTGGCGGTGTAGCGCGTGCCGTCCAGTGCGGCGCAACTGGAAGCACCCGGACGCCCGCCCATCGAGTCGAGCGTACCGCTGGCGCGCCAGTAACCTGCAACGCGCTGCCAGGCCACCAGGCCGTGGTCGGCCAGGTAACCGGATTCGGCCTCGGTCACGCCCAGGCTGGCCAGCCGGCCCTTGGCATCGATAAACGGGCGTTGCCACAGGCGGTGTTCGTTACAGGCGCTGCGCACGATGGCAATGGCTGCCGGGCTGGTGCCAAAGCGCGGTGGGACATCGCACACTTCGGCGGCGGCGGCGCTGCCTCCCCATCCGGCAAGCAACAGGCAGATCCACGACCAGGGTCTTGCATTCATTGAATATTCCGCATGCAATCAATCGTCGCAGGCTGCCAGAGCCGCCTGCGTGCATGCGTGAAATCAACGCGGTGGCGGTCCGAGCTTGAGCGACAGGTCCACTGCCTGCACGTGCTTGGTCAGCCCGCCGATGGAAATGCAGTCCACGCCGTCTTCGGCGATGGCGCGGATGCCGGCCAGATCCACGCTGCCGGAGACTTCCAGCGGAATGCGCTGTTCGCTTGGTAAGGCGGCAACGATACGCACGGCCTCGCGCCGCATGGCCGGGTCGAAGTCGTCGATAAGAATGCGCGTGCAACCCACCTGCAAGGCTTCGCCCAGTTGCTCCAATGTTTCTACTTCCACCACCAGCGGCAACTGCGGCTGCTGCGCGCGTGCGGCATGCACCGCCGCGCTCAGCGAGCCGGCGGCGCGGATGTGGTTTTCCTTCAGCATCACCGTATCGAACAGGCCGATGCGGTGGTTATCGCCGCCGCCGCAACGCACCGCGTATTTCTGCGCCGCGCGCAGGCCTGGCAGCGTCTTGCGCGTGTCCAGGATGCGCGTGCCGGTGCCAGCGACGGCGGCGACATAGGCTGCGGTGGTGGTGGCAGTGGCCGAAAGCGTCTGCATGAAATTCAGCGAGGTGCGCTCGGCGCTGACCAGGCTGCGGCTGCGACCCTGCAGCAGGGCCAGCACGGTGCCGGCGCTCACGTGCTGGCCTTCGTGGACGTGCCAGTCGATGCGCACCTGTGGATCGAGTGCGCGGTGGGCGGCATCGAACCAGGGACGGCCGGCGATCACCGCATCCTGCTTGCACAGCAGGTAGGCGCCGTCGGCCTGGTCGGGCAATAGCGCGGCGGTGACGTCGCCGCTGCCGATATCCTCGGCCAGCGCGCGCGCCACGTCGGCTTCGACCATGGCCGCCGGAGGCGCCTCCGGCACGCTGGTACGCACGGACGAGCTCACTTTTCGGGAAAATCGGCGATCTGCGCGGTGGCGATGGCCTCTTCGGCCAGCAACACCGGAATGCCGTCGTCGACGCGGAAGATCTGCTTGCGGTCGCGGGTGATCAACGCCTCGCGCAGCGGCTGCGCCTGTACGCTGCCGTCGGCGCGCTGCAGGGTTCCGCCGGCAATGGCGGTGTTGAGTGCTTCCAGACCCTTGCCATCCAGCAGCGAAAGCGGCTGACGGGTGTCGGGCGAGCACAGCAGGTCGAGCAGTTTGCGATCCATCGAAGTCTTGTCTTGCGTGGAGATTGGCTAGAATACGTCTTTACCGCAGGGCAGGGCCATGACCTTCAACCACTCCGCGCCGCTGGTCGGCATCGTGATGGGCTCCCGTTCGGATTGGGAAACCATGCAACACGCGGCTCAGAAGCTCGATGCGCTGGGCGTGCCGTACGAAGTCAAGGTGGTCTCGGCGCACCGCACCCCGGATGTGTTGTTCACCTACGCCGAGCAAGCGGGCGAGCGCGGCCTGCGCGCGATCATTGCCGGCGCTGGCGGCGCGGCGCACCTGCCGGGCATGCTGGCCGCCAAGACCGCGGTGCCGGTGCTGGGCGTGCCGGTGCAGTCCAAGGCGCTCAACGGCATGGATTCGCTGCTGTCGATCGTGCAGATGCCGGCCGGCATTCCCGTGGCAACGTTTGCGATCGGCAATGCGGGTGCGGCCAATGCAGCGTTGTTTGCGGCGGCCATGCTGGCGCCCGGGCAGGCGCAGATCGGTCAGGCGCTGGCACAGTTCCGCGCCAAGCAGACCGACGATGTCATGGCCAGCGACGACCCGCGCCAATGAGCACGGTCGGCATTCTCGGCGGCGGCCAGCTGGCGCGCATGCTGGTCCTGGCGGGCGCTCCACTGGGCTTGCGCTTTGCCGTGTTCGACCCGGCAGCCGATGCCTGCGCGGGCCAGATGGCACCGCTGCAGGTTGGCGCATTCGACGATACGGCGGCGCTGGCCGCATTCGCTGCGCAAGTAGATGTGATCACCTTCGATTTCGAGAACGTGCCGGCCGCCGCCGCGCAGCACCTTGCCGCGCAGGTACCGGTGTTCCCAGGCCCGGCTGCCTTGGCGGTGGCGCAGGATCGGCTCAGCGAAAAGACCCTGTTTCGGGAACTAGGCATCCCGGTGCCGGAGTTTGCCGCAATCGATGACCGCGCCGGCCTGGATGCCGCGCTGGCGCGCGTCGGCGCGCCGTGCGTGCTCAAGACCCGCCGCTTCGGCTACGACGGCAAGGGCCAGTTCCGGATCAAGACGCTTGCAGACGCTGATGCCGCCTGGGACGCGCTGGGGGCGCAGGCGGCCACGGTGGGGCTGATCCTCGAGGCGTTCGTGCCGTTTCAACGCGAAGTCAGCGTGGTCGCCGTGCGTGGCCGCGACGGTGAATTCCGTGCCTGGCCGCCGACCGAAAACTGGCATGTGGACGGTGTGCTGTCGGCCAGTCTTGCGCCCGCCCGGGTCGACGAGGCGTTGCAGACGGCTGCCGAAGCGCATGCACGTGCGATTGCCGACCGGCTGGACTACGTGGGCGTATTCGCGCTGGAGCTGTTCGTGCGCGATGGCGAACTGCTTGCCAACGAGATCGCCCCGCGCGTGCACAACTCCGGCCACTGGACCATCGAAGGCGGCGAGACCTCGCAGTTCGAAAATCATCTGCGTGCGGTCCTCGGCCTGCCATTGGGCAGCACCGCGATGCGGGGGCATGCGTGCATGTTGAACTGGCTGGGCAGCATGCCCGATGCGGGCGCGTTCCTGGCTGTGCCAGGTGGGCACTGGCACGATTACGGCAAGCAGGCACGCGAAGGGCGCAAGGTAGGACATGCCACCGTGCGTGCCGATACGCCGCAGGCGCTGGCGACTGCGCTGGTGCAGGCGGGCAAGGCATTGCAGCGCGAGGCGCAGGTCGCGCCGGTTGTCGGGCGTCTGCAGGAAGGCTGAGTCAGCGCGTTACTGGTTGCTTGCGTGGCGGCGCCCTCGGTCCGGCAGTGCCGGATGCCCCGCAAGGACGAGCGGGCGCTGTTGCAGCGTGGGCTGTGCCACAAGCGGTAACCGGTTCGGCTACCGCTTCGATGGCCAGCTCAGGTCAGCTCAATCGGCTGGCCACGAAATCCCAGTTGATCAGTTTCCAGAACGCGTCCAGGTAGTGCGCGCGGTCCTGCTGGTAATCCAGGTAATACGCGTGCTCCCAGATGTCGCAGGCCAGCAACGGCGTGTCCGGTCCGGTGAGCGGGGTGGAGGCGTTGGGCGTGGCAACGATGGCCACGGTGCCGTCCGGGCGTTGCACCAGCCAGACCCAGCCCGAGCCGAAGGTGCGCAAGGCCACGCGATTGAATTCCTGCTTGAAATGCGCGAAATCGCCGAACGCTTTGCCGATGCTGTCGGCCAGCCTGCCCAGCGGTTCGCCGCCGCCGCGAGGGCGCAGGCACTGCCAATAGAAATTGTGGTTCCACACTTGCGCTGCAAGATGGAACACGCTGCCCTGCGCCTGCCCGATGATCTCGTCCAGGGTCAGTTCTGCGAACTCGCTGCCTTCGATGCAGGCGTTGAGTTGCTCGACTTCGCTGCGGTGGCGCACATCATGGTGGGCTTGCAGTGTCGCGGCCGATAGATGCGGCTCCAGGGCCGCGCGGGAGTAGGGCAGGGCAAGGTGTTCGATCGGCATGGTGTGCAGGGCAGCGAAGGGAGTCCGGCGGCAGGTCGCGTGAAGGCTTACAATGCGCGCCTTTGCGGAAGTCTATCCGACCCGGCGGTCGGGCCTGCCGCTCCCAGTCAGGAGAGTTCAATGCCGGTGATGGAACGGATCCAGGCCGAAGTCGAGCAGCACCCGATCGTGCTGTTCATGAAAGGCACCCCGCAATACCCGATGTGCGGCTTTTCCAGTCGCGCAGTGCAGGCCCTGGTGGCCGCCGGCGCCGACCAGCTGCGCACCGTCAACGTGCTGGAAGAACCGGAAATACGCGCCAACCTGCCGCGTTACTCGAATTGGCCCACGTTCCCGCAGCTGTTCATCCATGGCGAGCTGATCGGCGGCTGCGACATCACACTGGAGCTGTTCGAGGCCGGCGAACTCAAGCGCATCGTCAGCGAGGCCTACCAGCCGTGAGTGCAGCGCAGTCCGCCGCGTCGGCCGGCCTGACCGGGCGTGTGGTGCTGATCACCGGCGCGGCTGGTGGCTTGGGCAGCGCCGCAGCGCGGGCGTGCGCGCAGGCCGGTGCCACCGTGGTGCTGTTGGGGCGCAAGTTGCGCCCGCTCGAACGCGTGTACGACACCGTTGCGGCACTGGGCGCCGAGCCGTTGCTGTATCCGCTGGACCTGGCCGGCGCCACCCCGGACGACTATGCCGCGCTCGCGCAGCGCCTGCAGTCCGAGCTGGGGGGCGTCTCCGGCGTGCTGCACTGCGCGGCAGACTTCGCCGGGCTGACGCCGGCCGAGCTGGCAGCGCCCGATGCCTTTGCGCGCACCATCCATGTCAACCTCACCGCGCGCGCCTGGCTCACGCAGGCTTGCCTGCCGCTGCTGCGCCAGCAGGACGACGCGGCGGTGGTCTTCGTCGTCGACGACCCGGCGCGCGTCGGCCAGGCCTACTGGGGTGCCTATGGCGCTGCCCAGCATGCGCAGCGCGGCCTGCTCGCCAGCCTGCATTACGAAACCGCCGCTGGCCCGGTGCGTCTCCACGGCTTGCAGCCCGGCCCGATGCGCACCGCCCTGCGCGCGCGCGCCTTCACCCATCAGGAAGACGCCGACGCAGCCGACCCCACGCGCTATGCCGCTGCCTGCGTCACCCTGTTGTCTCTGGCAGGTGCTCCGCACCGCGGTGCGATCTGGAGCCCCTCGGCATGACCATTCTGTCGGCAGCCCTGCTGCTGTTCTTGATTCTCGACCCGCTGGGCAACATCCCGGTGTTCCTCAGCGTGCTCAAGCCGTTGCCGCCCAAGCGGCAACGCTTCGTGCTGGCGCGCGAACTGCTGATCGCCCTGTGCGTGCTGATGGCCTTCCTGTGGGGCGGCAAATACGCATTGGAGCTGATGCACCTGCGCCAGGAGTCGGTGGCGATCGCAGGTGGCATCGTGCTGTTCCTGATCGGTATCCGCATGATCTTCCCGCGCCCGGAGGGGCTGATGGGCGAGATTCCCGACGGCGAGCCCTTCATCGTGCCGCTGGCCATCCCGCTGGTGGCCGGCCCCTCGGGCATGGCGGCGGTGATGCTGATGGGCAGCAACGAGCCCACCCGGCTCTGGGACTGGAGCCTGGCGCTGATGATCGCCTGGATCGGCGCCTCGTCGATCCTGGCCTCCGCACCGCTGCTTTACAAGCTGCTGGGTCATCGGGCACTGACTGCGGTCGAACGCCTGATGGGCATGTTGCTGGTGGCGATCTCGGTGCAGATGTTCCTGGATGGCCTGGGGACGTATTTCAAGTTGCCGGTGTCGATCTAAAGCGCTGATGGAGCAGGGGCGTCGCACGTCTTGATGTGGGCGCTCCGGGGATGCGGATGCGCTGCGGGAGGCGCGACGCATCTGGGCGCAGTCGGTTGCCTTGCTTTGTTTGCCGCGAGCGTCCAGATGACGAGCCAATCTGGAGGCCGCAATAGCGCGCGCCCCAGCCCTCCCGGCCATGGCGGGGCGGGGCGGGGCGTTAAAGGGTTCGCGCTCGACAATGCGTTCCTCCAGACTTTGTCGAGCAGTGCGGGCTCCACGCACGCGGAAGGGTGCCAAGCCAAGTCCAGGTGGCTTGTCACAATCGGGACGACTTCCTGGCTACCAGGTGTGCGCGCACCGTGACGCATGAGAGGCCCTTTCCCGCGTCTGCCCGGTAAAACGGCCGGAAGTCGAGACCTGCATCGCGCTCTTGCTGCGACCTTGCGCAATCTGGCGTCTGTGGAACCGCATATGCAGTTCATGTTGCACTGCGCGAACTTTGTCACGCCGCCGTCACAAACAGGCTTTAGCGTGTTAATCTGTTGTTAACCGTTGCGGCAGCAACCAGCCGCGCGGCGAGGGACCCCAGATCATCGGCAGCCCAACCCCGGGAACGGTTGGGCTGACTGCGCTTTTGTCACTGCCCAACCTGTATCGAGGCCACCGAAATGACCCACCCCCGTTGTCTCCGCATGTCCAAGCTCACGCTTGGTCTTGTCGCCGCACTCGCCGCCGCCCCCGTGTTCGCACAGAGCACCTCCGCCGGCGTCGCTGGCTTGGTCACCAGCAGCGGCGGCCAGCCGGTGCCGAATGCCGAAGTCACGATCACCCACGTGGAGTCCGGAACGGTCAGCCGCGCCACCAGCGATGCCAGCGGACGTTACAACGCGCGCGGCCTGCGTGTGGGTGGGCCGTACACCATTACCATCACCAAGTCGGGTGAAGGCACGAAGACTGAAGAAGGGGTTTACCTGAACCTCAACCAGGTCAACAGCGTCGATGCTTCCCTGGGCGGCGATGTGACCACGCTGGGCGCGGTGCAGGCCATCGGCGGCGATTACGGCTCGGCGCTGTTCAGCGCCAACAAGATGGGCACCGGCACCAACGTGACCCGCGAGCAGATCGAATCGCTGCCGTCGATCAACCGTAACCTGCAGGACTACGTGCGTTTGGATCCGCGCGTGGCGCAGACCGACAAAGCACGTAACGAGATCTCGGTGGGCGGCCAGAACCCGCGCTTCAACCTGATCCGCGTGGACGGCATCAGCACCAACGATGCGTTCGGCCTGGAATCCAATGGGTTGCCGACGCCGCGTCAGCCGTTCTCGATGGACGTCATCGACGAGATCTCGGTGGACGTTGCCAACTACGACGTCACCATCACCGGTGCGACCGGCGGCGTGATCAATGCGGTCACCAAGTCCGGTACCAACGAATTTCACGGTTCTGTGTATGGCACCTACCGCGAGAACGATTGGTCGGGCAAGAACCAGAACGACATTCGTCCGCAGCTGTTCGATAACGAAACCACCTACGGCCTGACCCTGGGCGGCCCGGTCATCAAGGACAAGCTCTTCTTCTTCGCCAACTACGAGAAGTACAAGGGCAAGGGCGTCTTCACTGGCGCTTCCGGCTACGGTCCGATCGGTTCGGGCGAGAGCAATATCGTTCAGATCCAGCAGGCGCAGGTCGATCAGATCATCGACATCTCACGCAACACCTACGGGTTCGATCCGGGAACGTTGGCGCTGCCGGCCCTGGATTCGGATTCGGAAGAGAAGGGCTTCAAGCTCGACTGGAATATCTCTGATAAACACCGCGCCTCGGTGCGATACGGCGAGAGCGAACAGAGCACGGCCAACCTCAACGGCTTCGGCAATCAGGCATTGTCGCTGAATTCGTATCACTACGTTCGCGATTTCAGCCTCAAGACCTACACGGCGCAGTTGTTCAGCGATTGGACCGACACGTTCTCCACCGAAGCCAAGGTGTCGTACCGCGACTACTCTGCTGTGCGTACTGCTGCCTCGCAGCTGCCGGCCATTGCCGTGCGGATCGGTAACAACACCGTCAACCTGGGGACTGAGCAGAGCACCCAGGCCAACGAACTGCGTACCGAAACCTGGAATGCCTTCTTCGCGGGCACGTTGTTCTTGAACGACCACACCGTCAAGTTCGGCTTCGACTACGAAGACAACGATCTGTTCAACCTGTTCGGCCAGCGCGTCTTCGGTTCCTATACGTTCAACTCGATTGCCGACTACGCCGCCAATCGCCCGCTGAACTATCGTTATTCGCGCTCCAACAGCGGCAACATCGACGACATCGCGGCCAACTGGGGCATGCGCAATGTCGGCGTGTTCCTGCAGGACACCTGGGCCGTCAACAACAACCTGACGCTGACGTTCGGTGTGCGTTATGACGAGCCGATGGTCAAGAACAGCCCGGCCTACAATGCAACCGCATCGACGCTGTTCGGCTTCCGCAACGACCAGACCATTGACGGGAATGGATTGTTCGAGCCGCGCTTCGGTTTCAACTACACCTTCGACAGCGATCGCCCCACCCAACTGCGCGGCGGCGTGGGCTTGTTCCAGGGTGCTGCGGCTACCGTGTGGCTTTCGAACCCGTACTCCAACACCGGCCTGGCGTATACCGATTACAACTTCTCCAGCCAGACGCTGGTGAACACCAACGGCATTCGTTTCACGCCTGACATCAACAACCAACCGATCGGTAATGGTTCGTTGAATGGCGCTACGCAGTCCGTCGATTTCGTCGACAGCAAGCTGGGTCAACCGTCGGTGTGGAAGGCCAACCTGGCATTCGATACCGAACTGCCCTGGTACGGCATCGTGGCATCTGCCGAGGCGGTGGTGACCAAGGTCAACGAGGCGATCTACTACCAGCAGCTCAATCTGGGCAATACCAGCCGCGTGGGCCAGGATGGTCGTAACCTGTACTGGAATGCTGCAGGCTTGAACCCGGCCTGCTGGCTGGATGATGGCCGTAACCCGACCGGTGCAGGCGCCCCGGCTGCTTGTGTGCGTGGCACTGCATCCGTAGTCGATGCACGCGGCTCGCGCGATCCGCGCTTCAACGATGCCATCATTGCGCGCCCCACCGATAAGGGCGGCAGCGAGAGCTTCACCATCGGCCTGAACAAGCCCTTCAATGGCGGCGACTGGTCGTGGGGCCTGTACTACACCTACACCGACGCCGACGAAGTCAGCGGCCTGACCAGTTCGACCTCGGGCTCGCAGCTCGGTAACAACGCAGTTTTCCAGGCCAACGAAAACGTCGCCTCGACCGCCGCGTACGAAGTGAAGAACAGCATCCTCGGCACCTTGAACTGGAAGCATGCGTTCTTCGGCGACTACGAAACCAAGTTGGGCCTGATCTACCAAGGTCGCAATGGTCGCCCGTATAGCTATGCGTTCGACAACGACGCCAATGGCGATGGTCGCTTGAACGACCTGTTGTATATCCCGGCCGGCCGCGGCGATGTGCTGTTCGGTACCGCTCGAGAGGAACAGGCGTTCTGGAACTACATCGAAGGCAACGAGTATCTGGCCGCCCGTCGTGGTCAGGTGGCCGAGCGTAATGGCGCGCGCAACTCCTGGATCAACCAGTTCGACCTGCATATCGAGCAGGAAATTCCGGGTTTCTTCAAGGACAACAAGGCCTCCCTCTGGCTTGACGTCATGAACGTGGGCAACCTGCTCAACAAGAAGTGGGGCCGTGTCGAGGAGTATGGCTTCCCGGGCATGCGTGGCGTGGTGGAATACGGCGGTGTCGATGCGGCCACTGGCAAGTACGTGTACCGCTTCAATACGCCGGACCAATCCACGGTCTATGACGATCGCGGCATCTCCCGCTGGGCGCTGCAGCTGGGCTTCCGCTACCAGTTCTAAGCTGGCTAGCGCGTTGAAGCTTGCAAAAACGGCCGGGTTCTCCCGGCCGTTTTCTTTTGGGCGGGTGAGTGCGCTAAAGTCCTGCGCAGACGACAGGAGCAAGTTATGGAACTCAGCAGTACGGCAGCACGGGCGCTGCCGGTGGTGGATGCGCGGATCTACCCGCGTGGTGGCCTGGACGTGCTGTCCAAGGCGGAAGTGGCCCGGCTACGTGATGCCTCCAGTGGCGGCATGCACGAGCTGTTGCGACGTTGCGCGCTGGCCGTGCTCACCAGCGGTAGTGCTTCGGACGACCCGCGTGCTGCGCGCGATCTGTACCCGGATTTCGACATCCAGGTGAACCAGCAGGACCGCGGCATCCGCATCGATCTGATCAACGCGCCGGCGATGGCATTCGTGGATGGCGAGATCATTCGCGGCGTGGCCGAGCTACTGTTCGCCGTGGTACGCGACCTGGCTTACATGGCCATCGAACTGGAAGCGCAGCGCGGCGATCTGGATACCAGCGAAGGCATCACCAACGCCGTCTTCGGCCAGCTGCGCAACGCGCGCATCCTGCAGCCGTCAGACCCGAATCTGGTCGTGTGCTGGGGTGGGCATTCCATTTCGCGCGACGAATATCTGTACACCAAGCAGGTCGGCTACGAGCTCGGCCTGCGTGGCCTGGACATCTGCACCGGCTGCGGCCCGGGTGCGATGAAGGGTCCGATGAAGGGCGCCACCATTGCGCATGCCAAGCAGCGCAAGCACCACACGCGCTACATCGGCGTGACCGAGCCCGGCATCATCGCGGCGGAGTCGCCAAACCCGATCGTCAATCATCTGGTGATCATGCCGGACATCGAAAAGCGCCTGGAGGCGTTTGTCCGCATCGGTCACGGCATCCTGGTGTTCCCAGGCGGCGTCGGCACGGCCGAAGAGATCCTGTACCTGCTCGGCATCCTGCTGCGTGAGGAAAATGCCAGCCTGCCGTTCCCGCTGATCCTGACCGGCCCGACCATCGCCGCACCGTACTTCGAGCAGATCGACCGCTTCATCCGCCTGACCCTGGGCGATGCGGCTGCCTCCCGTTACGAGATCATCGTCGGCGACCCGGTTGCCGTGGCACGCCGCATGGCCGAAGGCATCCAAGAGGTGCGCGCGCACCGCAAGGACCAGAAGGACTCCTATTACTTCAACTGGTCGGTGCACATCCCGCTGGAGTACCAGCAGCCGTTCGTGCCCAGCCACGGAGCCATGGCTGCCCTGGACCTGCATCACGGCCGCCCGGCGCCCGCCCTGGCGGCCGACCTGCGCCGCGCCTTCTCCGGCATCGTCGCCGGCAACGTCAAGGAAGATGGCATGCGCCGCATCGAGGAGTTCGGCGCGTTTGAGATCCACGGCGACCCGGACATCATGCAGGCCCTGGACGAGCTGCTGCGTGGCTTCGTCGAACAGCGCCGGATGAAGATCTCGGGGGATTACCGGCCTTGTTATCGGGTGGTGACCTGAAGGCTGCCCGGTACCGCGATCCCTCTCTGCAAAGGCCGGCGCAAACCCCTGCGCTGGGTGCGGGTCGCGGACGTTGCACCGCCTAGTTGGTACGTCGGCGCCCTCAGAACGACCGTTCATCCCCTTGGCACTTGTTTCCGGGATGTCGGTCAATGCATGGTAAGGAGGTCACGCTGGGGAGCGTCCAATGTCTCATCGCCGATTTACCGGCTTCACACTTGTCGAATTGATGATTGCGATCGCCGTATTGGCGATTTTGCTTACCATCGCGTTTCCAAGCTTTCGTGGAGTGATTCGCTCCAACCGCGTCGCGAGCAGTGCCAATGAGACCATCGGGCTACTGTCTCTTGCCCGCAGCGAAGCGATACGCAATCGCCGAGGTGGGGGGGGTTGCGGCAGCGCGTCGGGAACGGCCTGCGACAATAATTGGGCGAGCGGAATGCTGGCTTGGGCGGATACCGATGGAGATGGCGCTTTCAAGAGTGGCGACACTGTCCTGCGTTTCGTTTCGATAGACCGGTCGCTGAGCAATTCCGGTCCGTCCGGCACTGCGATTGCGTTCGATGGGAGGGGGCGTAGGCTTGCTTCCACCAACCAGCAGATCACGTTGCAGCCAACCATGTGTGATGGGCAGGCATTGCGCCGCACGTTGGTCGTCAACGGCGCCGGTCAGATCACCTCCCAGAAAGGCGCCTGCCAATGATGCTTCCCCGATCCTTCGTATCGCGCTCCCGGTCCGATGGCTTCAGCTTGCTCGAAGTGCTGATCGCCATCGTCGTTCTTGCGTTTGGTCTGCTTGGGTTTGCACTATTGCAGACCGCTAACGTGCGGTTCGTGCAGAGTGCCAACTATCGTACTCAGGCCACCAACCTTGCTTACGACTTGCTGGACCAGATGCGCAGCAATCGCTTCCAATCGGCCTGGTATACCGAGGCTACCTTTTCCGCGAATACTGTCACAGTTGCCAGTTGCAGCCGACCGCTTGGAACCGATCTCACGATCACAACCAACATCGCACGCTGGAAGTGTCAGGTAGTACAGGCATTGGGAGAGGGCGCCAGTGCGACAGTGCTGAATACCAACGGCCAAGTCACCGTGGGCATCAGCTGGGGGGATCAGCGCTGGGATGCAAGCAACCCGAATGCGCTCACAACCTTCACCTTGGTGTCTCAGCTATGACTCCCCGCTCCCCGTCCAAGGCTGCAAGTGCCGGTATCAGCTTGATCGAAATGATGATCGCCATGGTGATCGGCCTGGTGTTGATGCTAGGAGTGATTCAGGTCTTCTCGGCATCCCGTACCGCATCGATGCTTGCAGAAGGAAGTGCGCGTGCGCAGGAGAACGGGCGATTTGCGTTGGAATTCCTACAGCGCGACATCCGCATGGCAGGGCACTTTGGCTGCGTCAATGACCAAGCGCACTTTGTGCGTGGTGAGGGGGATCCGGTAGTAACTACCGGGGCTGCTAGTGGCTCAGGCCATCCGCTGGATTTCAGTGTTAGCGTGCAGGGCTACGAAGCGCCCAATACCAAACCGACCGGTGTCCTGACGATCGGAGCCAACTGGGCGGTACCAACCAATCTGCCAGCATCGATTTCCAAGCTCAACCCGCGCGGAGGTAGCGACATCCTTGTGTTGCGCTACCTGGCGCCAGAGAGCGTGCCGATCACTGGGCTGACGTCGGGTAGTAACAGCGTGGTCAACTTCAATGCTACTAGTGGCCTACGCTTGACCGAGGGCGGCCAGGCCGCTCCCACTGTATTTGGAATCGCTGATTGCGCACATGCAACGGTGTTCAAGGGTGTCTATGCCAGTGGCAAAGTCACTGCCAACGGAACCAATTTGTCGAATTACTCAGCAAGGCCGACTGGCCAGGCTTTGATTTACCGAGCCGAATCACTTGTGTACTACGTAGGTACCTCTGCAACAACGGGCGAGCCGGCGCTCATGCGTGCGCGCTCGAACGGTCTTGACGATTACGTAGCACCAGAGGAGCTGGTCGAAGGTATCGAAAATATGCAGTTGCTGTTTGGTCTCGATCAGACCGCCAATCTGTCCACAACCTCTCCACCATTGGGCAACATCAACACCCAAGCCATCGCAAGCGATGTTTCCATTGGCGCAGATGCTGCTGCAGCTGGGCAATGGAGGCGAGTGGGGCAGGTCCAGGTCGGCATTCTCGCCCGTAGTCCTTCACCTTCCACAGCTGAGAAACCGACGACTGCGGTGCGCTATCCAAGCGCATTAGGAGTGTCTTTTGCGCCAGCAGCTCAAACTGACGGGCGATACAGGATGACGTACGAGTCCACGATCGCCTTGCGTAACCGACTGTTCGGAAACTGACCCATGAATGCATACGCCCGCATGCGACCTTTGTCCGCTCGCCCTCGTGGCGCGGTGCTCTACGTCGCCCTGATCATGCTGATCCTGTTGGCCTTGATTGGCATCGCCGGGATGCAAGTGGCAGGGATGCAGGAAAAAATGGCATCCAATTACCTTGCGACCAATATCGCCTTTCAGAATGCCGAGGGAGTGACGCGTCGGAGCGAGCGTGCCATCGAGGCCATTGCCAATCGTACGAGTGCACCAACAGGCGCCCCTTTGGTCGATACCGATATTCAGCAAAACTGTGATGCTGCATTTGACCCAGTTGCATGGGGACGCAGCAAGGCGACGACGGTAAATGAGGCAGTCAATGTACGTCGCATCGACTCGTGCATCATCGGCGGAGGATCGCTTGCGATGGGTGACCCACTTGACCCTGTGACGCCTGTGTACCAAATCACTACATTCTCCAACGATGCCGCGACGGATGCCTCGTCATCGGCATCGATCGACACCATCTTCAAGCTCTGAGGCTGCCGGCATGTCCCCTCGCATTTTCCGAACCGCTGTCGTCTCCGCGATCGTGCTTGCCGCAGCTGGTGGCTACTTCGTCTACAGCCTGATTGCCGCGCAAGGTCAAGGTGCTTTGGCGCAGGCCCCGCTAAATAATGTGAACTCGATTCCTCCTGCTTTTATTATGGCTGTGGATGACTCGAATTCGATGACGTTTGAACGAATCTTTAGAGGGGGGGACGGTCGTTTACGTTGGAATGGCACCAGTTTCTTCAGTGCGGCCGGAACTTTTTTTGATACCGCTCAGGGATGCGCGAGTAACTCGGCGGATTGCTATCTCTACTTATATCCGCATAGTGGCTATAACGCTGCTTATACTCCGGGAGATGCGATTCCTCCGCTTGACATCTTCGGGTTTGCGCGATCGCCAACCTACAATGCGAGCTATTACAATCCAGATGTTGTCTACAATCCTTGGGTACTTCCCCCTAAATTAGGGCAAAGCGGCCCAACTCTTTGGGCAAATGCTAATTTTAATGAGGCCCGGGTCGATCCCCGTGACCCCTCTATCTACGGCAATGACTTCTCCACTGGTTACTCCACTACGTACGACCTTGCATATCGTGAGGCTAATAACGAATTCTTTCAGTTTCTTACTGGGATGAGGATACCGGCAGGCACCCGTTACCGATCGTCTGCTCGATCGTGCAATACATTCAATAATTCAGGTTTTGCGAATAATGATGGACTGCCAAGTAGTAACGGCAATTGGACTACATTGGCTTCGACCGTCACTGTTGCAGCGAACTGTCAAGTGCAAATCGGCTATGTGCCTGCTACCTTCTACTTGCCCGAAGCTGCTCCAGCTCCTGCGAATTATCTAGCCAATGATACTAATCGGCCTGTAATTCAAAACGCCTGCGGTCCCGGCTGCAATATGAGGCGTTATCAAATTACTTTGCGTAATTATAACAACAACGTGAATGCCTATAACGCAGCAAGTACGAACTTCGCAAACTGGTTCCAATACCATCGAAATCGTATTCTTGCTGTCATTGGATCGGAGACGCGCGCTTTATCGACTGTTGAAAAAATGCGCGTGGGTTATTTTACGATCAATAATCGCACTAATGTTACCATGTATGATGTAGGTGTCGATTCCGAAATTGCCGCACTATATGATAAGATTTATAAGTTGAAGCCCTCTGGAGGAACGCCGAATCGCACGGCTGTGGATTACTTAGGTAAGCAGTTCTTGCGCGTCGGGGATGGTGCTCCGGTGTTGCGCGCATGTCAAAAAAACGGCGGCATGTTGTTTACCGATGGTTATACGAATAGTACAGATGCAGTTGCGGGGTATGATAATGCGGATTCGGTTGGCACCATGAATTTTCCTTCCGTGCCTTTTGCTGATAATTACTCAAACACTATAGCCGACATTGCGGCGTCATACTATTCGGGCGCGTCGACACCGTTGGTATCCGGGCAGGGGTTTCAAGCGGGTTTGGTGCCAGTGGATGAAAAATGCGCAACACTCTCAAAGGAATCGCCAGACTGGAAGCGGCTGGACTGCCAGAAAGATTTGCATATGAATTTTTATGCAATCACGCTTGGTGCGCAAGGCAATATCTATGAAGTCAACCAGGCCGCTACCGCCGACCCCTATACGAACGCGCCCGACTGGAATGCAAATGGTGATCCAAACGATGGTGACGACGGTCGGGTAATTGATGAGCTTTGGCATGCCACCGTGAATGGTCGAGGGCAATTCATCAATGCAAAAAGTCCGGCAGAAGTAACGGCCGCAATGCAGCGTGTTCTGTCCGCGGCTGGTTCGCCCAGCTCGCCTTCCGGAACATTGGCGCTGACGGGGGCACGAATCGGCACGGGTTCCTTGTCGGTCGCGCCTGAGTATCAGATAAGGAACAACGGGACCGATTGGTCAAGTAAGCTTAAAGCAAGCCAGGCCTCGGTCGATCCCGCTACACGGGAAGCCCGCTTCACTCAGCTGTGGGAGGCTTCCGGGCAGATTCCCGCGCCTAATGCCCGCAATGTTTTTTTTAACGATGGCAGCAATGTACGAAAGTTCGAAGGAACGGCCATTAGTCTCGACGGCCTTTGTGGGCTCTCTCAGACGCTTTATCGCGGCCAAACGCTCTGTTCAGCACAGCACCTAACCGATCTCGGGGCAACCGCTGCGACTGCGGCGAGCTATCTATTGGGTGATCAAAGTGGGGAAGTTCAGCAGAAAGGCAGGTTTCGTGATCGCAGCACCGTGCTCGGTGATATAATCAACTCTGCGCCGCTGATCAGTGCTCCTACCGACGATTACGGATACAGGGCTCTAAGTGGAACGTTGGGTGCGACCTACACTACTTACTTGGAAAGCAAGCGTGCTAGTCGGGGGTACATGGTATATGCCGGTGCAAATGATGGAATGTTACATGCTTTCGATGGAGGAATTAATAGCAGTGGTACGGTGACAGGTACTGGCGGCCGCGAACGCTTTGCTTATATCCCTGCAACATCCTATGGGCATATGGGCGATTTATTGCTGCCGTACCAGGCAGTCAAGGGAACTATCCCCTCGTTCGATCATCGCTATTTCGTCGATGGCCCGTTGGCAGTGGGAGATACCTACTACAGCAACAGTTGGAAGACGACGCTGGTTGGTACGACCGGGGCCGGTGGCCGCGGAGCGTTTGCGCTGGATGTCACTAATCCGGGTACGTTCGGTAGCGGGAGTCGACTTTGGGAAATCAACGATCTTAGCGGTGATGCCGCGGTGCGTTCCAATATCGGGCATGTGCTCGGCAAGCCGGTCATTGTCCCGGTACGTGCTGCAAATGGCTCGGTGAGCTGGAAAGCGATCTTCGGTAACGGCTATGACAGCGCCAGCGGCAAAGCTGTCTTGTTCGTAGTGGATATCGGAACGTCTTCGACCCCGGTCGTCCGTATGATCGAGGCGACGGAGCCGGGGAGCGCGATCAGTGGCCGGAACGGGCTGGGCAATATCATTGTCCTGGATCGCGTGGACAATTTGACAGTCGACCCGTCCGGTGTGCCGGCTCGTACGCGGGATGGCTATGCAGACACGGTTTATGCCGCCGATCTTCGTGGTGCGATCTGGAAGTTCGATCTTACGTCGACGGCAGCTTCGGTAACCGTTCCTGCATTCACTACGGGAACATATGCCGAAAGTGGGCTTACCTACCGGCAGCCTATTACAGGTGGACTGCAGGCCGCTTCTGGCGAAAATGGCGGGGTCCTGGTGCTGTTTGGTACTGGTAGTTTTGCGTTCGAGCACGACAGCCGGCCAAGTTCCGCGCAACACATACAAAGCCTGTACGGCTTTACGGATCAGGTGGATGGCGTGATCGCCACGACCCTAAGTAGGGCGAATCTGACCCCCTATTCGGTCACGACTGCTACGGGCGGCGCGACGCGCAGCTTGCAAGTAGGTACTGCTCCGACAACAGCGCTTGGGTGGTATGTGGATTTGCCCGCCGGCGAGCGATTCGTAGGTTATCCGGAGCTTGTCTCGGGAATTCTCTTTATGCCTACATATGCGCCGCTCGCTGCAAGTAGCGGCTGCAGCACCGATGGCGTGAACTGGCTATTTGGCCTGAATCCGCGTACCGGCGTGGGCGCGTTGTCTGGTGTTCGAATGGGCGGGATCAGTGGTTCCACGCTAGCCAGCGGTTCTGCCGGTATTTCACTCAATACAGGCGGAAACGCCCCTGTGAAGGATGTGGGGGTATCGGTCGTACCCAGGCTTGAGCCCAAGGTCAATCCAAAGGATGGCTCAGCCGCCCCAGCAGTTCCGCCAGGTTCAGGTTGCTGGATGGTCGTCAACGTGGCGGGTGCCACGCCCATGTATGTTCCTTATCCTTGTGGCCGCCAATCCTGGCGCCAGATTCAGTGACGGAGGTCGTCAATGTCGCTACGCTTGTCCCGTGCGCTTTCTCGTCGGCTACCACAGCGAGCCGGAGTCAATGGCTTCACCCTGATCGAGTTGATGGTGGTCGTCGCTATCGTGGGAATTCTGGCTGCAGTTGCTTATCCGTCCTATGCTGAGCATGTTCGCAAGTCGCGGCGAGCACAGGCGAAGGCAGATCTAGTCGAGTATGCTCAGATGGCCGAGCGCTCCCATACGACGAACAATACTTATGCAAGTTTTCGTTTTGGGAATGGTTCAACAACTATCCAGTCGCCGCGTGAGGGTGGTACTGCGCAATACACCATAACGTTCGTCGGTAATCAGTCCGCCTTCACGATCACTGCAGTGCCGCAGGGTAACCAAACCAAAGATGCGTGTGGCACGATCTCGCTGAACCAGGCCGGGGTGAAGACACCGAGCGCTTCAACTACTGCTGGCTGCTGGTAGGGTGTTGCACTGACGTAAAGTTACGTCTACAATGCGCCTCCTCGCCCGAATAGCTCAGCCGGTTAGAGCACTTGACTGTTAATCAGGGGGTCGTTGGTTCGAGTCCAACTTCGGGCGCCAAGATGTTGAAAAAGCCGCGACGTGTCGCGGCTTTTTCGTTTTGTGCGTCAGCGTCGTGGTCGGCAGCTTGAGGGCGTGGTGTAGCGGACTGTTCGCGTGCGTCCCGTGTTGTTTACGATGACGTCGGCCAGCCGCCGGGCGTTGCTGCAGAGGCTGATGGTGATGTTGGTGCCGCTGTTTAGGCCGCTGGGCAGGAATCGCACGATAGGTCTGCCAAGCGTGGCCGTTGCTTCGATGTCATTGGTCAGCGGATAGTGTTCGACCCTGAGGATCGAGGACGCATCCACTGGCTGCCCGTTGCGGCCCGCGTCCTTGAACACTATCCAGCCGTAGCTCCAGTCGCCATCCGTTCGGCAATTCGTGCCATCGGCCGACGGGCACACGCTCACGGGCATGCGCTGCGCGACGGCCATGCTTCGTGCCATCGCAAGATAGGTCGTCAACAGATGCACGCGCGTCGTCGCCCGATGCCACTCCAGAACGCCCTGGAAGCTCGGCAGGCCGATGGCTGACGTGATGGCGATGACTGCCATCACGACCAACAACTGCACTGCGGTGTACCCTCTCGCGCTCGAACGAGTCACTGCTCCCATCGCGCTTCTCCTTGAGGTCGAGCGAGCAGTCTCTGTGTTGGCCGCATGCCGGGAAACGCTTGCTTCACTCAAGTGAACGTCAGACTTTTACCGGCATCGACCTACGAGATTTCGTACCGTCCTCCCCCGAGATCCGCTCCATGACCGACCGCTTTGAACTCGTCTCCCCGTACTCTCCGGCCGGCGACCAGCCCGCTGCCATCGAGAAGCTGGTGGCCAACTTCGAGGCTGGCCTGGCCAAGCAGACCCTGTTGGGGGTGACCGGCTCGGGCAAAACCTACACCATCGCTAATGTCGTGCAGCAGGTGCAAAAGCCGACCCTGGTGATGGCGCCCAACAAGACGCTGGCGGCGCAGTTGTACGGCGAATTCAAGTCGTTCTTCCCGAACAATGCGGTCGAGTACTTCGTCAGCTACTACGACTATTACCAGCCCGAGGCCTACGTGCCGTCGTCGGATACCTTCATCGAGAAGGACAGTTCGATCAACGAGCACATCGAGCAGATGCGCCTGTCGGCGACCAAGACCTTGCTGTCGCGTCGCGATTCGCTGGTGGTTGCGACGGTGTCGGCGATCTACGGCCTGGGCGCGCCCGAAGATTACCTGTCCCTACGCCTGATCCTGTCGATCGGTGAGCATATCGATCAGCGGCAGTTGATCCGGCATCTCACCGACCTGCAGTACACCCGCAACGAATTCGAGCTCACCCGCGGCGCGTTCCGCGTGCGCGGGGAGGTGGTGGACGTGTTTCCGGCCGAGTCGGATACCGAGGCCTTGCGGATCGAGCTGTTCGATGGCGACGTCGAGCAGCTGACCCTGTTCGACCCGTTGACCGGCGAAACCCTGCGCAAGCTGCAGCGCTACACCGTGTACCCAAAGACGCACTACGCCACCACGCGCGAGCGCACGCTCAGCGCCGTCGACACCATCAAGGAAGAGTTGAAGGAGCGGCTGGAGCAGCTGTATTCCCAGAACAAGCTGGTGGAAGCGCAGCGCCTGGCGCAGCGCACCCAGTTCGATCTGGAGATGATGGCCGAAGTGGGCTTCTGCAACGGCATCGAGAACTACTCGCGGCACCTCACCGGCAAGGCGCCGGGCGAGCCGCCGCCGACCCTGTTCGACTACCTGCCGCCGGACGCATTGCTGGTCATCGACGAATCCCACGTCACCATTCCGCAGATCGGCGCGATGTACAAGGGCGACCGCTCGCGCAAGGAAACGCTGGTGGAATTCGGCTTCCGGCTGCCGTCGGCGCTGGACAACCGGCCGCTGCGTTTCGAAGAGTGGGAGGCACGTTCGCCGCGCAGCATCTACGTGTCGGCAACGCCTGGTCCGTATGAGCTGCGCGAATCCGCCGGCGAGATCACCGAGCTGGTGGTGCGGCCAACCGGTCTGATCGATCCGGTGGTCGAGATTCGCCCGGTCGGTACCCAGGTCGACGACCTGATGTCCGAAGTGCATGAGCGCATCAAGCTCGGCGATCGCGTGCTGGTCACCACGCTGACCAAGCGCATGGCCGAAAATCTCACCGAATACCTGGGCGAGCACGGCATTCGCGTGCGCTACCTGCACTCGGACATCGACACCGTGGAGCGCGTGGAGATCATCCGCGACCTGCGCCTGGGCAAGTTCGACGTGCTGGTCGGCATCAACCTGCTGCGCGAAGGTCTGGACATGCCGGAGGTGTCGCTGGTGGCGATTCTGGATGCCGACAAGGAGGGCTTCCTGCGCTCGACCGGCTCGCTGATCCAGACCATCGGCCGCGCCGCTCGCAATCTGCGCGGCAAGGCGATCCTGTATGCCGACAAGATCACGCGCTCGATGCAGGCGGCGATCGACGAGACCGATCGCCGCCGCGAGAAGCAGGTCGAGTACAACCTCGAGCACGGCATCACGCCCAAGTCAGTGGCGCGCCCGATCGAAGACATCATGGAAGGCGCGCGTGAGGAGGCGGCCGAGAAGAAGGCCGGCAAGGGGCGCTCGAAGTCGCGTCAGATTGCCGAAGAGGCCCCGGACTATCGTGCGATGAAGCCTGCGGAGATCGCCGGCAAGCTCAAGAGTCTGGAGCAGCAGATGTACCAGCACGCCAAGGATCTCGAATTCGAGGCGGCCGGCCAGATTCGCGACCAGATCCAGAAGTTGAAGGCTGCCAGCCTGGGGTAGGGCAGATGGCTCACCCTGCAGGCGCAATAGGGCTTGTGGTCGGTAAAACCCTGCGCTAGAATGCGCGCCCTGCACAGCGCAATGCTGACGCAGGATTCGGGCGGTTAGCTCAGCGGTAGAGCACTACCTTGACATGGTAGGGGTCACAGGTTCGAACCCTGTACCGCCCACCACTCCAAGTCCAGATGGCATGGCGACTTGGGTGGATTACGGATGCAGGTTCGCTGCATCCTGATTTCTGGCAGAAAGTGCAGGCTCCGAGCGTGGAGTCGGGTAGTTACTGTCGGAGCTTCTGTCTATGTTGAGTGCCTCTCAACAGCATTTAGCGCTGGGACGTGCGGCCTTGGCGCCAACATGATCATCGTGGACGCTATGCGGCGTGAGCACCACGCATGCCTCGTTCTGTATCCTGATGCAATCCCGTGGTTCGTGGATGGCGCACTTGACCACGCCCGGTCGCGCGCAGCGCGGGCTGTCTGGGGTGAACAGGGCGGGACGTGCAGTTGATGCAGCTCGCGATGCAGCGCCGGCTGCGGAGGCGTAGCGGCAAGGGCGTCTGGTACGTCGCTCCTTCTTCACATGCGCTGCGTTAGCATTTCGTGAGGTCAGGCATGGAGCGCATAGAGATGGATGAGTATCAGCATACGGTGCTCGCCAGAGGGGGATACCGTGTCGTGGCGATTTCCCCTGAAAGGGTCTACATGGCCGATGCCGTGCTCGGATATGCAGTTGTCACGGATGCGGGGACGCGATTGACTCCAGATCTTTCCTATGATCAAGCGTCACTCTGGATTAATTCGCTGGTGGAAAGTGACAGGGATGCACGTGGACCTGATGTGCCGGGGAAGCGATCAGCTCTGGGACGATAGCTATCGGTTGTGTTCTCGAGTAGGCATCGATCGGTAGGCAAGATCGAGTAGATGGTTCAAAAGCGACGTGGGGCTTGATGAGCACAGTCTCGGTGTGGTTAGCCGGACAAGGCTGCTTCGTGGTGAATGTGATAACGTTTTCAAGAAGTGTGCTTCAAGTCACGTAAGTCGTGTGAACATATGCGTCGATTGTTGACTCGCCTTGCAGTTAAGGGCAGAGTTATCAAGAATTTACGGTTGGTAGAGCTTGGTTAAGGGGCGCGGCGCCGGAAGGGCCGTACAGGAGCGACACTATGGATGGTTCTCAAGCGTATTCATTTTCATTTTTTCCCGGTGTGCCCTCGTCCAAGGCCGTACCGCGCTTGCGCGTCCGCCTGTCTGTCGGCGAGTGGCTGGATAATTTTTAAGAGACTGCCTTGCTTCCGCCGCTTCCGAGTGTGTGGGGTCGAGGCTTTTTGCGTTTTCAGGCCCGAAATTTACGAGTTGGAGAGTCAGAGTGAATCCGATGTACGCGTCCAAGCTGTCGCTGGTCTTCGTGGTTGTAGGGTTGATCGGTGCCTGCGCGACCAAGCCTGCTCCTGACTTTGGTGGAAGGTGGAAGCACGTCAATCATTTCGACGAGGCTCCGACCGAGATTCCGCTCTATACCTCCTATACGTACCAGGCCACGCCCATGGACGGGACGTTGAAGACCATGCTCGAGCGATGGGCAGCCGATTCGAACATGCAGCTGTCTTACAACCTGCCGTCTGATTACACCCTCATCGCGCCGGTCTCCAACATCAGCACGACCAGCGTCCAGCAGGCCGCCACCGAGTTGAGCGCTGCGTACGCGGCACAAGGCGTTTCGGTAACCGTATCTGCCAACAAGTTGTTGGTGCAGCCGGTACCTGTTGCATCCGGAGCCAAGCTGCAATGACTGATCGCCGGTCGGGCGCCAGCGCGCGCGCGTCCAGCAGACAGTGCACGTCTCCCCAGCATCCGCGTGTTGTCGCGGCAATAGTTTTAGGCCTGTCAAGGCCTCCCGGTGATGGATCTCGACATGTTGCGTAAGAAGATCAGTGAAAAGGATGAATCCGCACAGGTAGGTGCGGCTGTCCAGAAAGCGGTGAACTACGAGGTGAGCATCGCTGATCTCGCGCGCCGCAGTGAAAAACGTGCGTGGATGGTGGCCGTTGTGTCCATGGTGATCACGGTCATGACGGCGGGCGGCTATTACTACATGCTGCCGCTCAAGGAGAAAGTGCCGTATTTGGTCATGGCAGATGCGTACTCCGGTACCAGCACCATCGCCAAGCTTGAAAAGAATTTCGGCGGGCGCACCATCAGCACCAGCGAGGCGCTGGCGCGCAGCAATATTGCGCGTTTCATTATCGCGCGTGAATCGTTCGACCTTTCCATCATCGGGCAGCGCGACTGGAATACGGTCTCGGCGATGGGAGCCACGAATGTGGTCAGCGAGTATCGCGCACTGCATTCGTCCAACAATCCGTCGCGGCCCTTGAATACCTATGGCAAGCTCCGGGCGATTCGCGTCAACATCTTGAGCATTACCTTGATCGGCGGACAGGGGCAGCCCTACAAAGGGGCGACCGTGCGCTTCCAGCGAACGGTGTATGACAAAAATTCCACTGTCTCCACCTTGCTCGACAACAAGATTGCAACCATGGCATTCGTGTACCAGGACAACCTGGAAATGAGTGACAGTTTGCGGGTTGAAAATCCCCTGGGCTTTCGGGTGACCGACTATCGGGTGGATAACGATTATTCCTCGTTGCCGGTTGCCCCTGCCGCTGGCGCTGTGATCAATGCGCAGCCGCAGGCCGCGGTACAGCAAGTGGCGCCTGCTGTGGTGGACCCCAATGCAGCGAATATTTCGGGTGCGGTACCGCAAGGCGCTGTGCCACTGCAGCAGGGAGTGGCGCCGCAGGGCGGGGTACCCGAGCAGCAGACGCAGCCCGCATTCCCGGATCAAATGCAGCCGGCAGGTCAGCCTGCGGTACAACCCCAGAGGACGCCGAATAATGTCAATGGAGCAAGCGGTCGATGAAACTTTTTAATCGGTACAGGGCTGCGTTATTTTCAGCACTGCCACTTGCACTATGCGCATTCTCGGCGGCTGCTCAAGTGGTGCAGGAGTATGAATATGCGCCGGATCGTATCTACCAGGTGCGTACGGGTCTGGGGATCACTACTCAGGTCGAGCTGAGCCCGAACGAAAAGATCCTGGACTACAGCACCGGTTTCACTGGCGGCTGGGAGCTCACACGGCGTGAGAATGTCTTCTATCTCAAGCCGAAGAATGTCGACGTCGATACGAACATGATGATTCGTACGGCAACGCATTCTTACATTCTTGAGCTCAAGGTGGTTGCGACCGATTGGCAGCGCCTGGAACAGGCGAAGCAGGCAGGTGTTCAGTACAAGGTGGTCTTCACTTATCCGAAGGACACCAGTTTCAACAACGTCGAGGACGCTGACACCTCGAAGAAGGGCCCGTTGCTGAATGCCAAGATCCTCAAGGATCGGCGTTATTACTATGACTACGACTATGCAACACGGACCAAGAAGTCCTGGCTGATTCCAAGCCGGGTCTATGACGACGGCAAGTTTACTTACATCAACATGGATTTGACGCGCTTCCCAACCGGGAACTTTCCTGCGGTGTTCGCCCGGGAAAAGGAACATGCCGAGGATTTTCTCGTCAACACGACCGTGGAAGGCAACACCCTGATCGTGCACGGGACTTACCCTTTCCTGGTGGTTCGCCATGGCGATAACGTCGTCGGTCTGCGAAGGAACAAGCAAAAGTGAACTCGAATACTCCAAACGGTCCTGATGAGCGCTCCCCGAACAATGGTGGGGAGGAGCAGCGCAACGGTGAATACAACGAGCGCAGCAATCCTTACTTTGCGCGCCAGCAGGCGGGTGCAGAGCCGGATCTGGACGCCAATGAACCGGTGTTGCGCTCCAGCGACATCAAGCGGCTGAATCGAAAGGCGCTGGTATTCCTGGCTGCCATTGCGGCGCTGTTGATTCTTGCAATCTTCTGGCTTGCATCTGGAAGCGGTGAAGATTCCGCTCCGCCGAAGCAGCGAACAGAGACGGTCGTTGCACCGGCGTTGCCGCAAAACATGACTGCACCCGTCGAGGAGGCGCCGGTTCCGCTTGCGCAACAGCCGAGCTTGCCGCCGCTGCCACCGATGCCGACCGATGAGACCGATGAGACCGATGAGGTCAGCTCGGCCCCGGAGCGTCAGCGCGGTCCAACCTTGCTGGAGCGGCGCATTCTCGCCGAGTCCTCCACCAACGGCACTGGCTTGCCCGGCCAGCCGGGAGCGCAACCTCCACAGAGCCCGGAAGATAGCCAGATCACGTTGGCCAAGCCGATCAGCAATCCTGACGGTCTGCTGGTGCGTGGTACCTATATCCGCTGCATCCTGGAAACCCGGATCATTTCCGATTTTGGCGGCTACACCTCGTGCATCGTTACCGAGCCGGTGTATTCCATCAACGGACATAACCTGCTGCTGCCCAAGGGCTCCAAGATGCTCGGGCAATACGGCGCCGGCGAGCCGACGACTCGACGTCTGCAGGTCGTGTGGGATCGCGTCACTACGCCGACCGGGCTGGATGTCACCCTGCAAGGGCCTGGCATCGATACATTAGGCAGTGCCGGTCATCCGGGCAGCTACAACGCTCATTGGGGTAACAAGATTGCGTCAGCGCTGTTCATCAGCCTGTTGAGCGATGCGTTCAAGTATGCAGCTGCGGAGTACGGTCCGGAGACGACGACGATCGGCGTTGGCAGTGGAGTCATCACGCAGCAGCCTTTTGAAAGTAATACCGCACGTAGCATGCAGCAGCTTGCCGAACAGGCGGTCGAGAAGTCCGGACGTCGTCCCGCCACCCTGACGATCAACCAGGGCACGGTACTGAATGTCTATGTCGCCAAGGACGTCGATTTCTCGGCTGTCCTGCCGAAGTGAATGAAATGGCTGCCATGACGATCGACGATTCCCCGACCGCACGAATTTCAAATGACTTCCTGGATTACCAGTACGCGGTGCTGGGCATCCTGGATTATTTGAACTCTCCGGAGGTCACTGAAATATGCATCAACCGTCCTGGCGAGTTGTACCTCGAAACCATCCATGGCTGGCAGCGTGTCGACGTGCCATCTCTCACGTACGACCGCGCGCGGCAGTTCTGTACTGCGGTCGTCAATGAGAGCAATACCGGGCAGCGCATCACCGATGCGGATCCGGTGGTGTCGTTGACTTTCCCGACCGGCCAGCGCGCGCAATTCGTGATGCCTCCTGCCTGCGATGCGGGCAAAGTGTCCATTACGATCCGGCTTCCTTCCAAGCACACAAAGTCGCTGGAGCAGTACAAGCACGACGGGTTCTTCGACGAGGTGCTGGAGCAGTCGGCCGACGTCAGCGACCACGATCAGGAGCTGCTGGAGCTGCGTCGCAAGCGCGATTACGCCGAATTCTTCAAGAAAAGTGTGCTGTACAAGAAAAACGTGGTCGTCGCCGGAGCCACGGGTAGCGGCAAAACCACCTTCATGAAGGCGTTGGTCAATCACATCCCGAGCGAAGAACGGCTGGTGACCATCGAGGACGCACGCGAGCTGTTTATCAGCCAGCCCAATGCCGTGCATCTGCTGTATTCCAAAGGTGGGCAGAGCACCAGTAACGTCACTGCCAAAAGCTGCATGGAAGCCTGTCTGCGCATGAAGCCGGACCGCATCATCCTGGCCGAGCTGCGTGGCGATGAGTCCTTCTACTTCATTCGTAACTGCGCATCGGGACACCCGGGCTCCATTACCAGCTGCCACGCCGGAAGTGTCGAGCAGACATGGGACCAGTTGGCGTTGATGGTCAAGGCCTCCAATGAGGGCTCGGGCCTGGAGTTCGAGGTGATCAAGCGGTTGTTGAGGATGACCATCGACATCGTGGTTCACATCAAGGCGCACGCCGGGCGACGCTTCATCACCGGCATCGATTTCGACCCCCTGAGAACGTTGCGTGGGGGATGAGGCACCCGTTCTGCAATGGAAGTGATTTGATCTTGGAGGAGAAATGACATGTTGCCTGGCATGGAACTGATGGGGTGCACTGGACTGGCCGTTCCCGGCGAGGTGATGCAGCACGTTGTCCGTGTCGAGTCCTCGCGTAATCCCTACGCCATTGGCGTGGTGGGCGGGAGGCTGGTGCGTGAGCCGCGCGGCCTGGCCGAGGCGGTTGCCACCGCCAAGATGCTGGAACAGAAGGGCTACAACTTCTCCCTCGGGCTCGGCCAGGTCAATCGGTACAACCTGCAAAAGTACGGCCTGACCAGCTACGAGATGGCGTTCGAGAAATGCCCGAATCTTGTCGCTGCTTCGCGCATCCTGGCCGAATGCCATTCCCGCTCCGGCGCTAACTGGGGTAAATCGTTCAGCTGTTACTACTCCGGAAACTTTGAAACCGGCTTCAAGCACGGCTACGTGCAGAAGATCTATGCCTCCATTCGCCAGTCGGTAGCGTCTGCGGGCTCCGGGGCGGAGGCAATTGCAGTGGTGCCCACGCGTCAGGTGCGGTTACGGCCTGCCAATCCGTTGCGGCAGGCGGCTGCCGAATTGGCGGATGCGATCGTCGCGCGTCGCATTCAGGATTTTTCGGGTGTCGGCCACACGACGGCTTCACCGTCAGCGCCTATGCTAGCGCCACCTGCAGCACCTTATTCTCTGCCGAGCCGCATCTCACCCGTGGCCCCTGCGGAGGAGAGCGAGCTGTACGTTGTAAAGCCGACGGGTCAGGGGCGCGGCGTAGCCTTGCCCGCTGCTGCCCCGTCGGCGGCTACAACGCCTGACCAACCTGCTGCACCCGTCGCCGCGCAGCGCGCGCCGCAGACGGCCCCGCAAGTCGATAGTGCATTTGTTTTTTAGGATGAAACATCGCCAAGGATATGGCTGCTGGACCCCCTCTGTTCCCAAGGAGTTAGACATGAAGTTTGAAATCGACAAGAAGACAGTTGCTGATGCCAAGATGGTCGGCACGCAGGCACTGAAGGCACTGTTGTTCACCTCGTTGTTGCTGGTGGCTGGCGGCGCTGGTGCGACGGATACCCTCGGCGGAACGGATACCCGCGTCTGCGGATTCCTTAACAACGTGACCAAGCTGCTTAACATGGGCTCGATCGCCGTGGTCACCATCGCCGTCATCGTCGCAGGCTACCAGATTGCCTTCGCGCACAAGCGCATCTCCGAGGTTTCCCCCATTCTTATCGGCGGTGTTCTGATTGGCGCAGCTGGCCAGATCGCCAACATGATTCTTAAGAACAACGAGGGTGGTGACGCGAACAGTTGCGAGGGAGTCGGCGCATTGATGCAGATCGTTCAATACTATGCATAAAGATGTCCTCTTCCGCGGCTGCACCCGCCCAGCGATGTTTTTGGGGGTGCCTTACATCCCCTTCTTCATCGGCGCCGGCGGTGGCCTGCTGTTGGGGATGTACATCAACCTTTGGTACCTGTTCACCATTCCCGTCATCATCTTTGTCATGCAACAGATGGCCAAGCGTGACGAGATGATTTTCAGGTTGCTCGGATTGCGCTGGCTGTTCCGGATGCGTGCTCGAAACCTCCAGCGGTATTCCGGAATGTGGGTGTTCAGTCCCAACGAATATCGCAAGACTCCCCCGGGCAAACCGCGATAGGCACGTGAACCGTTCAACCAACCCCACGCGCGAAATCCGCGTGGGGTTGGTGTTTTCGATGGTCCTTGGTGTGATGCTTCCTTCTTAACTTGGTAAGACCATGTTCAGCCCAGACAGTCCGATCAGCGAATTCGTTTCCGTTTCGACACACGTCGCGCCCTCCGTCGTCAAGACGACAGGGGGCGACTATCTGTTGATCTGGCATCTGGCTGGCTTGCCGTTCGTTGGGCGCGACGAATTCGAGTTGGAGCAGCGGCACAATACGTTCAACCGGTTGCTGCAGACCCTGCGCGCCCCGGACTTCGCCAATGTGGCGTTCTGGACGCACGATGTTCGCCGCCGGCGAAGGATTGGAACCGGTGGGCGCTTCAAGCAATCGTTCAATCAGTCCCTGTCCGACGAATACTACGCTGCGCTGTCTTCGCAGAAGATCATGCAGAATGAACTGTATCTCAGCATGATCTATCGGCCGGTTGTCACTGGTCGCCGGTTGGTCGAAAAATCCGCCAACCCAGACAAGATTCGGGCCGAGGAGGAGCAGGCCGCCGCCAAGCTCGTCGAACTCGCGACCAACGTCGAGGCGGTGCTGAAGGATTATTCGCCCTACCGTCTTGGAATGTACGAAGCCAAGAACGGCGTGGTTTTCTCCGAGACGCTGGAGTTTCTCGGCTATCTGCTCAACCGCATCGATGAACCTGTCCCGGTGCTGCAGGCGCCGGTGCCTGCGTATCTGCCCGTCAGCAAGCACATGTTTGCCAACAAGACGGGCGATTTCGTCATCCGTACGCCGGACGGCATCAATCATTTCGGTGCAATCCTCAACGTCAAGGAATATGCCGACGGAACCTATCCCGGCATTCTCAATGGCCTGAAGTATCTGGATTTTGAGTATGTCATCACCCACTCCTTCAGCCCGGTCGGTCGTCACGATGCGCTGAAGGTGCTGGAACGAACCAAGGGCATGATGATCTCGTCGGGCGACAAATCGTCGAGCCAGATCCGCGATCTGGACCTGGCGATGGATGACGTGGCCTCCGGCAACTTTGTGCTGGGCGAATATCACTTCACCCTGGCGGTCTACGCCGATAGCCAGGAGAAGCTGGCCAGGCAGATCGCCACCACCCGCGCGGAACTGTCCAACGCGGGTTTCGTCTCGGCCAAGGAAGATCTGGCCATTGCGTCGTCGTTCTATGCACAGCTGCCGGGCAACTGGCGCTTCCGCACGCGCATCGCCAACCTGAGCTCGCTCAACTTCCTCGGTTTGTCGCCGCTGCACAATTTCGCCCAGGGCAAGCAGCACAACAATCCCTGGGGCGATTGCGTCACCACGCTGCAGACGACCAACGGCCAGCCGTACTACTTCAATTTCCACGCCACGCACCCCGCGGAGAATTCGCTGGGTGAGAAGGCGATCGGCAATACCATGGTGATCGGTAAGTCCGGTACGGGTAAGACCGCGCTGATCAACTTTCTGCTGAGCCAGGTGCAGAAGTTCGATCCGATCCCGACCATCTTCTTCTTCGACAAGGACCGCGGCGCGGAGATTTTCGTGCGCGCCTGCGGCGGCAATTATCTGGCGTTGGAAAACGGTGTGCCGACCGGCTTCAACCCGTTCCAGTGCGAGCGCAATGAAGCCAATACGAAGTTCCTTGCCGAATTGATCAAGGTGCTGGGTGGCAAGGCCGAATACAGCGCACGCGAGGAGGAGGACATCTATCGTGCGGTGGAGGGCATGCTGGACACGCCCATGCACCTGCGCAGCATGAGCAACTTCCGCAAGAGCCTGCCCAATATGGGCGACGACGGCCTGTACGCGCGCCTGCGCCGTTGGACGGCGGGCAATTCGCTGGGCTGGGTGTTCGACAACCCGGTCGATACCATCGACCTGACGCGTGCGTCCATCATCGGCTTCGACTATACGGATGTGATCGACAACGCCGAAGTGCGCGTGCCGGTGATCAACTACCTGCTGCACCGCCTGGAGGCCTTGATCGACGGCCGCCCGCTGATCTACGTCATGGACGAGTTCTGGAAGATTCTGGACGGCAAGGGCGGCTTGAAGGAATTTGCCAAGAACAAGCAGAAGACCATCCGTAAGCAGAACGGTCTGGGCATCTTCGCCACGCAGAGCCCGGAAGACGCGCTGGCCAGCGACATCGCTGCGGCCTTGATCGAGCAGACCGCCACGATGGTGTTGCTGCCCAACCCCAATGCCAGCCGCGATGACTACATCGACGGCCTCAAGCTCACCGATGCCGAGTACCAGGTAGTGGTCTCGCTGGACGAGCGCTCGCGCTGCTTCCTGGTCAAGCAAGGCCACGCCTCGGCGGTGTGCCAACTCAATCTGCGCGGCATGGACGATGCCTTGTCGGTGATTTCGTCCTCGACCGACAACATCGAGATCATGCATCAGATCCTGGCCGGCAAGGCCAGCAAGCTGGGCGTCACCGTCGACCAGCTGACGCCCGAGCAGTGGTTGTCCGATTTTTATGCCAACCGCAAGGGCTCGGGCAAGCGCAAGTCGGTCAAGGACAAGGAAGTTGAAGATGCATAGGCAATCCACTCATCCGCAGTCGTTTCATTCCGCACCAACTTCATCTGTGTCACAGGAGGCGAAGAACACCATGGCAATCACGTTCAGACATTTTTCCCAGCTCTTCATGGGACTGGTGCTGCTCAGCATGGCGGGAGCGGCCAGTGCGCAGTGGGAGGTGGTGGACAAGGATCTCAACGAGAAAGTCGAGCAGATCCGCAAGAACCAGACCATCAAGAATGGCGATGGTAAGGAATCCAGCGGTAAGGAAGTTGAGAAGCCAAAGGAGGCGCTGAAGAAGATCCCCGACGACTTCGGTGTGAGCGCGTGCTCGGCGTCCACGTCCGGTACGCCGGTGTCCAGTGTGCAGAAGCAGGTCTGCGAGATGACCCAACGCACACGCAACGCCCAGTACAACTACATGGTGGCGATGAACGAGATCACCACCAAACGCCTGGAACGCCTGCGTACGATCGAAGAAGAGCGCAAGAAGATCGGCGACCAGAAGATCGGCGAGCTTGAGAGCAACACCAACAAACTGCTGGCGCTGAAGGCGATGATGGATATCGACCGTCAGCAAATGGAGTCGGCCATGTTCGCTTACGACAAGCGCCTCGCATATCTCACCGACAAGCAGACGGGAGCGGCATTAGCGGCGATGAGCGGCACCAAGCCGCCCGAACCCGACGGTGAGTCCTCTTGGTGGTCCCAGATTACCGGCGACTTGATGAGCCTTGGCAAGACGGCCGTTGCTGGTCTGGCGATGAAGGGCGCGTTTGAGGCCATCAGGAGCAAGGAGCCTGATGGATACAAGCCACTGATGATCGATAAGGATTAAGGCGCACTCACTGTGGTGGACGCGTGTATTGCAATGGACTCAACTCGGGCAGTAGTTGCCCTACGGCGCAGCCGTCTCAGTGGATGTGATGACTTATGAATATCAGTGACTTACTGACGAATATTGCCAACTACGAATTTTTTCGTCTCATCAATGACTACCTTCGCGACGAAATCTCCATTTTTCAGTGGGAATTGCTGCAGCGGACGACGGCTTGGGTCGGCATGGTGGCACTAACGGTGTTGACGCTGTGGATTTTCATCCAGGGCTACCGTGTCGTCACAGGACAATCGCGCGAGGCAGCAATGGGTCTGGTGGTGACGGCGCTGCGGGCGGCGCTGATCATCGGGTTGGCGACGAGTATGGCCAAGGGCTCGCCGCAACTGTATTGGACCCTGACCGACGGGATTAGCTCGGCGATCACCAAGACAGTCACCGGGGACTCGGACAGCCCCTACAAGGCGATCGATCAAAACTTGATGCTGATGCAGATGGCGCTGGCTGGGCTTGATCAGATCAAGACTGGCGGTGATAAAGAAAGCGAAGACGCCAAGAACCGTGCGCGTTGGTTCACGGGCATCGGCATGGCCGGACCTGGAGTCGTTGCGGGCTCAATGCTGCTATTGAACAAGTTGGCGATGGCGCTGGTGGTCGGTTTCGGGCCGTTGTTCATCTTGTGCTTGCTGTTCCAGGCTACGAAGTCATTGTTCAGCAAGTGGCTGCTATACGGGTTGGGCACCATGTTCTCGTTGTCGGTGCTGACGTTTACGGTTAGCTTGGCAACCAAGGTCGTGGGTGCGGTAGGTGTTGCGTTTCTCGCGCAATGGGCCCTTAACGGTGGTAATGGCGAAGGCATTAGCAGCATGGCGCTGCAGCAGGGAGGAGTGGGCTTGGTGTTGACGACATTGATCCTTACCGCACCACCGATGGCGGCGGCGTTCTTCCAGGGTACACTCGGCCAGTTCGTCCCGTACTCGGCGGTTGGCTCGTTGGGCTCGTCGGATGCGGCGTCTAACGCTAATAGGCAAGGGCCGAATGCACAGATGCATCCGCCGGCTCGTGATAATCGGGAATCTGAAGGCCAATACAACCCTTCGTCAACACAGGGTTCAAGGCAGCCTCACTATGCAAATAATGATTCTGGCCCTGTCTCAACAGGTAGATTTGGTAAGGCAAATTCATAGTCCTCCTAGCGCTTTGATTTGTATAGCTGGAGTTGGTTAGTTATGAAGATATATATGGCAGTCATTGTGCTGGCCTTTCCTTTCGTTGTCTTAGGTCAGACTAGATGCCCGGTCGGTACCCAGATGGGTAGTATTCAGTGCATCCCCGACACGCCGGAGATGAAGCCTCAAAATGCTCCATCCCAACCCACTGGGGAATGGATTAAAACGTGGGGTGCAATTGCTAGCTCCAATAACGGTGATATTGGAAGTAGTACAGGGAAGTTTTCTGAAGAAGATGCAAAGGCAGAGGCGATTAAAATTTGTAAGGATTTTGGAAACTCTGATTGTGAAGTTAACTTTACCTACAAAAATCAATGTGTCGCGGTAGTGCAAGCTGCTAAAGGGCGGACTGGCGGGAAAATTATTAGTGCAGCCACTAAGGAAATGGCTCAACGTTCTGCATTGCAGAAATGCGCGGAAGCGTCTGGTGCCAAATGCGTGGTTAGAGGTACTGATTGTTCAGATCCTTTCTTTAAAAAGTATTAGCTTGACCTAACTTGTCGGGGTTCTGATGCCGATTTTTCTTAAAAATATAAGTCTAGTCTTCGCTGGAGCTGTTTTTTTACTCTTGGCGGCTTGCAAGCAAAAGTCGATCTCGGAAGTGGCTGAGGAAATTTCCAGCCCCCCTCAAAAGCTGGAGCAAAATTTAGATGCATCCGCAAATAATGCTCAAGGCGCTGATAGCACCACGGACGAGCAAAAGCGTATTGCCCGTGAGCAAGATCAGCTATTGGAGCAGGTGCTCAATAGCGATCAGCAAAAGCAACGTGGCGACCTGGCTAAAAATATAAAATTGCGATCTTCATACATCCAGTGCGTTAAACGTGCAGATGCCGTCATGCCGGCGTTGATTGATTGCAATGGTCAGGAATATGCCTATCAGGACGCTCGGCTGAATGCAGCTTATAAGCGCTTGCTGAAAAACTGGCCGGCAGAAAAGAAGGATGGGCTTAAGCAGGAGGAGCGCGATTGGATAAAGTGGCGTTATACGCTTTGCAAATCAAATGGTGCACTTGGTGGTGGGCAGGCGGAAGAGTTGGAAGACAGCTCTTGTGAATTGAATGCAACCGCGCAGCGCGCCGAAGAACTGGAGGAGCGCTAGTTACTCGGATTTTTATAATAAGCTGGTCAACTGCGAGGTTTGATGATGGCAACTATGGATGGATGGCATTTGGGTATGACATCTGCGCGACATGAAAGTGGTCGGCGCGGTGTTGAAACCATTTCTACAGGTAAAGGAGACCATGGTGGTGTTTCTTATGGGGCTTATCAGCTTTCCTCTAAATCAGGCACACTGCGAGAATATTTGAATCAATCACGCTATGCAGATGAGTTTGCAGGACTATCTCCTGCGACGGATGCTTTTGATGCGAAGTGGATTCAGCTTGCGCGCACTGATGCTGCGTTCGGCCGTGATCAGCATGATTTTATCAAGAGCACACATTACGATAAGCAAGTTGCGGCTTTAAAAGCTGGCGGGCTAGATCTAAGTGATCGTGGAGCTGCTGTCCAGGACGCTATTTGGAGCACGTCGGTGCAGTATCGCACCTTGACGCCATCATTGTTTCGAAAAGGACTGGAGGAAAAGTTCGGCGGCAGTTATCAATTGTCTGATTTGTCAGATAAGCAGGTTATTGAGGCATTGCAAGACTACAAGTACTCTCATACCAAAACGTTGTTCAAAAGTTCTCCTACTCAATGGGATTCGCTGCGTGATCGAGCGCTTGAGGAGAAACACGATCTAATTGGCTTAACTGAAGGTCGCCTACCTGCGCAGGGTAAGTCGTCTGGACCCCAACGGTCTCCATCATCTCACGACGGCAAGCTAGAACAGGGCGAGCGCGGTGAATCGGTGAAGCAGCTGCAAGGTCAACTTGCCCAGCTAGGTGCCGCCGGCCGCGACGGCACACCGCTACAAGCCGATGGTGACTTCGGCTGCAACACCAAATACGCGGTTGAACAATTTCAGCGCGGGCATGGCTTGCAGGTCGATGGTGTGGTGGGTTACCAGACGCAGGCGGCGTTGGCTCAGGCGCTGTCGCAGCAAACGGCGAAGCAAGCCGAGCAGAGCGCCGCGCCTGCTGCGCCGGCACAGGCAGCAGCAGCATCCAGCCCCTTGCTATCCGACCCTCGTCATCCAGACAATGCGATGTATACCGGCGCAGTCGGTAAGTTGGAGGCCTTGGGCGATCGCGGTGGTTTTTCTAACCGCAAGGAACTTGAGCAAGCAGCTGGACAGATCGTGTTCGAGTCCAAAGTCAGTGGTCTGCAACGCATCGACCATATCCTTCCCAACAAGAGCGGCGACGGTTTTTTTGCAGTCCAGGGCGAACTGAGTGACCCTTCAATGCGTCGCGTCTTTATTGACCGCGAGCAGGCGCAAGGACAGTCGCTCGAACACAGTAGCCGACAGCTGGCTGAGGAAAGCCAGCGTCAGGCAACGCAAGTCCAGGGGCAGGTACAGCAAACGACTTCTCCTACGATGTTGATGTAGCAGCGTCTCGTGTCTTGGTTTGACCCGATTGATGAGAAGCCGAGGTTACTGAGGCAATCTCGGCTTCTTCGAACTTCATCCAGGCTACCGCATCGTGACCGGCCAGTCGCGAGAAGCGGCGATGGGTCTGGTGGTGACGGCGCTGCGGGCGGCGCTGATCATCGGGTTGGCAACCAGCATGGCACAAGGCTCGCCGCGGCTGTATTGGACGCTAACAGACGGGATCAGCTCGGCGATCATCCGGACAGTGACGGGCAGTTCAAAGAGCCCCTACGAGGCAATCGACAAGAATCTGATGCTGATGCAGGTCGCGATGTCCGCATTGGATCAGATCAAGACGGGTGGCGATGAAGAAGGCAAGGATGAAAAAGACAGGGCCCGTTGGTTCACCGGCATCGGCATGGCAGGGCCAGGTGTAGTCGCAGGCTCCATGCTGCCGCTGAACAAACTGGCAATGGCGCTGGTGGTGGGCTTTGGGCCACTGTTCATCCTGTGTCTGCTGTTCCAGGCGACGAAGTCGTTGTTCAGCAAATGGCTCCTATACGGGCTGGGTAATGTGTTTTCGTTGTCTGTTTTGACCTTCACGGTGGGTTTGGCGACCAAGGTGGTCGGCGCATTGGACGCGGCGTTCGTCGCGAAGTGGGCGATGAATGGGTTCACCGGCGAAGGCATTAGCAGCATGGCGCTACAGCAGGGAGGGTTAGGACTGGTGTTAACGACCTTGATCATCACCGCACCACCCATGGCTGCCGCCTTCTTCCAGGGCACGCTCGGCCAGTTCACGGCATACTCGGCGCTTGGGCAGTTGGATCGTGCGGGCCAGTCGCCGGGGGCTGGGCGGCCTTATGAGCCTGGGGCGCCGGCTAGGGATAATCAACGTTCTGAAATTACTCCTGTCCCTCAAGTGAGTGGACGAGTTTCGGGCGATGAGTCCAACTCTAGCCAGACCGCAAGCGGTAAAATGGGAAACGCTAATAACGTCGACAGGCAGCGGGGCTAAAATGCGTAAAATTATTTTATTATTGGCGGTTATTCCTGTATTCGCGTTTGCGCAAACGGCGTGTCCAGTTGGTGTTGCGCCTGGCAGTCCACAATGCGGGCCTGATTCTGGGACGTCAAGAGGAGACATTCCTGCTCCGCCACCGCGGCCTACGGGTGAGTGGATAAAAACATGGGGTGCCATTGCCATCGCCGACAATGGTGATGCTGGTTACACTAAGGGGCGTCTCACTAGCAAAGAGGCTGAAGATGCCGCCCTGCAAAACTGCCAAAAATTGGCTGGCATGCAATGTACTATCGCGTTGACTTTTCATAATCAGTGTGCTGCCATCGCGTCGCCTGCTTCTAGTCGTGGTAAGGGGGCGATAACTGGAGGCCCATCCTTGAATGATGTGGAATCCAGAGCAACGAAAACTTGCGAGAAGAATTCGGGAGGGGATTGTAAAATTGCAATGTCAACTTGCAGCGATCCCATCTTTAGGAAGTTCTGATTTTTCTGTCATAAATGCCGCTAGCAAAGTGTCGCGAACCGAGAGGCGGGTACAATTTGTTCGGAGCCGGTATTTAAGAAATATTGATTTGAATTGGAAGGATTTTCTATGGTGGAACGTACACTAGTAAGAGCGGTCGTGGCGGCGCTGTATTTAGCTTGCGTCATCTCGATCACAGCGTGCAGTCCAGGCAATACTCCGTCCGCAGAGGCTGACGGGGCGAAATTATCCGCCCAAGATCAAACTGGCAAAAAGCCTGAATCCTCTCCGCAAAAGGACTTGAAAATGCCATCTGCTGTCAGTGCCAAGCTCAACGACCAAGGCGAGGTAAATGCAGATATCGGTGGTATTGCTATTTCAATCAAGTCGCAGGGCTGTAGCGAAGATAGTCCAGGGATCATGCTATGTAACCGTTCGCCAGTCGTGGAGGTGACATTCCCCGGAGCCAAGCAGATTGCATTGGAGCCTGAGGCATTGTACGTGGATAGTGATTCCACGTTCTATCATGGTCCGCTAGACGACACTTACAAGAAGAATCGTCACTCAATCATTCTGACCGACATCAATGGCGATGGGCATGAGGATTTAGTGCTTTGGTCTGGTAAAGAGGGTAATTATGGCGGCCCCTCTTACAGCGTCTATCTTTTTGACGCCACCCAAGAGCGTCTCGTTTTCAATCAGTCGCTGTCCGATATCACAATAATGGCTAATGGTCTTTTCTCCGTGAAAGGGAGTTTGCTGACTTCCAGTTCGGGGGATGGATGCTGTATCCATGTTTTCGATACCTACGAAATCAAGAAGAACGAGCCGGTGTTGATAGAGCGGGTAACCGAAGACACGAATGATCCGGCTAACCCGAAGAAAAAAATAGAGTGGCTAAAAAACGGTGAAATGAAGGAGGTGGCTAACTAGGAGGTGATTAGTGGTTTTGGTGAGTACATGCAACGCATCTCGGGGGCTGTAATGCCGATGACGCAATAAAAAATTCTAATGACATGCACGTACGGAGAATACTATGAGTGATGGACGTGGCCGGAGTACCGAAGGCTTCGGGGTAGATCGGGAATCTTCCGTTAGGTTGATCGTCAAAACCGCTCTTGAGAACGGTGTGACCGATCCAAAGCAAATATCGTACATGCTGGCGACGGCTCAGCATGAGACGCGTAACTTCCAGGCACCTGAGGAAGATTTTGGGCGCAGCCAGGCGCGCAAACTTGGATATAGCGGCGGCGAAGAATTTTATGGTCGTGGTTACGTGCATCTTACCCACGATTACAACTATGCGAAGTTCGACAAGTTGCTAGGCCTTAACGGCGAGATGGTCCGCAATCCGGACATGGCCAAGCAGCCAGAAATTGCTGCGAAGGTTCTAGTTGTCGGTATGCGTGACGGCTTGTTTACAGGGAAGCCTCTTGATCGCTATATCGATGGTGACAGCCATGACGTCTACAACGCCCGGCGTGTGGTCAACGGAGTCACTCCTAGCAAACCCTGGAGTGTAAAGGCCGCAAAGGAATGCGAGGAGTACGCGAATAATTGGGAGCGTCGGGTTCCCGATTTGATCGAAAGCGTCAAGCGCGATGGTGTCGATCTGAAACATAGCGTGACCCCCGGTTCAACTTCCCATCAGCCCTCGAATTCTCATGATGGCAAACTCGAACAAGGCGAGCGCGGGGAGCAAGTGAAACAGCTGCAAGGCCAACTTGCCCAGCTAGGTGCCACCGGCCGCGACGGCAAGCCGCTACAGGCGGACGGCGACTTCGGCGGCAACACCAAATATGCGGTCGAGCAATTCCAGCGCGGGCATGGCTTGCAGGTCGATGGTGTGGTGGGCAGTCAAACGCAAGCGGCCTTGGCCCGCGCGCTGTCGCAACAAAAGGTCCAGCAAGCCGAGCAGAGCAGCGCGCCTGCTGCGCCGGCACAGGCAGCATCCAGTCCCTTGCTGTCCGACCCACGTCATGCCGACAACCCAATGTTCGTGGGAGCGGTAAGCAAATTGGAAGCTCTTGGCGAACGTGGTGGATTTGCCGATCGCAAGGAGTTGGAGCAGGCCGCAGGGCAGGCGGTGTTTGAAGCCAAGGTCGGTGGTCTGCAACGCATTGACCACATCCTTCCCAACAAGAGCGGCGACGGCTTTTTTGCAGTCCAAGGTGAGCTTGGTGATCCGTCGATGCGCCGTGTCTTCATCGACCGCAACCAAGCGCAGGGGCAATCACTCGAACACAGTAGCCGACAGGTGGCCGAGGAAAGCCAACAGCAGGTAACGCAAGTTCAGGGGCAGGCGCAGCAAGCAGCGTCTCCTGAGATGTCGATGTAGCAGTGTCTTTCGTTTTGGTCTGACCTGATGATGAGGGCCGAGGTTATTCCGGTAATCTCGGCCCTCTTTTTTCATGGTGAGCTTGGGCGCCAAGGTTGTCGGCGCGGTGGGCGCAGCCTTCGTTGCAAAGTGGGCATTGAATGGGTTTACGGGCGAAGGCATCAGCAGCATGGCGCTGCAGCAGGGAGGACTAGGACTGGTGCTAACGACGTTGATCATCACCGCACCACCCATGGCCGCGGCCTTTTTCCAGGGCACGCTGGGCCAGTTCCCGGCGTACTCGGCGCTGGGGCAGTTGGATCGGCAGGTCAGTCGCCGGCAGCTGGGCGGCCTTATGAGCCGGGGGGGGCGCCGGCTAGGGATGCTGGCCGCTCTGACACTCACGCAAGGGGAGGGACTGACAACATAGTTCGTTCGGATGTGGGGGGGCGCTCTGAGTCTTCCACGCCCCAAGAATCCGGAAACCGAGGTCTCGCACAGCGATGATTGTGAACGCAAAGGAGTGAGCCTATGAAAGCGATCTATACAGTTTCTTTGTTTTTTTCACTAATGGCGGCGAGTCCCGCTTTCGCTCAAACGGCCTGCCCTGTTGGGGTCGCTCCTGGAAGTCCACAGTGCGGGCCTGATTCCGGTACGTCTAGGGGAGATATGCCGATGCCTCCTCCTAGGCCGACAGGGGAATGGATTAAGACATGGGGGGCCATTGCTACGTCTCAATCGACAGGTGAAGCTGGAACGTCAATTGCTAAGCTCACTGAGGGCGATGCTAGAAAATCTGCCATAAATCAGTGTGCATTGGGCGGTGCATCTGACTGCAAAGTCCACTTGGTTTATAGGAATCAGTGTGCTGCGTTCGCAACCTCTCATTCTGATACTTATTTTCAAGCGGCCGAGAGTAAGGAGGTGGCGGTCCAGTTAGCAAAGAAGAACTGCGAAATGGGTGAAACCGGTTCTTGTAAGGTGATGTATTCAGATTGTACTGATCCCATTTTTAGAAGATATTAATTTATTGTTGCACGTATGTTTTTTTATAAATGGGATTTTTCATGTTGCCGAAAAATATATGGGTATTTTTTTTGGCTTTGGGATTCTTCACGCTGGGCGCTTGCCGGCAGGACGCTACTTCCGCGAAAGAGAATGAAGGCATCAAGGAAGAGCGCAGAGATATGCCAGAAGACAGCTCTGAATCATCGCCTCAGCCTGAAAATTCGGACGGAGTGGCCCGAATGACGTCGCTTTCTCAAGTCGTCTCTCTACTTGTTGTCAACGATGGCGCTTCTTGGTCAAGCTTCGACGGCATTCCAGGCGTGCAGTGGCGGGAGTCTTCTCCGCAGCGTAATCCTGACAGCACTGGTCCCGAAAACTCAAAGTCCCGTAGCGGAACACTTGTTCTCGATGGCTTTGGTATGGTTGACGTACCTGACGGGAATCAAGGGGCTGATGCAGGAGTGAAGAAGGCCAATGAAGGTGAGTCGGGCCTTACCCTCACGGGGGATGCACAGAATGTGCACTCGATTGCGGTAAAGAAGTTTTATATCAGCCCCGAATATGCTGATGTAGTGAAACGTCAGCTCCCTGATACAGCCTCGGTACGTCTCTTTGCTGGTGACTGTGCTCAAGACATGGGGGGTGGTCCCGACACTCAGACGAAGTTTTACGTGGTAGAGCTCGAGGGCCGTCAGCTTTTCCTGGAGGCGTACGTTGACGACGGCGAGGGCTCACGTGGACCTGGCTACACAACTTTTCTTTTTACCAAGGCAAAGCCCGATAAGAGAATAAAAGAGTTGCAATGTAAGGTGTTCTAAATGCGCAACATCCGGCGCCACTAGAAGGGTGGTGCTTTACCAAACCGTCATATCCAGAGGACATGCATCATGGCTGATAGACGAGGGTACTCCCCCCACAGTTTAGCCGAAGCCAGAAGTGGAATTTTCTCGTACGCTTTTCTGAGGAGGTTCCATGAAGACATCCCGTTTCACCGACAGTCAGATCATCGCCGTCCTCAACCAGGCCGAGGCCGGCACGTCGGTGCCGGAGCTATGCCGGGAACACGGCATTAGCTCAGCAACGTTCTATAGGTGGCGCAGCAAGTTTGGCGGCTTGGATGCGTCGCTGATGTCCCAGCTCAAGGAGTTGCAGGACGAGAACCGGCGCCTGAAAAAGATGTACGCCGAATCGCAAATGACTGCCGAAGTCCTTCGTGAGGCGCTGGCAAAAAAATGGTGAGGCCATCTCAACGCAGGGAGATCGCCCGATGGGCCGTGGCGAACAAAACAATGAGCATCCGGCACGGAGGCAGCGTATACGTCTGGAAGTCCAAGTGCGGAGGCATGGAAGCCGCTGATGTGCAACGCCTTCATGATCTGGACGCCGAGCACAGCAACCTCAAACGCGGATAAGCCGAACTTGCGTGGAGACTCATGCCCTGAAATATGTCATTGCAAAAAGCTGTAGACCTGGGGCGTAAGCGCCGCTTCTTGCCAGGCTGATCGAGCAGCATGGTTGGCGCGGGCGCTGGGCCTGTTCGGTAGTTCGCGTGGCTTGCTCGATAGCACGCTTAGCGATGAATACGTATGCACGCGCGCGCCCGATGCGCGTTGCGCGGCTAGGCTAACGCCCTTGGCTGGCGGCCGTGTTGGACGCCCGCAGTGGCTCGGGAGGGGCGTGCATGTTGCAGACACCATGGTGGCGCGGGGCCGTCATCTATCAGATCTATCCGCGGAGTTTTCTGGATTCCAATGGCGATGGGGTGGGCGATCTGCCCGGCATCATCGCCAAGCTCGACTACATTGCCGGGTTAGGTGTGGATGCGATCTGGATCTCGCCGTTCTTCAAGTCGCCGATGGCCGATTTCGGCTATGACATCGCGGACTATCGGGCGGTGGATCCGCTGTTCGGCACGCTGGAGGATTTCGATCGCCTGCTCGACAAGGCGCACGCGCTCGGGCTGAAGGTGATGATCGACCAGGTGCTGAGCCATACCTCGATCGAACATGCGTGGTTCCAGGAAAGCCGGCAGGACAAGACCAACGCGAAGGCGGACTGGTACGTCTGGGCCGACCCGCGCGAGGACGGCACGCCGCCCAATAATTGGCTGTCGCTCTTCGGTGGGGTGGCGTGGCAGTGGGAGCCGCGGCGCGAGCAGTACTACCTGCATAACTTTTTGGTGGACCAGCCGGATCTCAATTTCCACAACGCCGATGTGCAGCAGGCGACCCTGGACAATGTGCGGTTCTGGCTGGACCGCGGGGTGGATGGCTTCCGCCTGGATGCGATCAACTTCTGCTTCCACGATGCGCAGCTGCGCGACAACCCGGCCAAGCCGGCGGACAAGCGGGTGGGGCGTGGCTTCAGTGCGGACAATCCGTACGCGTACCAGTACCACTACTTCAACAACACGCAGCCGGAGAATCTGCCGTTCCTGGAGCGCCTGCGCGCGTTGCTCGATCGCTACCCGAATGCGGTGAGCCTGGGCGAGATTTCTTCGGAAGATTCGTTGGCGACCACGGCCGAGTACACCGCAAAGGGCCGTCTGCACATGGGCTACAGCTTCGAGCTGTTGGTGCAGGATTACAGCGCTGCCTACATCCGTGAGACGGTCAGCCGGCTTGAGGCGACCATGCTGGAAGGCTGGCCGTGCTGGGCGATTTCCAATCACGATGTGGTGCGTGCGGTGACGCGTTGGGGTGGCGAAGATGCGTCGCCCGCATTTGCACGGATGGTGGTGGCGCTGCTGTGTTCGCTGCGTGGTTCGGTCTGCCTGTATCAGGGCGAGGAGCTTGGGCTGGGCGAGGCGGATGTGGCCTTCGAGGATCTGCAGGATCCATATGGCATCACGTTCTGGCCAACCTTCAAGGGGCGCGACGGGTGCCGCACGCCGATGCCGTGGACCGATGCGCCGTCGGCGGGGTTCACCAGTGGCAAGCCGTGGCTGCCGTTGGCCGAGCCGCATCGCCTGGCGGCAGTAAGTGTGCAGCAGAGCGATGCGCAGTCGGTGTTGAACGCGGTGCGTGCGTTTCTTGCCTGGCGCAAGCGCATGCCGGCCTTGTGCGAAGGAACGATCACGTTTTACGACACCGCCGAGCCGGTGCTGATGTTCCGGCGTGAGCATGCAGGCCAGATGATGCTGTTGGCCTTCAATTTGTCGTCCGATGTTGCCGAGCTTGTGCTGCCTGAAGGCGCGTGGGGACAGATCGATCTTCCGGGGGTGGAGCGGGGCGTGATCGAGGATGGACGCGTGAGCTTGCCTGGGCACGCGGTGGTGTGCGCTATGAGCGAGGGCTGATAGCACCGCTTTACGGGCGGGTATTCCGTGATCGAGTGAGACAGGCGAGGCATTCCATTGGGGTGCCTCGCTTTTTTTGTATGCGGTGTCAGTTACCAATCAGTGCTTACCCCAGTCGCTGTGCCCGGCAAGCGACTCAATATGTGTCACATGCTTGGCGCTGTTGCAGGAAACGGCAATGCATGTGCGCCGGCCCGATCCAGCTGGAGGAGCCGATTGCCTGATGAAGCTGAGTGCGATCGCGACGTCGTCAATCGACGCTCTGGCTCGCGTGTCACGGCATCTGATGCGAATGGGAGCGTCGAAAAGTCAGGTGGGTATGTGGCTCTCATCGCCCGGTCCCCTCGATTGAAAGTGGCTGACAGAACGTAGCGAGCAGTCGTCAATTGGTATGAATGGGACACTCTGAATTGGAGTGCACGAGCGGCACATGTCCCTTTCGAGCTCCGGTATCGCCCGCCTGGCCGCTGCGCGGTCGTGTTGCTAGCTGCTCTTGTGGTGATCGTGTTTACCCAAATGGCGGTGGTGCTTATTCAAAAAAGAAAAGCCGCCGGGTGTTTAACCGGCGGCTTCCGAGTAGGCAACATCTTGAGATTCTGGAGCAGGGCGCTTTGGGTCGCATTGCGCGGATTGGAGAGCAGCCCCTCTAAAAATCTAGGGAATTACGAAAGCAATACACTTGGAGCTGATGGTGTTTCCCTGAACCCCGTACCCTCACCCCAACCCCTCTCCCGGGGGGAGAGGGGCTATAGGGCCGCTCTTTGTTGCTGCAGCAGATCAGAACTTGTAGTTCACACCCAGCACGAAGGTGCGGCCCCATTCGATGTATTCGAGCGGGCGATCCTTGGACTCTGCATAGGTGCGATACGGCGAGTTGCTGAGGTTGCTGGCCTGCAGCAGCAGGGTCAGGCCGGACAGGCTGCTTCCTTCGCTGAAGTTGTAGCTGATCTGCGCGTCGGTGATGTTTTCGCCGACCACGTAGCGCAAGGTGCGGTTGCCGTTGAAGTTGCCGATCTCGCCGATGAAGTCCGAGCGGCGGCGTTGGCTCACGCGTGCCTCGAAGCCCTTGTGCTCGTAGTAGGCAGTGAGGTTGTAGACGCGTTCGGACAGGCCGGGCAGGCTGATTTCGCCATCGCCCACGCTGGAGGCGCTTTCTGGGTCGCGAATCTTGACGTCGCTGTCGTTGAAGGTGGCACTGGCCTGGATGCCGAAGCCTTCCAACGGGGCGAACAGCAGGTCCAGCGGTAACGAGGCGGTGAGTTCAACGCCGCGCAGCGTGCCGCCCTTGCCGTTGAACGGTGCGCTGAAGGTGCCGGTGGTCAGGACCGGTGCGGAGCCCGGCGGCGGCACGTAGCCGGCGACCAACGCCGAGAAATCGTAGTTGTCGCGGCTCTGGGTGTAGATATAGCTCTTGAGGTCCTTGTAGAAGAACGCTGCCGCCACGTAGGCGCGATCGGCGAAGTACTTCTCATAGGAGATGTCCAGGGCGTTGGCACGCCACGGGTCGAGCATGGGATTGCCGCCACTGGCGCCTGGGCGGCCGGTGGAGGTGTCCACGCCGAACTCCAGCGAGGCGCGGAGCTGATCCACACGCGGGCGCGCCACCTGCTTGGCCATCGCAAACCGCAGCGTCTGCTCGTACGGGAACTGGAACGCCAAATTCAGGCTGGGCAGCCAGTCGCGATATTTCCTGCCATCGTCGATGGGACGCACTTCGCTGCCGGCCGGCTGCGAGGCATCCCAGTAATTGGCCTGCGAGGACTGGTCGGCGCTCTGCAGCTGCACGCCGATGTTGCCGCGCACGCCCACTTCGCCCCATTCGGTATTGATGTTGGCGCGCAGCCAGGCGGTGGTGATCTTTTCTTCGACCGTCCAGGCCTTGGAGACCAGGAACGAGGCGTCGTCGCTGGGATTGAACAGCATGTAGCGCAAGACGGTGGCCGGCACATTCCAGGCGGGCAGGGAGCCGAGGCCGGCAAAGCCGAGATTGACCGGAGCGTATTGCAGGTCCGCCGCCACCGTGGCTTCGCCCTGCGCGCCCAGCGTGATGTTGCCTTCCGGCTGGGTCTTCTGCTTTTCGCGATTGGCGTAGTTGACGCCCACGTCCAGATCGGAAAACCAGCTCAATGCCTCGGGCATGGGAAAGCTGGCCTGCAGGCGCGCGCCCTTCAGCACGTCTTCCACGCGCGGCACTTTGCCATAGCCGGAGCCGTAGATGGTGTTGGTGAGGAACAGCTCGTCCGGATTGGAATAATTCATGCCCGGCGTAATCTGCGAAAAGCCATTGCCGACGACCGACACGCCCACCGTGTCCAGCTGCGGCATGGGAGCGCGCTGGAGATTGTTCTCCAGGTTCAACTCGTCACGGGTTGCCTTGGAGTAGTTCAGGTCGGCGATGATCTTGACGGCGCCGGCCGAGATTTCGTTGTTCCAGCCGAAGGCGTCGATCTTGTCTTCGCGCTTGTTGTACATGCCGCGCACCAGCGGATAGACACCACTGGCGGTTCCGCCGATGAAGCTGCCGTTGTCGTTGACCCGCACATCGGTGATGTTCAGGCCCGGCGTGTAGCCACCGTTGTAGTTGCTCAGGTTGAGCTCGAACTGGTTGGCGGTATCGATCTGCTCGGCTTCGGTGTGGAAGGCATCGAGCGTGCTGGTCCAGGCGTTGGACGGGCGGTACTGCAGCGTGGCCATGACACCGTCGCGCTTCTGGTTGCCGGTGCGGCGCAAGGCCTTGATGCCATCGGAGAAGTACACGCCATCGGCAACGCCGGGGCGCTGGCGCTGTGCGTTGACCGCCTGCCAGGGTTCGTACAAACCCACCTGGTTTTCCTGGATCGGCATGTCGGTATGCGCGTAGCCGATGGTCAGGCCGATGGTGCGGTCGGCGAACTGGTCGATGTAGCTGACGTTGAAGCGGTTGCCGTAGGGGTCGACATTGGCCGCCTTGCCCAGCGAATTGCGCTGGTAGCGGCCGCCGATGGCGATCACGCGCTCGTTGTAGCTGAGCGGGCGTGCGGTCTGCATGTCCACCGTGCCCGACAGGCCCTGTCCGACCAGGCCGGCATCGGGCGTCTTGTAGACGGTGACGCTGCTGACCAGTTCGGACGGATATTGGTCGAATTCCACGCTGCGGTTGTCGCCGGTGCTGACCACTTCGCGGCCATTGAGCAGGGTGGTGGAGAAGTCTGGCGACAGTCCGCGCACGCTGATCACCTGCGCGCGGCCGGCTACGCGCTGGGCAGCCAGGCCGGGCAGGCGCGCCAGCGATTCGGCGATGCTCACGTCCGGCAGGCGGCCGATGTCTTCGGCGGAAATGGCTTCCACGATCGAGGTGGAATCACGCTTGACCGAAATGGCGCCTTCGATCGCGCGGCGCAGGCCGGTGACCTGGACCTTGTCCAACTCGGTGACCTCGCCGGCGGCCGGCTCGGACGCGGTCTGTGCGGTGGTGGTGGTTTGCGCAGGCGTTGCCGATTGCGCGGCTGCCAACGTCGGTGCCATGGCAACGGCCAGGGCGATACTCAGCGCGGAGCGCTTGTGCTTCAACATTTTCCCCTCCCAGGTACATGTTGTTCTTTTGAATTTTGATCCGGCAGATGCCTGGATATGCTGCGTCGTGCGTCATGCAAGGCGTCGCGACTGCAACGTATGGTAGACATCGCGCCTGCGTGCAAACGGCCGCTGCATACGTATTCAACCGCCACGATGGCGATGAAATCGATTCCATGCGCGGCTTTCGGTCACGCCGTGTGGCTTGCTGCGGGTGGCCGGGCGACTGAAATGCTTCGTCCGCAGCGGCGCGGTGCCGCGATGGCATGCAATCGTTGGCGGCGGCCCTGCATGCGGGCCGTCGCAATGGTGTCGCTCAACGTGCGCCACCCACCGGCACGAAGCGGATCGCCTGCCCGCCGCCCGGTGCCAACCGCAGCTCCAGGGTGTCGCTGCTGCTGACCTGGCGCTCTTCGCGCACGAAGGCGAACGGGTTGCTCAGGTAATCAGCGCCATCGCCGTCGCGATAGATCTGCGCGGTATAGCGCACGCCCGGCTCGAGAAAGCCCAGCGGCACCTGCAGCAGACGACCGTGTACGTCGGTGATGCTGCCCAGGAACCACTCGCGGCTGTGCCGGTCCTTGCGCGCGATGGTGACGTAGTCGCCCACCTCGCCATTCAATGCGCGGGTCTGGTCCCAATCCACCGCCACATCCTCGATGAAGCGGAACGCATCGCGGTGCTGCAGATAGTGCTCGGGCAGGTCGGCCGCCATCTGGATCGGGCTGTACAGCGTTACGTACAGCGCGAGCTGGCGGGCGAGCGTGCTGGGAATTGCCTGGCCGTTGCGGCCTTTCAGGCTCACGATGCCCGGCGTGTAATCCATCGGCCCGGCCAATAGTCGCGTAAACACCAGGTTGACCTCGTGTTCGGGTGGGTTGGGTGGCTGGCCCCAGGCGTTGTATTCCATGCCGCGCGCGCCTTCGCGCGAAATCCAGTTGGGATAGGTGCGGCGCAGGCCGGTGTCCTTGATCGGCTCATGTGCGTTGACGGCGATATGCCGCTCCGCTGCTTCGCGCACCACGCGCAGGTGATGGCGTGCCATCCACTGGCCGTCGTGCCACTCGCGCAGCGGCGCGCCGCCGGCCGGATTGCGTCGCTCCACCTGGCCGTCGTCGCAGACATAGCCGGTCTTGACCGAATCCACGCCGAAACGTGCATAGAGGTCCATCGCTTCGGCGATCTGGTCTTCGTAATGGTCCACTGCGCACCCCGTTTCATGATGGCCGATCAGATGCACGCCCTTGCCGGCAGCGTACTTGCTCAATGCGGGCAGATCGAAATCCGGCGTGGGTTGGGTGAAGTCGAAGCTGCCGCCATTGCCGAACCATTCTCCGTTCCAACCCGGATTCCAGCCTTCCACCAGCACGCCGCGAAAGCCGTGCGCTGCGGCGAAATCGATGTAGCGCCGGGTCGTGGCCGTGGTTGCCGCGTGCTTGGGGCCGGTGGCCCAGGTCTGCTGGTTGAGATGCATCGACCACCACACCCCGACATACTTGGACGGCTTGACCCAGTCCACATTGCCCAGCGCATTGGGCGCGTTGAGGTTGAGGATCAGGTTCGATTCCACCAGGCCGGTGGCCTGATCCGCAATCTGCAGCGTGCGCCACGGTGTATCGAAGGGCAGGGTACGACGCACCTTCCAGCCTTCGGCCGCCGGCGACAATTGCGCGCGCAGGCGCTGGTCATCGGTGCGGCGCAGCCACATGCCGGCGTAATCCACCAGCGCCGCTTCGTGCAACGCGATATGCAACCCGCTGTCGGTACGTAGCGTGAGCGGTGTGTGCGCCAGGGTGAGTTGATTCAGGGGCGTGCGGTTGTAGAGATACTCGTAATGGATCGGTTCGCCCGCCGGAATCCACCATGCATCGGCGTGCTGGGCAATGGCGAATTCGGTGAGTTCGTCGTCGATGATCGCTTCGCGCAGGCCGGCTTGTTCGGGAAAGTGATAGCGCAGGCCAAGCCCGTCGTCGTAGACGCGAAAGACGACCTCGAAGCTGCGCTGCGCACCGTCACGCTCGCCCAGGCGAACACGCAATTCGTTGTAGTGATTGCGGACCAGGCGGGTTTCGCCCCACGGCTGCTCCCAGGTGTCGTCATGGCTCTGGCGTGCTTGCGACAGCACCACCAGTCCGCGGTCCAGGCGCCCATCGCGCAGAGTGAAACCCAGCCGTGAACGCTGCAGCACCGGCTGACCCAGGCGTTGCACGCGGTAGTACGGGGTGCCGCCATCCAGCTCTAGGCTCACTTGCAGGATCTTGCCGGGCGAGGCGACATCGATCGTGGTGACCTCGGCATGCAGCATTGGCGCCACGCTCGCGATGCAGGCGAGCAACAGCAGGCGCGCGATCCAGCGCGCGCCCAGCGTCGAGCGTGCTCGACATGAAGACAGCGGCATATCCCCTCCCAAGGTGGCCGTTGCGTAAGCGACGACTATGCAGCGCGACGCCGGCACCGGACCATGCTGCGTACCGGTGTCGGCCATGAATACGTATGCAGGAGTGCGGAACGGCAAGGTGCGCGTCTACCATGGCGCCACGGCACCTGGGAGGGTCCGCGACCGTGGCGCAGTTCTGCCACGCACCACAACGCGTGCAACGAGGGAGGAAGGCCGACGGCGCAAGCCGTTTCGCCGCTTCGATGCTGAAGATGATCTGCATGGCTGCAACGCTGGGCGTTGCGGCAAGCTCGCCGGCAGTGGCCGATGAGCTGGAATTTCAGGGGCGCCGCGCACAGGCGCAGGCGCTGGCCGATGGCGGTTTCGTGTTGCGATGGCCGCAGGGCGAGCGCCGCATTGCGGCGCAGCCGATGCGTACGCACACCGCCAGCCCGATGTTCGATGCCTTGTTCGCGCTGGCGCAGCAGGAGATGGCCGACGACCGCGTGGATGCGATCCGCGATCCGGCCTTCAATGCCGGCAAGCCAGTGCCGTGCACCTGCTTCGAGACCGGCGAGCGCTGGCCATACGTGTGGACGCGCGATGTCAGTTTCGCCGCCGATCTGGCGCTGGCGCGGCTGGAGCCGCAGCGCACACGTAATTCCCTGCGCTTCAAGCTCTCCACCGCGCGCGATGGCCGCACGCCCGGCTTGTTCGTGGCGCAGGACACCGGCTCCGGTGGCAGCTGGCCGATCAGCAGCGACCGGGTGGTGTGGTTCCTGGCCGCGCGCGGTCTGCTGGACGACAAGCCGTTTGCCGACGAGGTGTGGCAGGCGCTGCAGTCCACGCTCGCGCAGGATCGCGATGCGGTGTTCGATGCGCAGATCGGCCTCTACCGCGGCGAAACATCGTTTCTGGACTGGCGCGAGCAGACCTATCCGGATTGGACGCGCGAGGACGTGCGCTTCATCGCCGAGTCGCTTGCGCTGTCGACCAACGTGTTGCATTACCAGGCGCTGCGCCTGGCCGAACAGATGGCGCGCCAGCGCGGCGATGCGCGTGCCGCCCAGTATGCGCAATGGGCCGATGCGTTGCGGCAGGCGATCGATGCGCGCTTCTGGGATGCGCCCCGCCAGCAGTATGTGAGCTACCTGGGCAATGCCGCGCATCCGGTGCGCTATGCCAAGGTCGACCTGCTTGGTTTGTCGCTGGGCGTGCTGGCCGAGGTGTTTCCGGCCGAACGCGCTCGCGTGGCGCTGCGCAATTACCCGGTCGTGGCCGGTGGCAGCCCGGTGGTGTGGCCACAGGAGGCCGCGCAACCGATCTACCACAACCGCGCCATCTGGCCGTTCGTCAGCGCCTATGCCTTGCGCGCATCGCGTGCGCTGGACGATGCGCCGCGCATCGCGCTGGAGTTGCAGTCGTTGATGCGCGGCAGCGCGCTGGCCGGCTCCAACATGGAGAACTACGACATGCAGCGCCTGGCGGTGCACGTGGAAGAGGGCGCGCGCAGCGGCCCGGTGGTGAATTCCCCGCGTCAGCTGTGGTCGGTGGCGGGGTATCTGTCGGCGGTGCTGGAAGGCGTGTTCGGCCTGTCCGCCGATGGCAGCGTCACCCCAAAGTTGCCACGCAGCCTGGTGCTGCTGTTGTTCGGTGCACGCCAACAGATCGTGCTGGAGCAGGGCGCGCGGCGGTACGTGCTGCAGCGTCCTGCCGACGACCAGGGCGAGTTGCTGGTGGCTGGGCGTGTCGAGCAACAGGGCCAGACCACACAGGTGCAGCTGGTCGGGCGCAAGGCCGACATGACGGCGCCACCGCAACCGGCGCAGGTGTTTGCGCCGGCAACGCCGACGCCGCCCGAGGTGCAGGAGCATGCCAATCGGTATCGGGTTGCGATTCCGGCCGGCACGACGCTGTACATGGACGGCCGGGCGCTGGATGCCGCCGAGCATTACGCATTGCCCGACGATGGGCTGCAGCATGTGGTCAGCCTCACCCGGCGCGTGGATGGCCTGGAGTCACTGCACAGTGCGTCGCTGACGCTCGGCCCATCGCAGACCTTGCCCGGCAGCCAGACCTGGGCATGGCAAGCCGCATCCACGGGGCGGCATCGCGTGTCGCTGCGATATCGCAACGCCAATGGCCCGATCAATACCGGCGTCACTGCTGCGGTGAAGCGGCTGGTGCTGGATTGCCCGGGCAGGCCGCCGCAATCGCGGGTGATCGTGATGCCGCATAGCGTGGGCGAGCAGTTGTCCACACAGGTGGGCTTCGATGCCGTGGCAGGGCAGGCCTGCGTTTTCCGTTTGGAAGACGGCTTCAACATGAGCGCCCTGGCGCATTTTGCCCAGTACACCGGTGGCCGTGGCGGTCGGGACGGTGTGGTCAACGCGGCGCAGGTGAGTGCATTGATGATCGGGCCGGCAGGCGACACGGAGGCCGCGCCATGACCGCAAAGCCACGCCTGAGTTTCTGGCAGATCTGGAACATGTGCTTCGGCTTTCTCGGCATCCAGTTCGGGTTTGCGCTGCAGAACGCCAATGCCAGCCGCATCTTCCAGACCCTGGGCGCGCAGGTGGACGACGTGCCGGGGCTGTGGATCGCCGCGCCGCTGACCGGGCTGATCGTGCAGCCCATCATCGGCTATCTGTCAGACCGCACCTGGACCTCCTGGGGCCGTCGGCGCCCGTATTTCATGGTGGGCGCGGTGTTCACCACGTTGGCGTTGCTGGTGATGCCCAACGCACCGCTGCTGTGGATCGCTGCCGGCACGCTATGGGTGCTGGATGCCTCGATCAATATTTCGATGGAGCCGTTCCGTGCCCTGGTCGGCGACCAGCTACCGCCGGCGCAGCGGCCCACCGGCTACGCGATGCAGAGCTTTTTCATCGGCATCGGCGCGATCGTCGCCAGCTTCCTGCCCTGGCTGCTGGCTCAATGGGGCGTGGCCAATACTGCGCCCGCGGGGCAGCTGCCCGACAGCGTGCGGTATGCGTTCTATCTGGGCGCGGCGGTGCTGTTCCTGTCGATCGGCTGGACAGTGCTGCGCACACGCGAATACAGCCCGCGCCAGCTGGCTGCCTTCGACGACGCGCATCCACCTGCTGCGACCGCAGCGATGGCCGGCCTGTTGCCGCCGCCCGCTGCCAGTGCAGTGTGGTGCGGCGCGGGTGCGCTGCTGGCTATCGCCATCGCCTGGCACCAGGGCGACCGCATGCTCTACGTGCTGGCAGGTCTGTGCATCGCCTACGGCGCACTGCTGGCGCTGGCGCGGGTACTGCCGGCGGGCAGCATGCTGGTGGCGATCGTGCAGGATGTGCGCAGCATGCCGATCACCATGCGGCGGCTGGCCTGGGTGCAGTTCTTCTCCTGGTTCGCCCTGTTCGCAATGTGGATCTACACCACTGCCGCGGTGACCCAGGTGCATTTCGGCACCACCGATACCGCATCGGCGGCCTATAACGACGGGGCCAACTGGGTGGGCGTGCTGTTCGGTGCCTACAACGGTTTCGCGGCGCTGGCGGCCCTGGTCATCCCCCTGCTGGTCCGCGCGATCGGGCTGCGCTGGAGCCATCTGTGCAACCTGTGGCTGGGCGCAGCCGGCCTGTTGTCGATGGTGGTGATCCGCGACCCGCACTGGTTGCTGCTGTCGATGCTCGGCGTCGGCTTTGCCTGGGCCTCGATCCTGTCGCTGCCGTACGCCTTGCTGTCCGACAGCGTGCCTGCCGCCAAGATGGGCGTGTACATGGGCATTTTCAATTTTTTCATCGTGATTCCGCAGCTGGTCGCTGCCAGTGCGCTGGGCTTCGTGCTCCGTGCGTGGCTGGGCGGCCAGCCGATCCATGCATTGGCCATCGGCGGGCTCAGCCTGTTGGTCGCCGGCGTCTGCGTGGTGCGGGTTCCAGTCGCCTCGGGAGGGCAGTGATGCGTCGTGCGATGTGTGTGGCGTTGACGATGTACGCAGGCGTGACGTTCGCGGCACCTGCGGCGAAGGAATACTACGGCACCCTGGAGCCATTCGCCGCCGATGCGGTGTACTTCGTGGTCACCGACCGCTTCGTCAATGGCGATACCGGCAACGACCAGCGCGAGCAGGGCGGTGCGCATCGCAGCTTCAATGTACCCACGCCCTGCGCCGATGGCAGCGACGACAACATCGGCTACCTGGGTGGCGACTTCAAGGGCATCGTCGATCATGCCGACTACATTCGCGACCTGGGGTTTGGCGCGGTGTGGATCACGCCCATTGTCGACAACCCCGATCAGGCGTTCACCGGCGGCAAGCCGATCACCTGCGGCAGCACGCTCAGTGATCACGGCAAGACCGGCTACCACGGCTACTGGGGCGTCAACTTCTACAAGTTGGACGAACACCTGCCCAGCCCGGGCCTGGATTTCGCTGGTTTTACCCGCGCCATGCACGCCAACCACCTGAAAGTGGTGCTGGATATCGTGGGCAACCACGGTTCGCCGGCCTATACCATGCCGGAAGCGCAACCCGGCTTCGGCAAACTCTACGATGCCCAGGGGCACCTGGTCGCCGACCACCAGAATCTTCCGCCTGCGCAGCTGGATCCACAGCACAACCCATTGCATGCCTTCTACAACACCGGCGGCGGGCTGGCGGAACTGTCCGATCTCAACGAGAACAATCCGGCCGTGCTCGACTACCTGGCCGGTGCGTATCTGCAATGGATGGAGCAGGGCGCCGATGCCTTCCGCATCGACACCATCGGCTGGATGCCGGATCGCTTCTGGCATGCCTTCGTGGCGCGCATTCGCGAAAAACGCCCGGGATTTTTCATGTTCGGCGAAGCCTTCGATTACGACGCCGACAAGATCGCCGGACATACCTGGGCGCGCAACGCCGGTGTCAGCGTGCTGGATTTTCCGTTGAAGCAGCAGCTGTCAGCAGTCTTCGGTCGTGAACAGGCGGGCTTTGAAAAACTCGCCAAGCCATTGTTCCTGCGCCAGGGGCCGTATGCGAATCCCTACGAGCTGATGAGCTTCTACGACAATCACGACATGGCGCGGCTGGATGCCAGCGACACCGGCTTTATCGACGCGCACAACTGGCTATTCACCGCGCGCGGCATTCCGGTGATCTATTACGGCTCGGAAACCGGCTTCATGCGTGGGCGCGCCGAACACGCCGGCAATCGCAATTATTTCGGTGAGGAGCGTATCCGTACGGCGCCGCAAAGCCCGATCTTTGCGCCGTTGCAGCGCATTGCACGCCTGCGCCGCGAGACCCCGGCCTTGCAGCGCGGCGTGCAGGTCGATATCAGCCTGCGCGGTCGGCAGGCCGCGTTTTTGCGCGTGTATCAGCATGCCGGTACGACCCAGACCGCCCTGGTGCTGCTCAACAAGGGCGATGCAGCCACCAGTATCGAGGTCGATCGCTTCCTGCAACCCGGCCTCTGGCGCGATGCGGTCAGTGGCGAACACCTGCAGGCGCAGGGGCGGCTGCTCGCGCAGGTCCCGGCGCATGGCGTGCGCGTGCTGCTCTCGGACGCGCCGGTTACCGATCCCGCATTGCGCAGGCAACTCGACGCGCAGATGGCCGAACAAGCCGCCCGCGACGCACGCAATAGGTAGGCGCGCACCCGGGCGTTCCCGGGAACGCCCCGTCGCGCCCGGGTGCGCGCCTACGAAGCATTCAATGGCCGCGACGAGATTTGCAGCCCGCCACGCATGCATTGGCGTATCTTCTTTGGATACGCCGATCACCGAGCAAGCTGCGCGCGACCCTCGCAACCGGTAGGAGCGCGCTGGCGCGCGATGGGGCGTCACCAGTAGTGCTTCATCGCGCGCCAGCGCGCTCCTACAACGGGTTCGGCAGATCGCGATCGATCCTGCAGCCGGCCATGCATGCTCTAACGATTTCCGATTTCCGATTTCCGATTTCCGATTTCCGATTCTCAGCGCCCAGCAACTCCGCTGGCCGCCTGTCCGCAGATCGCGTCACCGGACTCCGTTGCCGGCGACGGCGTCCAGCCCAGCGGCGGCTGCAGCCCGCTGCTGCGCGAGGAATCGCGCAATGCCAGGCGCACCGGAATCGTGCGGCTCTGCGCCGCTTCGCCGCGGATCAGCGCCACCAGGCTTTCCACCAGCAGCGTGCCGGCCTGCTTGGTGTCCTGCTGCACCGTGGACAAGGCCGGCGCCACCGAGGCGGCCAGTGCGATATCGTCGAAGCCGCTGACTGCCACGTCCTGCGGCACGCGCAGGCCGCGCTCGCGCAGGGCGCGCATCGCGCCGATGGCGATCAGGTCGCTGGCCGCGCACACCGCATCGAATGCCTTGCCGCTGTCCAGCAGCGCCAGGCATGCAGCGTGACCGGACGACTCGGTGGTGATCGCATCGAACTGCAGCGCCGCGTCGGCAACCAGATCCTGTTGCGCCAGCGCGGCGACGTGGCCGCGGTAACGTTCCTCGAATTCGGGGTAATGATTGGAGGCATGTCCCAGGAAGGCGATGCGTCTGCAGCCCTGCGCCAACAGGTGCTCGGTGATGTCCAGCCCGCCCTGGTAGTTGTCGCTGCCGATGGAGATGCCCGGCTGGCCCGGCAGCGCCGCGCCCCAGCGCACGAAATGCGTGCCTTGTTCCACCAGCAGCTGCAGCCGCTGGCGCGACTGCTGGTAATCGCCGTAGCCCAGCAGGATGATGCCGTCGGCCTTGTTGCTGTCTTCGTAGTCGGCCTGCCAATCCTTGGACAGCTGCTGGAACGACACCAGCAGGTCGTAGCCCTGCAGCGCGCAGGCGCGGGTGATCGAGCCCAGCATCGCGTGGAAGAACGGGTTGATCAGCGAATCGTCCGCGGTGGGGTCTTCGAAGAACAGCAGCGCCAGCGTGCCGGCATTGCGCAGCCGCAACGAGGAGGCGTTCTTGTCGACCTTGTAATTCAACTCGCGGGCGATGCGCAGGATGCGCTTGCGGGTTTCCTCGTTGACCATCGGGCTGCCGCGCAAGGCGCGCGACACGGTCGGCTGCGACACGCCGGCCAGGTAGGCGATATCCAGCGAGGTGGCTTTACCCTTGATGGTCATGGTCGGCAGCGGCAGGACAGTGGCCGGCATCATGCCATGCGCCCGCCGGCCCCGTGCCGGCCCGCCCGGAGGCCGCCTGATTGGTTTACCATTCACGCCCAAGACCCCTTGCGAGAAGGTGGCCCGCGCCTTAGCGCCGGCCGAGCGTGCGACATGAGCACTACCACCGCCCACCGCTGATCCCGACCGGCGCCCGTGTCCCTGGCGCCCGCGACGCGGTCTTGCGCATGACCTTTCCCGCTTCTCCCCGAGCCTGCCCAGCAATGGTCAGGCCTTCAATGGCAGCCGCCGGCTGCAGCCAGACCAGACCTCATTCTTGCCCATGATCAACATCACGCTCCCCGACGGCAGCCGCCGCGAATTCGAATCCCCCGTCTCGGTGATGCAGGTCGCCCAGTCGATCGGCGCCGGCCTGGCCAAGGCCACCATCGCCGGCCAGGTCGATGGCCAGCTGGTCGACGCCAGCGACGTCATCGACCACGACGCCAGCCTGCGCATCATCACCGCCAAGGATGCCGAAGGCGTGGAAATCATCCGCCACTCCTGCGCCCACCTGGTCGGCCACGCGGTCAAGCAGCTGTATCCCGAAGTCAAGATGGTGATCGGCCCGGTCATCGCCGAAGGCTTCTATTACGACATCTACAGCGAGCGCCCGTTCACGCCCGAAGACATGGCCGCGATCGAGCAGCGCATGCAGGAACTGATCGCGCAGGACTACGACGTGATCAAGAAGGTCACCCCGCGCGCCGAGGTGATCGAGGTGTTCGCCCAGCGCGGTGAGGAGTACAAGCTGCGCCTGATCGAGGACATGTCCGAGGACATCACCGCGATGGGCCTGTACTACCACCAGGAATACGTGGACATGTGCCGGGGCCCGCATGTACCGAACACGCGCTTCCTCAAGGCGTTCAAGCTGACCCGCATCTCCGGCGCCTACTGGCGCGGCGATGCCAAGAACGAGCAGTTGCAGCGTATCTACGGCACCGCCTGGGCCGACAAGAAACAGCTCGATGCCTACATCCTGCGCATGGAAGAAGCCGACAAGCGCGACCACCGCCGCATCGGCAAGGCGCAGGACCTGTTCCACCTGCAGGAAGAAGCGCCCGGCCTGGTGTTCTGGCACCCCAAGGGCTGGTCGCTGTGGCAGGTGGTCGAGCAGTACATGCGCAAGGTCTACCGCGACAGCGGCTACGGCGAAGTGCGCTGCCCGCAGATCCTGGACGTGTCACTGTGGCAGAAATCCGGCCACTGGGACAACTACCAGGACGCGATGTTCTTCACCGAGTCGGAAAAGCGCACCTACGCGGTCAAGCCGATGAACTGCCCCGGCCACGTGCAGGTGTTCAACCAGGGCCTGCACAGCTACCGCGACCTGCCGATTCGCTACGGCGAGTTCGGCGCCTGCCACCGCAACGAGCCCTCGGGCGCGCTGCACGGCATCCTGCGCGTGCGCGGCTTCACCCAGGACGACGGGCACGTGTTCTGCCTGGAATCGCAGATCGAGTCCGAAGTCACCGCCTTCCACCAGCAGGCGCTGGCGGTGTACACCGCGTTCGGCTTCGACGACATCCAGATCAAGATCGCGCTGCGCCCGGAAAAGCGCTTGGGCGACGATGCCACCTGGGACAAGGCCGAAGCTGCGCTGCGCAGCGCGCTGGGCGTGTGCGGGGTGCAGTGGCAGGAGCTGCCGGGCGAGGGCGCCTTCTATGGCCCCAAGATCGAGTACCACCTCAAGGACGCCATCGGCCGTACCTGGCAGCTGGGCACCATGCAGGTCGACTTCATGATGCCCGGTCGCCTGGGCGCCGAGTACGTGGACGAAAACAGCCAGAAGAAGCATCCGGTGATGCTGCACCGGGCCATCGTCGGTTCGATGGAGCGTTTCATCGGTATCCTGATCGAGCACCATGCCGGCGCCTTCCCGTCCTGGCTGGCTCCGGTCCAGGTCGTTGTCGCCAACATCACCGACGCTCAGGCCGAATATGTCGACTCGGTTCGGAAAACCCTTGCAAATCAAGGCTTCCGTGTCAGCGCCGATTTGCGTAACGAGAAGATCGGTTATAAGATTCGCGAGCATACGCTGCAACGCGTGCCCTATCTGCTGGTGGTCGGCGACCGCGAGAAGGAAAATGGCGCGGTTGCCGTGCGGACGCGATCGGGAGAGGACCTTGGAACCATGACGGTTTCGGCCTTCATCGAGCGTCTGCAGGCAGAGCAGGCAGCGTGAGCCAACCCCGGCCGGTCTGGATGATCCGGATGCGCCGGTTCGATTCCCCTGGGAGATTGCAATATCAGTACCCCTGACAACAAACAGAACCGCAAGAACCAAGAAATCCGTGTGCCGCGCGTCCGCGTGATCGGCAGCGACGGAGAGATGGTCGGCGTGTTGTCGCGCGACGAAGCGCTCGCCAAGGCCGAGGAAGAAGGCCTGGATCTTGTCGAAATCCAGCCGCAGGCCGATCCGCCGGTCTGCAAGATCATGGACTTCGGCAAGTTCAAGTTCGAGCAGCAGAAGAAGGCCAACGAGGCCAAGAAGAAGACCAAGCAGGTCGAGATCAAGGAACTCAAGTTCCGCCCGGTGACCGACGAGGGCGACTACCAGATCAAGCTGCGCAACATGCGCCGTTTTCTGGAAGAGGGCGACAAGGTCAAGGTCAACATCCGCTTCCGTGGCCGTGAAATGAGCCACCAGGAGCTGGGCCGCGAGATGGCGGCCCGGATCGAGGCCGATCTGGGCGACGACATCGTCATCGAATCCCGTCCGCGCCTGGAAGGGCGTCAGATGGTCATGATGATCGCGCCGAAGAAGAAGATCTGACCCGCTGCCGCGGCGGCCCCGACCGGGCCGGCCGCGGCGAGCATGGCTCGATTTGCAAGAATTCCCGGCAACGGGTAGACTGCGCGGCCCGGTTTTGCCGGGGCGCCGCGCAAGCGGCACCAGGACCTGTCCGGATCGTGTTCGATCAAGGACTTACAAGCAGGCAAGGGCAAGGATGGAAAGCGTGGTCGCAGGACTGCCGCCCGTGTCAGTGACAAAACACCATCAAGGACATTGCAATGCCCAAGATCAAGACCAACCGGGCGGCGGCCAAGCGTTTCCGCAAGACCGCCTCCGGCAAGTACAAGTGCGGCCACGCAAACCGTAGCCACATCCTCACGAAGAAAGCGACCAAGCGCAAGCGCAACCTGCGGCAGACGAACCACGTCCGTGCCGAGGACGCTGGCCGTCTCGATCGTATGCTTCCCTACCTCTGAGGACTGACCCATGGCACGAGTAAAGCGTGGCGTACAGGCGCGTCGCCGCCACAAGAAAATCCTGACCCTGGCGAAGGGTTACTACAACGCTCGCCGCAAGGTCTTCCGCGTTGCCAAGCAGGCAGTCATCAAGGCACAGCAGTACGCCTACATTGGCCGCAAGCAGAAGAAGCGTAATTTCCGTTCGCTGTGGATCACCCGCATCAATGCGGCTGCCCGCATCAACGGCTTGAGCTACAGCCGTTTCATGAACGGCCTGCTCAAGGCTGGCATCACCCTGGACCGCAAGGTGCTGGCTGATATCGCCGTGCACGACGCCGCCGGCTTTGCCGCGCTGGCCGAGAAGGCAAAGGGCGCGCTGGCGGCGTAAATGCAGGTCCCTCTGCAAGAGCCCGCACGCCGTATGTGCGAGTCCCTCGCAGGAGCCCGCACATCCATGTGCGGACTGCTTAGAAAGCGGGTCATCGGATGTAGTCACACTTGGTGTGCATGCCTTCGGTGAGATGAGACGCAGAGATGCAGGGGGAAGGGCGCGAGTCCTTCCCCTTTTGCGTTTTTGCGGAGCCACCAAGTGGGTGATGGCAGGTTGGTCCAGTGACAATGCGTTCCGGTGCATCCGGAAACACCGTTCGGCTAGCAGTTGAGGCGCAAGTGCAATGAGTGAGATTCAATCCCTGACCGAGCGCGCGCTGGCCGATGTCGCCGCCGCGCAGACGCCGGACCAACTGGAAGCATTGCGGGTCGCCTTGCTGGGCAAGAGCGGCAGCATCACCGCCCAGCTCAAGCAGCTCGGCACGCTGCCGGCCGATCAGCGAAAGGCCGCTGGCGAAGCGATCAACCTGTCGCGCGATGCGCTGACCGCGGCGTTGTCCGAGCGCAAGCACACGCTGGAAAACGCCGCGCTGGACGCACGTCTGGCCGGGGAGCGGATCGATGTCACCTTGCCGGGGCGTCGCAGCGAACGCGGTGGATTGCACCCGGTTACGCGCACGCTCGAGCGCATCGTCGAGATCTTTGCGCGCTTGGGCTATGAGTTGTCCGACGGCCCGGAAATCGAGGACGACTGGCACAACTTCGAAGCGCTGAACTTCCCGCCGCACCATCCGGCGCGCGCGATGCACGACACGTTCTATTTCGGCGACGGCCGCCTGTTGCGGACCCACACCTCCGGTGTGCAGGTGCGCTACATGGACGCACACACGCCGCCGCTGCGCATGATCGCCGCCGGCAAGGTGTATCGCTCCGATTCGGACCAGACCCACTCGCCGATGTTCCATCAGGTGGAGGGGCTGCTGGTGGACGAACATTCCACCTTCGCCGATCTCAAGGGCACCTTGTCCGAGTTCGTGCGCGCCTTCTTCGAGCGCGATTTCGAAATGCGTTTCCGTCCCAGCTATTTCCCGTTCGTGGAGCCGGGTGCGGAAGTGGACATCGCCTGGCAGCAGCCCGATGGCAGCACACGCTGGCTGGAAGTGCTGGGCTGCGGCATGGTGCACCCGAACGTGCTGCGCAGCGTCGGCATCGACCCGGAGCGCTACACCGGCTTCGCCTTCGGCCTGGGCGTGGAGCGCTTTGCGATGCTGCGCTACGGCGTCAACGACCTGCGCGCCTTCTTCGAAAACGATGTGCGTTTTCTCAGGCAGTTTGCCTGACGGCAGGGAATCGGGATTCGGGAATCGGGAATCGTAAGAGCCGTACGCTCTGTCGATTCCTTTCCGGACGCCTGGTAACCCCGCTTTTGCGATTCCCCACTCCCCATTCCCGATTCCCGGTTCTCCATGAAATTCTCAGAAAATTGGCTGCGTAGCCACGTTCCTATCCAGGCCAGCCGCGAGGAGTTGGCTGCGACGCTGACGGCGATCGGTCTGGAGGTGGAAGAGGTGACGCCGTTGGGCGAGTCGCTGGGCCAGGTGGTGGTGGCACGAATCGTCGAAGCGGTGCGGCATCCGGAGGCTGACCGCCTGCAGGTCTGCAGTGTCGATGCCGGGCAGGGCGAGTTGCTGCAGATCGTGTGCGGCGCACCCAATGCGCGTGCAGGCCTGGTGGCGCCGTTGGCGCTGGTCGGTGCGCAGATCGGCGAGCTGACCATCGCCGCGGCCAAGCTGCGTGGCGTGCCCTCCAACGGCATGTTGTGCTCGGCCAGGGAACTGGGCCTGGACAACGATGCCTCCGGCCTGTTCGAACTACCGGACGATGCGCCGGTGGGTCAGGCGCTGGCCGAGTATCTCGGCCTGCCCGACGCCAGCATCGAGATCAAGCTCACTCCCAATCGCGCCGATTGCTTCAGCGTGCGCGGCATTGCCTTCGATGTGGCGGCTGCTTGCGCCAGCGAAGTGGTGGCCTTCGACGCGGCTGCCGTTGCGCCAGTGTCCACGCGGACGCTGGCGGTGGAATTGGACGCCGGCAACGAGGCCCCGCGCTATTGCGGGCGCGTGATCGAAGGCATCGATCCGGCTGCGACCACGCCGGTCTGGCTGGCCGAGCGCCTGCGTCGCAGTGGTGTGCGCCCGGTGTCGTTGCTGGTGGACATCACCCAGTACGTGATGCTGGAACTGGGCCAGCCGATGCACGCCTTCGACCTGGACACCTTGCAGGGGCCGATCGGCGTGCGCCGTTCGCGCGCCGGCGAGCAGCTGGCGCTGCTGGATGGGCGTCAGGTCACGTTGGACGATTCTTTTCTGACCATCACCGATGCCGGCCGTCCGGTGGCGCTGGCCGGGTTGATGGGCGGGCTGGACACGCGGGTCACCGAGACCACCCGCAACGTGTTCCTGGAATCGGCGTATTTCGATCCGGCCGCGATCATGGGACGTGGTCGCAAGCTCGGCCTGCACACCGATGCCGGCCATCGCTTCGAGCGTGGGGTGGACCCGGCGCTGGCGCCGCAGGCCATCGAAGTGGCCACGCGCCTGGTGCTGGATCTGGCCGGCGGTACGCCGGGCCCGGTGGTGCATGCCCAGTTGCCGCAGCATCTGCCGCAGGCCACACCGATCGTATTGCGCCGCGCGCGGATCGCACGCGTGCTCGGTATCCAGATCGACGATGCGGAGGTGGTGCGCATCCTGAGCGCGCTCGGCATGCAGCTCGAGGCCGTGGCCGAGGGCTGGCAGGTGATGGCGCCGAGCCGTCGCTTCGACATCGCCATCGAGGAAGATCTGATCGAAGAGCTGGCGCGCATCCATGGCTATGACCGGGTGCCGACCACGCTGCCCGGCGGTGCCAGCCGGATCGCGATGCCGAGCGAGACCCAGCTGGACGAGCTCACCGTGCGCCGCCAGCTGGTGGCGCGCGAACTGCAGGAGACCATCAATTACGCCTTCGTCGATGCCGACCTGCTGCAGCGGTGGCAGCTCAGCGAAGGATTGGTGCCGCTGGCCAACCCGCTCAGCGCGGAGCTGGCCATCATGCGTCCGCGCCTGCTGCCGGGCCTGGTGGCGACCCTGGGCCGCAACGCGGCGCGCCAGGCCGGGCGCGTCCGCCTGTTCGAGCTGGGCAAGGTGTTTGCCGCTGCCGCCGATGCGGGCATGGCGCCGCGCGAAGCCCAGCACGTTGCCGCTGCAGTGTGCGGCGATGCGCTGGCGCTGCAATGGGGCGAGCCGGCACGCAAGGTGGACTTCCATGATGTGAAGGGCGACCTGCTGGCGCTGGCCGCGGCCAGTGGTGCGGTGCTGGAGTTCCGTCCGTCGGCACAGCCGTTCGGGCATCCGGGCCGTTCGGCTGACATCCATCGCGACGGGGTGTGTATCGGCTGGATCGGGCAGGTGCATCCGCGCCTGGCCAAGGCGATGGACATCGACGTGGACGTGGTGGCGTTCGAGTTGGAGCTTGCACCGCTGGTGCAGCGCGCCTTGCCGCGTGCCGGCGAGCTGTCGCGCTTCCCCTCGGTGCGCCGCGACCTGGCCTTCCTGGTGCCGGAGCAGGTGAGTTGGGCGTCGCTGTCGGCCAGCGTGCAGACGGCGGTCGGTCCGTTGCTGCGCGAGGTGCAGTTGTTCGACCGCTATGTCGGGCAGGGGGTCGAGCCAGGTTTCAAGAGTCTGGCTATGGGCTTGATTTTGCAGGATAACTCGCGCACTCTCACCGACCGGGACGTGGATGCGGTCGTGACCGATGTGGTGGCGGTGGTCGAGCGCGAGCACCGCGCCCGGATCCGGAGTTGAGGCGGTAACCAGGGGATTGGCATGGCATTGACGAAAGCGGAGATGGCCGAGCGTCTGTTCGACGAGGTTGGTCTGAACAAGCGTGAGGCAAAGGAATTTGTCGATGCGTTCTTCGACGTGCTGCGCGATGCGCTGGAGCAGGGCCGTCAGGTGAAGCTGTCCGGTTTCGGCAACTTCGATCTGCGGCGCAAGAACCAACGGCCCGGTCGCAATCCCAAGACCGGTGAGGAAATTCCGATCTCGGCCCGCACGGTGGTGACCTTCCGCCCGGGCCAGAAACTCAAGGAACGGGTGGAGGCTTATGCTGGATCCGGGCAGTAATCGCGAGCTACCGCCGATTCCGGCCAAGCGCTACTTCACCATCGGTGAAGTGAGCGAGCTATGTGACGTCAAGCCGCACGTGCTGCGCTACTGGGAGACGGAGTTTCCGAGCCTGGAGCCGGTCAAGCGGCGCGGCAATCGGCGCTACTACCAGCGCCACGACGTATTGATGGTGCGGCAGATCCGCGGCCTGCTCTACGAGCAGGGCTATACCATCGGCGGTGCGCGCCTGCGTCTGGAGGGCGATGGCGCCAAGAGCGAGTCGGCATTGAGCAACCAGATCATCAAGCAGGTACGGATGGAGCTGGAAGAAGTGCTGCAATTGCTGCGCCGCTAGGAAAACGTTTCACAAAGCCGCTATAATCGCAGGCCGCCCTCGCGGCGGGACGCAACATCTCCGGGGTATAGCGCAGCCTGGTAGCGCACTAGTCTGGGGGACTAGTGGTCGTCGGTTCGAATCCGGCTACCCCGACCAAACAACAAGCCCATGTCGTCATGACATGGGCTTTTTTGTTGCGATGCAACATTGCATTTCATGTCTCCACGCGGCCCGGTAGATATGCAGATCGGCATATCGCAGCGCAGCATGAATGGCGCGCTAGCGCCCGGTTTTTTGCGGTCCGGTTCGCTATGGACCTGGATCACGCAATGATGCTAAGTGTCCGAAAATGCTCCAAATCCTTGGGTGCGAACTAGAACGTGGATCACGGTTTTTTAACGCGCTATCGACGAACTTGAATCAATAGGCCAACGCCGTCAAAAAAATGGCGTGCGGCGTCTTGCGGTGCGATCTTTCTGTGCCATAGTGCAGTGCAACACGCCACACCCGTCGTGATCCCGGTGCTCCGGGATGAACCCTCTGTCGTACGTTCGTGCTGGCGTGTTTGGCCGGTTGAATGCTGCGCGAGCTCCTGTCCCACCCAACCGAGGCAGCCAGCCACACGCATGAAGAAACTGATCGGACGATTTTGCCAAGCCCTGAGCCTGGCGTTGATCTGCTCGATGACACTGGGTGCCTGCAGCACCGGGAAGGACATGGCGACATCGTTGCCGCTTCCCGATCCGCTCGCAATGTCCGCAGTGCAACCCGAGTATCGACTCTCCCCGGGCGATCTGTTGTTGGTCAAGGTCTTCCAGATCGACGATCTGGAGCGGCAGGTCCGTATCGATCAGAACGGTCATATCTCGCTGCCGTTGATCGGCGACGTCAATGCCGCCGGCATGGGTGTCGGCGAGCTGGAGAAGATGGTGGCCGAGCGCTACCGCAACGGGTACCTGCAAAATCCCCAGGTGTCGGTGTTCGTGCAGGAATCCAATGGCCGCCGCGTCACCGTCACCGGCGCCGTCACCGAACCCGGCATCTATCCGGTCATCGGCGCCAACCTGACCCTGCAGCAGGCTGTTGCGCAGGCCAAGGGCGTCAGTACCGTGGCGAGCCGCGGCAACGTGATCGTGTTTCGCATGGTCAACGGGCAGAAGATGATCGCGCGTTTCGACCTGACCGAGATCGAGAAGGGCGCCAATCCGGACCCTGAGATCTACGGTGGCGACATCGTTGTGGTGTATCGCTCGGATGCGCGCGTCTGGCTGCGCACCATGCTGGAACTGACCCCCTTGGTGATGGTGTGGCGCGCTTACCGATGAGTATGAATTCCGACAATCGTTCCTCGCCGTCGCAGCGCCATGGGCATCTTGAACTGGCAGATGTGAGCTTGCTCGACTACTGGCGCGCGCTGGTGTCGCAGCGCTGGCTGATCATCCTGATCACCATCGGCGCGACCCTGCTGGCGCTGGTGATCACCTTCCTGATGCCGGAAAAGTATCGCGCCACCAGTACGCTGCAGATCGAGCGCGACTCGCTCAACGTGGTGAATGTCGACAACCTGATGCCGGTGGAGTCGCCGCAGGATCGCGACTTCTACCAGACCCAGTACCAGCTGTTGCAAAGCCGGTCGCTGGCGCGTGCGGTGATTCGCGAAGCCAAGCTCGACCAGGAGCCTGCGTTCAAGGAGCAGGTGGAAGAGGCGCTGGAAAAGGCTGCGGCCAAGAATCCGGAGGCCGGCAAGTCGCTCGATTCGCGTCAGGCGATCATCGAGCGCAGCCTGACCAATACCCTGCTGGCAGGTCTGGTGGTCGAGCCGATCCTCAATTCGCGCCTGGTCTACGTCAACTACGATTCGCCGGACCCGGTGCTGGCGGCAAAGATCGCCAACACATATGCGAAGGTGTTCATCGTCAGCACGCAGGAGCGCCGCATGAAGGCGTCTTCGTTTGCGACCAAGTTCCTCGCCGAGCGTCTGGAGCAACTGCGTTCCAAGGTCGAGGACTCGGAGAAGTCGCTGGTGGCGTATTCGACCGATGAGCAGATCGTGTCGGTGGGCGACGACAAGCCTTCATTGCCTGCGCAGAACCTGACCGACCTCAACGCACTGCTGGCTTCGGCGCAGGATGCGCGCATCAAGGCCGAGGCCGCCTGGCGTCAGGCTGCGAGCGGCGACGCGATGTCGCTGCCGCAGGTGCTGAGCAGCCCGTTGATCCAGACGCTGCGCGGCGAGCAGGTACGCCTGACCAGCGAGTACCAGCAGAAGCTGTCGACCTTCAAGCCGGATTACCCGGAAATGCAGCGCCTGAAGGCGCAGATCGAAGAGTCGCGCCGGCAGATCAATGGCGAGATCGTCAACGTTCGCCAGTCGCTCAAGGCGACCTACGACGCGTCCGTGCATCAGGAGCAGTTGCTCAACGAACGCATTGCCGGCCTGCGCAACAGCGAACTCGATCTGCAGAGCCGCAGCATCCGCTACAACATGCTGAAGCGCGACGTGGATACCAACCGCCAGCTCTACGATGCGCTCCTGCAGCGTTACAAGGAGATCGGTGTCGCGAGCAACGTCGGCGCCAACAACGTGACCATCGTCGACACTGCAGATGTGCCTACGTCTAAGACTTCGCCGAAACTCAAATTGAACCTCGCTTTGGGTTTCATCTTTGGCGTATTCCTTGGTCTGGCGGTGGCGCTCGTGCGCTACTTCCTGCGGAGCAATGGGCCGGAAACACGATTGAACTGACATCGTGGTGTTGCAAAACGGTGGTTAATTAAAGTGACAACTGATTCAGTGTGGAAAAGGTCGGATCCCGTATGTTTCGGGCTCCTTCGTTTGAAAGTTTGTCTCTGTTGAAACAAAGGGCTGTCGCTTGATCTGGGGTCGGTAGGTATTACCGCGGTGATCATGCGGCGGAGATGATTGAAAGCTCGCGTGCGATTCGTATGTTCCCCCGCATGCGCCGTATCGAGTTTGGAGGACATCCCCATGCTTTTGGCAGACTTGAGTAGCGCGACTTACACCACATCCTCGCCACGATTGTTGTCCAAGTATTCGGCTGCAGCCGATCTGGTACTGCGCGTTTTCGACCTGACCATGGTGGTCGTTTCCGGCCTGGTCGCCTATCGCATCGTGTTCGGCTCCTGGGTGCCGGCGGCGCCATACCGGGTCGCCATCGCCACCACGCTGTTGTACTCGGTGATCTGCTTCGCGCTGTTTCCGCTGTATCGCAGCTGGCGTGGTCGCGGATTGCTGAGCGAGTTGATGGTGCTCGGTGGTGCCTTCGGCGGCGTGTTCGCCTTGTTCGCAGTGCATGCGCTGATCGTGCAGGTGGGCGAGCAGGTCTCGCGCGGCTGGATCGGTCTCTGGTTCGTTGGCGGCCTGGCATCGCTGGTGGCGGCCCGCACCTTGCTGCGCGGCTTCCTGAACCATCTGCGTGCCCAGGGCGTGGACGTGCAGCGCGTGGTGGTGGTCGGCCTGCGTCACCCGGTGATGAAGATCAACCATTACCTGAGCCGCAACCCGTGGGTGGGCATGAACCTGGTCGGTTACTTCCGCACTCCATACGACATCGCGGTGACCGAGCAGCGCCAGTCGCTGCCGTGCCTGGGCGAGCCGGATGCGCTGGTCGACTACCTGAAGGAAAACCAGGTCGAGCAGGTGTGGATCTCGCTGCCGCTGGGCGAGCGCGACCATATCAAGCAGCTGTTGCAGCGCCTGGATCGCTATCCGATCAATGTGAAGCTGGTGCCCGACCTGTTCGACTTCGGTCTGTTGAACCAGTCCGGTGAGCAGATCGGCAACACCCCGGTGATCAACCTGCGCCAGGGTGGCGTGGACCGCGACAATTATTTCGTGGTGGCCAAGGCGTTGCAGGACAAGATCCTGGCCGTGATTGCGCTGATGGGCCTGTGGCCGCTGATGGCTGCGATTGCCGTGGGTGTCAAGCTGAGCTCGCCGGGCCCGGTGTTCTTCCGCCAGCGCCGTCATGGCTTGGGCGGCCGCGAGTTCTACATGTTCAAGTTCCGCTCGATGCGCGTGCATGACGATCATGGCACCACCATCCAGCAGGCGACCAGGAACGATACGCGTATCACCCGGTTTGGCGCGTTCCTGCGTCGTAGCAGCCTGGATGAGCTGCCGCAGATCTTCAATGTGCTCGGTGGCAGCATGTCGATCGTGGGCCCGCGTCCGCATGCGGCGCAGCACAACACGCACTACGAAAAGCTGATCAACCATTACATGCAGCGCCACTACGTCAAGCCGGGCATCACCGGTTGGGCGCAGGTCAACGGTTTCCGCGGTGAGACCCCAGAGCTGCGGACGATGAAGAAGCGCATCCAGTACGACCTCGACTACATCCGTCGCTGGTCGCTGTGGCTGGATATCCGCATCATCGTGCTGACTGCGGTGCGCGTGCTCGGACAGAAGACCGCATACTGATGATGGTGGGAAGCGTGCGACCTGGCGCGTCCGGCGCCGCGGGCGGCTGCATTGCAGCCGCCCCTTTCAGGCAGGCGCCTGCATGCTGATCCGAATGAGCGAAGAGACCCGCGTTCGCTGGCACAACCGGCTCATCGAGCTGACCTTGATGGTCGGGGTGGGCTACAACCTGGTGTTGGCCTTGATCAATGCGAACGTGTTCACCGTCCGGCCGGTGATCACCTATGCGGTCGAGTTCATGGTCTATGCGGCCTGCTTCCTGTTGGGCCTCGGTGCGCTGAGCCGCAAGCGGCTTGCGTTGGTCATCAGTGGGCTGGGGTTGATCGTCCTGCTGATGTTCGTACGGTTTCTGGTGAACTGGCAGATCGATCCGAAGTTCTTCCGCGACGCCTTGGTGGTGTTCGCGTTCGTGGTGCTGGGCTCGGCGTATACCGGCTCGCTACCCAAGTTGTTCATCCGCATGACCATCATCGTCTCGTTGGTGGCGGCCTTCGAATTGGCAATGCCGACCGCGTACGGCGACCTGGTCAACCCGAAGAGCTTCTTCGTCAACGCCCGCGGCATGAGCGCCGAAGGGTTCTGGAACGAAGACAGCAATCTGTTCGTCAGCGCCACGCGTCCGGGCGAGCGTAACTTCCTGCCTGGGTCCAATCTGCCGCGTGCCTCGTCGTGGTTCATCGAGCCGGTGACGATGGGCAACTACATCTGTTTCTTCACCGCCATCGTGCTGGTGTTCTGGCGCTGGATGCGTCCGGCTGCATTGATCCTGTCGGTGGGATTGATCGGTTTCATGATCGTGGCCTCGGATGGACGACTGGCGGCGGGCACCTGCGTGTTGATGGTGTTGCTGACGCCGCTGTTGAAACGCCTGGATCAGCGCCTGGCGTTTCTGGTGTTCTTGCTGGTGATCATGAGCGCATGGTTGCTGGTGTGGGTCACCGGGATCACCGCCTACCAGGACACGACGATGGGTCGGGTGTTCTTCACCGTGCACTCGATGAACAATCTCTCCTTCGAGTCCTGGATGGGGCTGGATTTCGCCCAGGCCTACCGCTACTTCGATAGCGGCATCTCCTACTTCATTGCATCGCAGTCGATCGTCGGCGTGCTGGCGTTCCTGTTGTCGTACTCGTTCCTGCTGTTGATGCCAAGCAAGGAAGGCCAGCTGTTCAAGAACCTGGCCATCTTCGCCTTCGCGCTGAGCCTGCTGGTCTCCAACGGCTACTTTTCGATCAAGACCTCGGCGCTGTGGTGGTTCGTGTGTGGGTGCCTGTGGCACATGCGTCCGACCTGGTCTGCAGCAACGAGCGCGGAGGTTGCGGTCGAGCGCGATCCAGTCGATGAGAACACGCGGCTGGCGTTGCCCGCGGGAGCATCGAGGTGAGCGCGGTGGAAAGCCGCCCGGCACCGTCCGAGGTGCATGACGCTGGCGTGCGCGTTGCGGCCGGCGCGCGCGCGCGCGATCCGCGGATCGATGCCGCCAAGGCGATTGCGATCCTGCTGGTGGTGTTCTGCCATGCCAAGGGCGTGCCGCATGGCATGACCCTGTTCGCCTACAGCTTCCATGTGCCGTTGTTCTTCCTGGTGTCGGGATGGCTGGCGGCAGGCTATGCCTCACGCACCACCAGCCTGGCGCAGACGATGACCAAGCAGGTGCGCAGTCTGCTGCTGCCGTATGTCACCTTCTATCTGCTGGGCTATGCGTACTGGTTGCTGACCCGCAATATCGGTGAGAAGGCAGCGCGCTGGGGCAGTCATCCGTGGTGGGAGCCCATCGTGTCGCTGCTGACCGGCATCGGCCCGGATTTGTACGTGCAGCCCCCGCTGTGGTTCCTGCCGGTGATGCTGGTGACGGTGATCGGCTACATGCTGCTGCGTCGCGTGCTACCGCCGCTGGCAATCGCTGCCGTAGCGCTGGTGGCGGCGTGGGTCTGGATGAACTGGTTCCCTGCGCAGGGGGTCCGGCTTTTTTTCGGACTGGACGTGCTACCGGTGTCGTTGTGTTTCTACGCGCTCGGCGCACTGCTGATCCATGTCTCGCCACGCCTGCCGACATCGCTGCCGGTCAGCGCGGTGGTGACCGTGGTGTTGGCGTTTGCGGTTGCCTGGCTGGCGCAGATCAACGGGCGTATCGACGTGAACATGCTGCAGTTCGGACGCAGCCATGCGGTGTTCCTGCTCAGCGCGGTGCTGGGCTCGCTGATGGTGATCTGCGCGGCGCGGCTGGTGCAGGGCTGGGCATGGATCCGGTGGATCGGTCGCAACACCCTGCTGATCCTGTGCACGCATATGCTGGTGTTCTTTGTGCTGTCCGGTGTTGCGGCAGTTGCCGGTGGCTTCGGCTCGGCGCGCCCGGGCCTGGGCTGGGCGATCTTCGTCACGGTGTTCGCGCTGGCCGCGTGTGTGCCCATGCGCTGGTTCCTGATGCGCTTTGCTCCGTGGACCTTGGGTGCGCGCACGGTGACGGCATGACCGGCGCTGCGGCATGAGAACGGGGGCGTATTCTCCCGCTGCGGAGCCAGCCAGGACGATGGCCCGGCCAGCGGCCGCAGCCACGCGCGATTGGCAGATCGATGCTGCGAAGGCGCTGGCGATCGTGCTGGTGGTGCTTGGGCATGCGAGCGGGATGCCGCCGGCCTACAAGCTGTTTGCCTACAGCTTCCACGTGCCGCTGTTCTTCGTGCTCTCCGGCTGGGTAGGCGAGCGCTTCGGGCACCGCGCATTGAACGTGGCCACGGTCAAGAAGCTGGCGCGGACGCTGCTGATCCCGTACCTGGGCTTTTTTCTGCTCGCGTACGGAGTGTGGCTGTTGATGGCCGTGCTCAACCATGCATTTCAGCAACCGGGCGCGCGTCCGTGGTGGCACCCATTGGCCGGTTTGGTGTGGGCCAACGGAACACGTTTGTATGTGCTTCCGGCGTTGTGGTTTCTGCCTGCCTTGTTTGTCACGACGCTGAGCTACATTGCATTGCGCGCACGCCTGAGTGCCACCTTGGTGGCCGCGCTCGGCTTGCCGCTCGCATTGGCCTGGGCAAGCGGGTTTCCGCCGCTGCAGATGCGCCTGCCGCTTGCGCTGGATGTGTTGCCGGTTGCGTTGTTCTTCATCGCCGTGGGCGGTGCGCTGTCGCGGTTTGCCGATGCGCTGCGCTCGGTCTCGGCACTGGCATGGGCACTGGCCTTGCCGGTCGTTGCGGCTGCATGGGGCGTGCTGGCTGCCTGGAACGGGCAGGTGGATGTCAACAACCTGCAGTTCGGGCATTGGCCGGCGCTGTTTCTGCTGGTCAGCCTGCTTGGCACGGCAATGACCTTGTGCGTGGCCTATTTCCTTCGCAACTGGCAGTGGGGGCAGTGGATCGGCACCAACACCTTGCTGATTCTCTGCACGCACACGCTGGTGTTCCTGGTGGCGACCAGCATGGTTGCGCGCACCGGGGTGGTGGATCGCGGGCTCATTGGGTCGCCGATCTGGGCGATGGGCCTGAGCGTGTTCGCGATTGCATGCGCGGTGCCGATGCGCGCGGTGCTGGTGCGTCTGGCGCCATGGATGTTGGGGTTGAAGGGTCAATGACCAATTGCAGAATCATCAGTCGTCGCAGTACATGCGTGCGCGTCGCTGGCACAGGAGATCGGCGTAAATGAAAGTGGTGCATGTCGTCCGCCAATTCCACCCGTCGATCGGGGGGATGGAGGAAGTCGTTCTCAATGTGGCCCGCCAGCATCAGGCTACCAGTGCCGATACGGTGGAGGTGGTCACGCTCGATCGCGTGTTCACCGACCCCGCTGCACAGCTGGCGCCGCAGGAAACCTACCAGGGTCTGCCGATCCGGCGGATTGGCTATAGCGGCTCGTCGCGCTATCCGCTGGCGCCCTCGGTGCTGAGTGCGATCCGCTCTGCGGACCTGGTGCATCTGCATGGCATCGATTTTTTCTACGACTATCTGGCGCTGACCAAGCCCTTGCATCGCAAGCCGATGGTGGTGTCCACGCATGGTGGTTTCTTCCATACCGCTTACGCCTCGCGCATGAAGCAGCTGTGGTTCCAGACCTTGACGCGTACTTCGGCACTGGCATATGCGCGGGTTATTGCAACCAGCGAAAACGACGGCGACCTGTTTGCGAAGGTGGTCTCGCCGGCGCGGTTGCGCGTGATCGAAAACGGTGTGGATGTGGAGAAATACGCGGGGCAGGGCGCAGCCTCGCCTGGCCGGGCGATGCTGTATTTCGGCCGCTGGTCGGTCAACAAGGGCCTGATCGAAACCCTGGAGTTGCTGCAGGCTGCGCTCAAGCGCGACCCACAATGGCGTCTGATCATTGCCGGCCGCGAATACGATCTGAATGAGGCCGACCTGCGCAAGGCCATTGCCGAGCGCGGGTTGCAGGACAAGGTGCAGCTGAGCATGTCGCCGTCGCAGGAACAGTTGCGCGCGCTGATGCAGCAGGCGCAGTTCTTCGTTTGCCTGTCGCGCCATGAAGGGTTTGGCATTGCCGCGGTGGAGGCGATGAGCGCAGGATTGATCCCCATCCTCAGCGACATCCCGCCGTTCGTGCGGCTGGCCACCGAGTCGGGGCAGGGCGTGATCGTCAACCGCGACCGTATCGAGGCGGCGGCCGACCAGGTGCAGGCACTGGCGCTGACGGCAGACGCGGACTTTGCAAGCCGTCGCGCGGCCACCATGGCTTATGTGAGCCGGTACGACTGGAAGCACGTGGTCGGGCGCTATGTCGACGAGTACCACATCGCATTGGGCGCGCCGCGCCCGCAGGAGACGCGGCGATGAGCGCGCCCGCAGCCACAGCGGCGGCGAAGCCGCAGCTCACGGTGCTGTTCTCGACCGAGCAGCCCAACGCCAACACCAACCCGTATCTGACCCAGCTGTATGACGCGCTCCCGGACGCGGTGCAACCGCGCTACTTCTCGATGCGCGCGGCGTTGCTCTCGCACTACGACGTGCTACACCTGCATTGGCCCGAATACCTGCTGCGCCATCCCAGCGCCGCGGGAACGCTGGCCAAGCAGGTATGTGCGACCTTGTTGCTGCTCAGGTTGCAGGTGACCGGCACGCCGGTCGTGCGGACCCTGCACAACCTGGCGCCACACGAAGATCGCGGTTGGCGCGAACGCAGCCTGTTGCGCTGGATCGATCGGCTCACCTGTCGCTGGATCCGGATCAATGCGACCACGCCGCCGCGTCCACCGTTCACCGACACCATCCTGCACGGACATTACCGCGACTGGTTCGCGTCCATGCCCCAGGGCAGCACTGTTCCCGGGCGGCTGCTGCACTTTGGCCTGATCCGCCCGTACAAGGGCGTGGAAACCTTGCTGGACGTGATGCAGCAGGTGAGCGATGCGCGCCTGAATCTACGGATCGTCGGCAACCCGGCGACACCGCAGATGCGGACCCTGGTGGAAGATGCATGCGTGCAGGATCCGCGCATCAGCGCACTGCTGGCCTACGTGGAAGAGCCGGTGCTGGCGCGCGAAGTCAGCGAGGCCGAACTGGTGGTGTTGCCGTACCGGCAGATGCACAACTCCGGTACCTTGCTGCTGGCGTTGTCGCTGGCGCGGCCGGTGCTGGCGCCGTGGAGCGAATCCAATGCGGCGATCGCCGACGAAGTGGGGCCGGGCTGGGTGTTCCTGTATGAGGGCGACTTCGATGCAGCGCTGCTGACCGGCATGCTGGACAAGGTGCGCGCGGCACCGCGCGGACCGGCACCGGATCTGTCGCAGCGCGACTGGCCGCGTATCGGGCAGCTGCACTACCGCACCTATCTGGAAGCGCTGGGCAAGGATGGAGACGCTGCGCTGTGACCGCTCAAACGCCTACACCGCCGCCCCCCGCCTCGCCGCAGCGCAGTCTCGGTTCGCGTGCCGCCGGCGGTGCCGCAGTGACCATGCTGGGCCAGTCGGTCAAGATGGTGGTGCAGTTCGGTGGCATCATCCTGTTGGCGCGATTGCTGACGCCTTACGATTACGGTTTGATGGCCATGGTTACCGCCATCGTCGGCGCCGCGGAAATCCTGCGCGATTTCGGCCTGTCGGCCGCTGCGGTCCAGGCCAAGCACGTCAGCCGCGAACAGCGCGACAACCTGTTCTGGATCAATAGCGGCATCGGTCTGGGGCTGTCGGTGCTGGTGTTCGCGTCGGCGCATCTGATCGCCAATTTCTACAAAGAGCCGGCGCTGGTCACGATCTCCCAGGCGCTGGCGGTGACCTTCCTGCTCAATGGCATGACCACGCAGTACCGCGCGCATCTGAGCCGCGGGCTGCGCTTCGGGCAGGTAGCGCTGAGCGACGTGGGTTCGCAGGTGCTGGGCCTGGGCGCGGCAGTGGCTGCCGCGTTGCTGGGGTGGGGTTACTGGGCGCTGGTGGTGCAGCAGGTGGTGCAGGCGGTGGTCAACCTGGTGATCGCTGCAGGTTGCGCACGCTGGTTGCCGGGCGGCTACCAACGCGCGGCCCCGATGCGCGACTTCATGAGCTTCGGCTGGAACCTGATGGCGGCACAGTTGCTCGGGTATGCCAGCCGCAACGTGGGGCAGGTGATCATCGGCTGGCGCACCGGTCCGGATGCGCTGGGCCTGTACAACCGCGCATTCCAGCTGCTGATGATGCCGTTGAACCAGATCAACGCACCGGCCACCAGCGTGGCGCTGCCGGTGCTGTCGCAGCTGCAGGACGACCGCGAGCGTTTCAGCGCCTTCCTGCTGCGTGGGCAGACGGTGATGGTGCACCTGATCGTGGCATTGTTCTCGTTCGCCTGCGCGCTGGCGATGCCGTTGATCGTGCTGGTACTTGGAGAACAGTGGCGCGAGGCGGTGCCACTGTTCCAGGTGCTTACCCTGGGCGGTATCTTCCAGACCGCCGCTTATGCCACTTATTGGGTGTTCCTGGCCAGGGGTTTGATGCGGCAGCAGCTGGTGTATTCGCTGGTGAGCCGTATCGTGCTGATCGTCTGCATCTTCGTCGGTTCGCGCTGGGGCGCCATGGGTGTGGCGATCGGGTATTCGTTCGGTCTGCTGGTGACCTGGCCGCTGTCGTTGATCTGGGTCGGCAAGATTTCCGACACACCGGTCGGCGCGCTCTTCGTCAATGCACTGCGTGCGATGGCGGCCTATGGGCTAGCCGGCGGCTGCGCGTACTACGCATCGGTTACCGTAGGCGGCCCGTTGTGGCAGCAGCTGGGCGTTGGCGCTGCGGTGATGGGCGCGGTCTTCCTGTTGATGCTGGGCATCTGGCCGGCATTCCGCCGCGACGTGGTCTCCATCATCACTATCCGCAAGTTGCTGACGCAGGCCAAGGCGCGCCGATGAGATCGACATCGTCTTCGCCTGTCGTCGGGCATGCTTTCTCTCACTCATTCATAGGACACGGCCCATGAGCGATACACCCGCCGCCGCTGCTTCCGGCATTCGCCGGCCTTGCTATCTGGTCTTGTCCGCACACGATTACCGCACGCCGCGCCGCGCCAACATCCACTTCATCACCGATCAGCTCGCGCAGCGTGGTACCACGCGGTTCTTCTCGCTGCGCTACAGCCGCCTGTCGCGGATGAAGGGCGACATGCGCTTGCCGCTGGATGAGACCGCCAACACCGTGGTCTCGCACAAGGGTGTGGATTGCTATCTGTGGCGCACCACGGTGCACCCCTTCAATACGCGCCGGAGTTGGCTACAGTCGGTGGAGAATGCGATGTTCCGCTGGTATGCGGCGCATCCACCGCGCCAGTTGCTCGACTGGATGCGCGACGCCGACGTGATCGTGTTCGAAAGCGGTATCGCGGTGGCGTTCATCGAGCTCGCCAAGCGCACCAATCCCGCGGCAAAGCTGGTGTACCGCGCCTCCGACGGCCTGAGCACGATCAATGTAGCGTCCTATATCGAACGTGAGTTCGATCGGGTGGCGCCCACGCTGGACGTGATTGCGCTGGTCTCGCCGGCCATGGCAGACGAGATCGCCAGCCGCGACAATGTCTACCACGTCGGCCATGGCGTGGATCACAACCTGGATCAACTGGGAGACCCGTCGCCGTATGGCGAGGGAATCCATGCCGTAGCGGTGGGGTCGATGTTGTTCGATCCGGAATTTTTCGTGGTTGCCAGCAAGGCGTTTCCGCAGGTCACCTTCCACGTGATCGGCTCAGGCATGGGCAGGCACCCGGGCTATGGCGATAACGTCGTGGTCTATGGTGAAATGAAGCACGCCGAGACCATCGGCTACATCAAGCACGCGCGCTTCGGTATTGCGCCGTATGCATCGGAACAGGTGCCGGTCTACCTGGCCGATAGCTCGATGAAGTTGCTGCAGTACGATTTCTTCGGTTTGCCTGCGGTTTGCCCGAATGCGGTTGTCGGGCCGTACCAGCAGTCCCGTTTTGGCTATACCCCCGGTCATGCGGAGTCGATCGTTGCTGCGATCGGTCTGGCGCTGGATGCGCCACACGTGCGTTACCGCCAGTGCCTGAACTGGTCGGACACCACCGACCGCGTGCTGGATCCGGCCGCGTATCCGGAAACCCGTTTGTATCCGCAGCACGCCGGCACTGCCGCGCGTGCTTCTTCGGAGGCCGCGCTCTCGCATTGACCGATGCGGCGCACCTCGCACGTTTTTAGGACACAGGAGACCCTTGGCAATGGCCAACGCTTTGCTGCAGAAGTGGATAGAACACGCAGAACGTCGCGCATTGTTCTGGTGGCAGCCGAAAAACGCTGGCGTCAACATGGGCGATCACCTCTCCAAGGTGATCGTGTCCTGTGTGCTGTCGTTGCAGGACAAGACGCTGATCGAAAAACGCGATCTCAGCAAGAAGCTGATCGCGATCGGGTCGGTGCTGCATTTCGCCAAGGACGGCGACACCGTCTGGGGCAGCGGCATCAACGGCAAGATTCCCGCCGAGCGCAATACCTTCAGCACGCTGGACGTGCGCGCGGTGCGCGGGCCCAAGACCCGTCAATTCCTGCTGGATCGCGGCATCGCGGTGCCGGAAGTCTATGGCGACCCCGGCCTGTTGACCCCGATGTTCTTCCCGGCCGAGGCGTTGGGCCCGGTGGAAAAGCGGCCGTTCGCCATCGTTCCGCATTTCAACGAGCCGGTGGAAAAATACAGCGCCTACGCAGATCACCTGGTGTTCCCCAACGTCAAGCCGGCGACCTTCATGAGCCGCCTGCTGGGCGCTGAGCTGGTGGTCAGCAGTTCGTTGCATGGCCTGATCCTGGCCGAGGCCTACGGCATCCCGGCGGTGTATCTGGACTGGGGCAATGGCGAAGATCGCTTCAAGTACGACGACTACTACTACGGCACCGGGCGCACCCAGTGGCATTCGGGCAACACCGTGGAAGAGTGCCTGGCGCTGGGCGGCAATGGCAGCTTCGACGTGGAAACGCTGCAGGCCGGCTTGCTGGCTGCCTTCCCTTACGACCTTTGGTGATTCGATGATGCAGGGCCAGCGCATGGATGTGGACACAACTTCCGCCGCCACCTCGGCGCCGCCGGGCGTGGTGATTCCACTGGGCGGCTTTCCGGTGCTGTCCACGACCCAGGAAGCCTTCGCGCTGGACCTGTTCCATGCGTTGGCGGCGCAGCAACCGCGCCGGGTGTTCTTTGCCAATACCAATTTCGTCGTGCAGTGCCAGGCGTTGCGGATGCGCATGCGCGAACCCAGTGTGCGCATCGTCAACGATGGAATTGGCATGGATCTGGCGGCACGGTTGATTCATGGCCGACGCTTTGCCGGCAACCTCAATGGCACCGACCTGATCCCCTACCTGTGCCGGCAAAGCGCGCAGCCGTTGAAGTTCTTCCTGCTGGGCGGGCGTCCGGGTGTCGGCGCAACGGCGGCGGCAACCTTGACCGGAACGTTGGGGCAGCAGCTGGTCGGCATGTGCGATGGCTATGGCGAGTTTGCCGCCGCCGGCGAAGGCCTGGCCGAACGCATCAATCGGTCCGGCGCCGATGTGCTGCTGGTGGCCTTCGGCAACCCCTTGCAGGAGCGCTGGATCCTGGACCACAGCCACGCGCTGCGTGTCCCGTTGGTGTTCGGCGTCGGCGCGCTGCTCGACTTCCTGTCCGGCACTGCCCGGCGCGCGCCGAACTGGGTGCGCCGGCTGCACATGGAGTGGATGTACCGGTTGCTCAACGAGCCGCGTCGCCTGCTCAAGCGTTATAGCTGGGACTTGCTGGTGTTCTTCCGCACCTGCCTGCGCGCAGGCAAGCATCTGCCTTGATGCACGGCGACGGCTGCTGCCCTAGCATGCGGGCATGCATCCCACTGCCGCTGCCCTGATCCGCTCGCTCGACCTGGCCCCGCACCCGGAAGGCGGGCATTTCCGTCGCATCTACGCCTCTGCCCGTCAGGTGATCGACGACGGACGCGCCCGCCCGGCGCTGACGGCCATCCGGTTTCTGCTGGCTGCAGGCGAATGCAGCGCCTGGCACCGCGTCGATGCCGAGGAAACCTGGCAGTGGCAGCAGGGCGATGCCCTGGAGTTGCTGCTCTACGACGAAGCCAGCGGACAACTGCAGCGGCGGACCCTGGACGCGGCCGAACGCGGCGAGCCGATGCAGGTGGTTCCCGCGGGGCAGTGGCAGGCGGCACGCTCGCTGGGCGACTTCACCCTGGTGGGATGCACGGTCTCGCCGGGCTTCGTCTGGGAAGGGTTTGCGCTGCTCGATGCCGCGTCGCCGTTGGCAGCGCATCTGGCAACGCTGGCCCCACGCTGATGTCAGTCATGCGCTGCTGGCCTGGTGCAACGCTTCCCTAACGCGGCAGGTGCCGGCTTCACGTAATGTCCGCCTCACACAGGGGGCAATGCGCGATGCGATACAGGGCAGCGGGATGGGGAGTGGGCTTGATGCTGGTGTCGCTGCTGGCGGCGGCCAGCGATACGTCGCCGAAGACGGCGCCGGCACCACCACCGGTGGTGGATCTGGAAGCGATGGTGGTCCGCGGTGTGCAGCCCGGGCCCGGCTTGTGGAAGGTCAGCAAGGGCGACCACGTGTTGTGGATCCTGGGCACGCAGTCGCCGTTGCCCAAGCGCCTGCAGTGGCAGTCGAGTGAAGTGGAAACCATCATCGGCCAGTCGCAACAGGTGCTGATGGCGCCGACCGTGCAGCTCGATGCGGACATGGGGTTCTTCGGCAAACTCACCTTGCTGCCGTCGGCGATGAAGGCAATGAAGAACGCCGATGGCCGCGAACTGCGACAGGTGCTGCCGCCCGATCTCTACGCCCGCTGGAGCGTGGCCAAGGCCCGCTACATCGGCAACGATCGCGGCGTGGAGCGCAAGCGCCCGATGCTGGCCGCTGGCGAGTTGTACCAGGCGGCGCTGAAACGGTCGGGTCTGGCCCGCTCGCCGGTGATCTGGTCGGTGGTGGAGCGTGCCGCCAAGCGCGCGGGCATCAAGCCGACACCGACTGCGCTGGACTACAAGATCGCCGACCCGCGGCAGGCGCTGAAGGAGTTTCGCGCCGGCGGCATGGACGACACCGCCTGTTTTCGCAGCATCCTGGTGACGGTGGAGCGCGATCTCCCCACCATGGTCGAACGCGCCAATGCCTGGTCGGTGGGCGACATCGAAGCGTTGCGCCAGTTGCCGCGCGAAGATCCGCAGGCGGCGTGCATGAGTGCGATGGCCAGTTCCGAAGCGGCCAGGAAGCGTGGTATCGACGATCTGGAACGGCGCATGCGCGAGCATTGGCTCGGCATCGCCAGCGCCGCATTGCAGCGCAATCGCAGCACCTTCGCGGTGTTGCCGATCAGTCGCCTGACCGCGCCCGACGGCTATCTGGCCCGCTTGCAGGCGCTCGGCTACGCGGTGGAGGCGCCTTGATCGCCTGACGCGCAGGGCGGCGCGCGCTCCCGGCACGTGTGCACGCGTGAGTGCCTGCTGCGGTGCGCCCACGATGTGGGGTGTGCAGTGCCTGCAGCCGTTTGGAGCGGTGCGTGCCGCGCCCGGTCGCCGCAGCCGTGTCGCGCGCCGTCCGGATGGCATTGCGATCGCGCAGGGCGACTGGCCGTGCGGGGTTAGGCCGGCCGTTGCTGCCACGGTATGCTGCGCGCCTTCTTTGCCGAGAGCTTTCGTGTTGAACGCATTGCCGCTGCGCATCCTGGGCACCGGGCGCCATGTCCCGGCGCGCGAAGTCAGCTCGGGCGAGTTGGACGCGCGCTGGCTGTTGCCGGCCGGAACCACGGCCGCACGCCTGGGGGTTGTCACCCGCCACTACGTGGGCGCGGGCGAAACGGCATCGTCGATGGGAGCGGCCGCGGCGCAGCAGGCGTTGGACACTGCCGGCATCGACGGCAGCCAGATCGATTGCCTGATCTCGGCCTGTGCGGTCATGGAGCAACCGATTCCCTGTCAGGCGGTGCTGATCCAGCGCGCATTGGGCTTGGGCGATTCGGGCATTCCCGCATTCGATGTCAATGCCACCTGCCTGAGCTTCCTGGTGGCGCTGGACATGGCCGCCAATGCGCTGGCCCTGGGCCGCTACCGGCGCGTATTGATCGTCTCCAGCGAAGTGGCCTCGGCCGGGCTGGACGAGGCCACCCCCGGCACTGCGGGATTGTTCGGCGATGGCGCTGCCGCGGTCGTGGTCGGGCGCAGCAGTGCAGACCAGGACTCGGCGTTGCTGTCCAGCCGCCTTGCCAGTTATGGCAACGGCGCGGACCTGTGCCGCATCGGCGGCGGCGGCACCCGTGCGCCGCACGGAGACGCAAGCGCACCCGCGGCCTCGCGCCTGTTCTGGATGGATGGCCGCGGCGCGTACCGCTTTGCCGCGCGTCACCTGCCGGCGTTCTGGACGCAGTTGCTGGACGAGGCGGGGGTTGCGGCCACTGCGTTGCGCTGGCTGGTGCCGCACCAGGCCTCCGGTGGCGGCCTGGATCATGTGGTGCAGGCGCTGGGGCTGCATGCCGAGCAGGTGGTGCGCATCCTGCCGACCACCGGCAACCAGGTGGCCGCCTCGTTGCCGCATGCCCTGCATCATGCCGTGGTGGATCGGCAACTGCAGCGCGGCGAGCTGGTCGCCTTGCTCGGCACCGGCGCCGGCCTGGCGATCGGCGGCATGGTGTTGCGCTACTGATGGCGCCGCGCGTTTCCCTCGACCTGCTGCGCATCGGCCATTGCCGGCATTGCGAACGCATGGTGCGCGCCGATGGGCATTGGCATGCGGTCGAGTTTCCGGCCTTGAGCGTGCTGATCCGGCATCCGCAGCGCGGCGCGCTGCTCTACGATACCGGCTATGCGGAGCATTTTTTCCGCGCCACCGATCCGTGGCCGGAACGCCTGTACCGCTGGACCACGCCGGTGATGCTGCCGGCGCACGAAACCCTGGGCGCGCAACTGGCGCGTCGTGACGTGCAGCTGGACGAGATCGCCTGGTGCCTGGTGTCGCACTTCCACGCCGACCATATCGGTGGCCTGCGCGATCTGCCGAACGCGCGTTTCATCTGTCTGCGCGCGGACTATGCGCAGATGCGCAGCTGTTCGCGGTTGGGCGGGTTGCGCCGCGCGCTGTTGCCGCAGCTGCTGCCGGCCGATTTCGATCAGCGCATGCAGTTCGCCGAACAGGCGCCGCAGCGTGCATTGACCGGTGCCTGGCAAGGCCTGGGCATTGCCTACGATCTGTTCGAAGACGGCAGCGTGCTCGCTGTGCCGCTGCCTGGCCATGTGCCGGGGCAGATGGGGCTGTGGCTGCGCGATCAACAGGACCGCGAGGTGTTGCTGTGTGCAGATGCGGTGTGGTCGTGGGCAACCTGGAAGACACTGCAATGGCCGGCCTGGCCCACCCGCCTGGTGATGCACGACTGGCCTGCCTTCCAGCGCACCGTGCGACAGCTGCACGGCCTGTCGCAGGCGCATCCGGAGCTGGTCATCCTGCCTTCGCACTGCCAGCCCAGTCTTGACCGTTATCAACCGGAGTGGCGATGAGCCTGCGCATTCTCGTGACCGGTGCATCCGGTTTTGTCGGTGGCGCATTCCTGCGGCGTTTCCAGGGGCGGCCCGGTGTGGAGATCCATGGCATCGGTCGGCGCGCGAGCGCGCTGCCCGACTATCACCGCATCGATCTGAGCCAGCCGTTCGCGCTGGACTGGCAGCCGGATGTGGTGATCCATGCGGGCGCGCTGGCCTCGCCGTGGGCAACGCGCGCGCAGTTCCACCGGCACAACGTGCAGGCCACCGCCAACGTCATCGACTTCTGCACGCGGCATGGTTGCCCGCGCCTGTTGTATGTCTCGTCCAGTTCGGTGTTCTATCGCGAGGAACATCAGTACGACCTGGATGAGGACAGCCCGATCGGCCCGGCCTTCGTCAACACCTATGCGCAGACCAAGTACCTGGGTGAAACGCTGCTCGAGACCTATCCGGGCCAATGGTCGGTATTGCGCCCGCGTGCGGTGTTCGGGCCGGGCGATACGGTGCTGTTTCCGCGCGTGATCGCGGCGGCCCGCAAGGGCGCGCTGCCGCGTTTCGTCGGCCAGACCCAGCCGGTGATCGGCGACCTGATCTATATCGATGCGCTGTGCGATTACCTCTACCGCGCTGCCACCGCACCGCAGCTGCAGCGCGCCTACAACCTCACCAATGCGCAGCCGGTGGACGTGCAGCAGCTGTTGCTGGATGTGCTGGCACGCCTGCACGTGCCGCTGCCGCAGCGCGAGGTGCGCATCGGCACGGCGCTGCGCATGGCCAGCGTGGTGGAGGTCGCGTATCGCTTGCTGCGATTGCGCAGCGAGCCGCCGATCACGCGCTTCGGCGTGGGCGTGTTCGCGTATTCCAAGACCTTCAATCCGCAGCGCACGCTGGCCGATCTGGGGCCGCCCAGTGTCGGTCTGGACGAGGGCGTGGAAGCGTTCGTCCGCTGGCAGGCGACGCAATGGGCCTAGTGTCGGCCCTGGCTGCGCTCTATCTGGTCTTGCTCATCGTCAAGACCGTCGCGGCGCTGTGGGTGATACGCCGCGCACGCATGGCGCCATCGCACGACGCTGCAGCCAGCCAGGCGGATGTGGCGATCCTGCAGCCCATCCTGGGGGGCGACGCGCAGTTGCAGCAGGTGCTGGCCGCCAACCTGCAGGCGCTGCCGCAGGCGCACTTCCTGTGGCTGCTGGATGCGGACGACCGCGCCGGCAACACGGTGGCCGATGCGCTGGTGGCGCTGTATCCGCAGGTGCGCATTACCCGCATGCAGGTGCCCGCCGCGCCGCCGGATCTCAATCCGAAGGCATGGAAGCTGCAGGCGGCGCTTGCGCAGGTGCAGGCGCCGATCAGCCTGGTGCTGGATGACGATGCGCAGTTGGGCGCAGCGGCGCTGGCGCAGTTGCTGCGCGATCTGCAGCACGCCGACCTGGTCACCGCGTTGCCGCATTACCGCGACAGCGACACCCTGGCCGGGCGGCTGCTGGCGCAGTTCGTCAACAACAATGCCGCGCTCACCTATCTGGGCTGGCTGCCGTTCGCCGCGCCGCTGACCATCAACGGCATGTGCTACGCCGCGCGTACCGAGCGCCTGCGTGCCTGGGGCGGTCTTGGCGGCGTGCTGGACCAGCTCACCGACGATCTGGCCGTGGCCGCCCTGGTGCGCGAACGTGGTGGCCGCATCCGGCAATCCATCGCCCCGGTGGCGATGCGCACCGCCATGCCGGATCTGCCCAGCTATGCCCGTCAGATGCATCGCTGGATGCTGTTCGCCTTGATCCTGCTGCGCCGTCAGCGCATCGGTATTGCCGGTGCCATCTCGGTGCTGCAGGGATTGCCGCCGGTGGTATTGGTGGCCCTGTTGCTCGGCATCTGCGTGCAGCCGGGTGGCTGGTCCATCGCATGCGGGGCGGCGCTCTTGCTGCTGCGCGCGCTGCTGCTGTGTCTGGTGCAGTGGCGCAGTACCGGGGCGGTACGCCATCGGCCGCTGCTGTCTCTCCTGGCCGAATGCCTGCAGCCGCTGCACCTGCTGCACGCGGCCTGCGTACGCAGCATCGCCTGGCGCACGCGGCGTTACCGCGTGCTGGCAGATGGTCGCTTCCGTGCGCAGTGACGCGTCGCCAATGCAGATCGCCTTCCTCACCGGGCAGAGCGACCCGGCGAGCTGTGCATTGAGCGCACAGCAACGCGATTTTCTGCAGCAGCTGCACGGCGATGGCCGGCAGTTGATCGCGTGCAATTACCCATACCGCAGCGACATGGCGCCGCACCGTCGCGTTGCGCTGTGGCGCGCCAGCGTCTCCAACGCACGCCACTACCTGGCCGCGCGTGCTGCGCGCGTGGCGCACAGCGATCGCATGAGCGTGCAGGCCTTGCTCGCGCAGGCGCCGATGACGGTGCTGCTGGCCGGCAGTTGCGGGTTGCAGGTGCTCACCGCGCTGCAGCTGCCGCAGGAGCTGCGCGCGCGTCTGGCCGTGTTCGCCTACGGCCCGGTGTGCCGCAACCCGGCCACGTTCGCGCAGTTGCATAGCGTGCAGGGGCGCGGCGACTGGATTTCGCGTGCGCTGTTTCGCGGGCCGGTGCAGCTGGCGCCGGCCTGCGGGCACATGGATTACCTGACCACTGCGGACGTGCTGTCGGAGTGCCAGGCCTTCGTCGCCACGGTCCAGCAGACGCTGCGGGGCAGGGGACATGCGCATTGATCTGGTCGCCCCGCCGTACAGTGGGCATCTGCATCCGATTCTGGCCATCGCCCGGCAGCTGGCGCCGCATCACGACGTGCACGTGATCAGCACGCCGGCTGCGCAGGCGCGTATCCAGGCATGTGGCTTGCGCGGTGCAGGCGTCCTGGATGCACAGGCCGACCGCGTGTTGCTGGAGATCGCCAACCCGCCGCATGCTGTCGGCCATCACCCCGTGCGTTTGCGCCGGCAGCTGCACAACGCGCTGGGGTTGATGGCGCAGGTGGGCGATGCGCTGCAGGCGCGTTGGCGCACGCGGAGGCCGGACCTGGTGATCGCCGATTTCACCCTGCCCAGTGCCGGGCTGGCGGCGCAGGCGATGGGCATCGCCTGGTGGACCAGCATGCCCTCGCCCTGCGTGATCGAAACCGGCGACGGGCCGCCGGCTTACTTCGGCGGTCTGCTGCCTGCGACCACGCTGCGCCAGCGTGCCTGGCATGCGATCGCCCGGCGGCTCACCCGCGGCTTCAAGCGCACCCTGCATGCCTGCTACCGGCGGCAAATGCGCGCCTGCGGATTGCCGGCGCTGTATCGCAACGATGGCAGCGAGGCGGTGTATTCGCCGCAGTGCATCCTGGCCTTGGGCGTGCCCTCGTTCGAATTCGCGCAGCGCTGGCCCGCCGCGCTGCGCTTTGTCGGGCCGCAGTTGTGCACGCCGCCGTCAGCCGTGCAGGCACCGCAGTTTCTCGCCGGGCGGCGGCATGTGCTGGTGACCCTGGGCACGCACCTGCAATGGGTCAAACAGCGCATGGATGCGGTGCTGCGCGCGCTGGCGCCGCAGTTTCCCGAGGTGGTGTTCCACTTCAGCGATGGCGATACCGCCGCGCCGCCGCAGCCGGCATGCGGCAACTACCGGCGTCTGCCCTACGTGGACTATGCGCAGCACCTACATCGCTACGCCTTGGTGGTTCACCACGGCGGTGCCGGCATCCTGTACGCCTGCCTGGCCGCCGGGCTGCCGTCCATCGTGTACCCACTGGACTACGACCAGTTCGACCACGCCGCGCGGTTGCAGGCCGCCGGTGCGGCATGGTGGCTGCGGGAACTGGATGGGCTGCCGGCGCTATTGCGCAAGGCGCTGGCGTCTTCCGAGCCGGATCCGGCTGTGCGTCGGCTGCAAAGGGAGCTGCACGACATGCAGGCGCGTGGCCGCATCGTGGAGCTGGTGGACGGATTTCAGCGTACCGGCGCGGTGCCGGCGTAGATCTTGCGCGCAGCTGTGCAGCGTCAGCCCGATGTCGGCGCGTGCCTGCGATGACCGCAGCAGAGATGGGCGGGGATGCGACAGGTCATTGCGCACATGGCCCGGTCCGGCAAGCACCGAACGGATCCGGCAACGAAAAAACCGGCATGTACACGCGGTACATGCCGGTTCGTTTGCGATTGCCGCTGGTGGCGATGTGGCAGCGTGGCGGGATCAGCCCGCCGCGGCGTTCAGCGTCGGCGCGCTGGTGGTCATCAAGTGCGGCCAGCGCTTGAGCACGGCGGCGCGGATGCCAGCCTGGTCGATGCCGGCTTCGGCCAGCAGGTCTTCGCGGCTGGCGTGGTGCTGGAAGCTGTCCGGCAGGCCCAGGTGCAGCATCGCCATCAGCACGCCTTCGGCGTTGAGCAACTCGGACACGCCCGAGCCCGCGCCGCCGGCCACCACATTGTCTTCGATGGTGACGAAGCCGTCGTGGGTCCGCGCAAGCTCCAGCAGCATCGCCTTGTCCAGCGGTTTGACGAAGCGCATGTTGACCACGGTGAGGCCAAGTTCGCGGCCCACTGCCTCGGCGGCGTCCACGCACGCGCCGAAGCCCAGCAGGGCGAGACGCGTGCCGCTGTGGCGCAGCTGCGCCTTGCCGATCGGCAGGGCGGTCAGCGATGCATCCAGTGCCACGCCCGGGCCGGTACCGCGCGGGTAGCGCACCGCGGCCGGGCCTGCGTAGTGCACGCCGGTGCTCAGCATCTGGCGGCATTCGGCTTCGTCGGCCGGCGCCATCACCACCATGTGCGGCACGCAGCGCAGGAAGCTCAGGTCCAGGTTGCCGGCATGGGTGGCGCCGTCCGGGCCGACCACGCCACCGCGGTCGATCGCAAACAGCACGTCGAGCTTTTGCACCGCCACGTCGTGCACCAGCTGGTCGTAGCCGCGCTGCAGGAAGGTGGAGTAGATCGCCACCACCGGCTTGGCGCCCTGGGTCGCCATGCCCGCTGCCAGCGTCACCGCATGCTGCTCGGCAATGGCCACATCGAAGTAGCGCTGCGGGTATTGCTTGCTGAAGCGCACCAGCCCCGAGCCTTCGCGCATTGCCGGGGTGATCACCAGCAACCTGGGCTCGGCGGCGGCCATGTCGCAGACCCAGTCGCTGAAGACATCGGTATAGGTGGCCTTCTTGGCGCCGGTCTTGGCGACCAGGCCCTTGCTCGGGTCGAACGGGCCGACCGCGTGATAGCCGATCTGGTCGCCTTCGGCCAGCTCGTAGCCCTTGCCCTTGGTAGTGATGACGTGCAGCAGCTGCGGGCCCTTGAGGGTCTTGAGCGTCTTCAGCGCGCCGACCAGGCCAGGCAGGTCATGGCCATCGATCGGGCCGGTGTAGTGGAACCCCATTTCCTCGAACAGCGTGGACGGCACGAACATGCCCTTCCAGTGTTCTTCCCAGCGCCGCACGAAGCGCGCGGTGGGGTTGTTCTTCTTGTCGCCGAGAATCTTCTTGCCGCCCTCGCGGATGGCGTTGAGGGTGCGGCTGCCGCTTGCCCGGCCCAGCATCTTGGTCAACCCGCCCACCGCTTCGGAGATCGACATGCGGTTGTCGTTGAGGATCACCAGCAGGTTCGGCTCCGGATCCATGCCGCCGGCATGGTTGAGCGCCTCGTAGACCATGCCGGCGGTCATCGCACCGTCGCCGATCACCGCCACCACCTTGCGGTCGTCGCCATTGCGCTGCGCGGCGATCGCCATGCCGAGCGCGGCCGAGATCGAGGTGGAGGAATGGCCAACGCCAAAGGTGTCGTAGACGCTCTCTTCGCGCTTGGGGAACGGCGCCACGCCGTCCTTCTGCTTGACCGTGTGGATCTGGTCGCGCCGGCCGGTGAGGATCTTGTGCGGGTAGGTCTGATGCCCGACGTCCCACACCAGCTGATCGACCGGGGTCTGGTAGAGATAATGCAGGGCCACGGTGAGTTCGATCACGCCCAGCCCGGCCGCGAAGTGCCCGCCGCTCTTGCCCACCGATTCGATGAGGTAGGCGCGCAACTCGTCGGCGATGGCCGCAAGCTCGGCCTCGTCGAAGCGGCGCAGGTCGTCGGGGGTCTGGATGCGCGACAGGCGCGGATAGCGGGTGGAGTCGATCATCATCGTGTCAATGTGCTGAAACCATATTGTCCTCCCCATGCGAAGGCCCGGCAAGCAAACCGGTTCAGCTGTCAGCGGGCGGTGAGGGTGGCGCGGCCCGGTGTTGCTGGTCTGCACGCTGTGCGCAGCCGCCTGCGGCAATCTGCCGCACCCTGCGCGGTGCGTCAGGATCGATGCTGGTGGGCGATGTCCGGCGATTGCGCGGGCTTTACGCGCGGCAGGCTTGACAGGTCGACGAGAGCCGTTGCATCGCTGCGCTGCAGCCACGCGCGGTTGCGATGGGCTCTCAACGGCCAGCCGGTGCGCCCTACAGCGACAACTTCGAACGCTTCGGCAACTGGGCGCGCAGGAACGCCATCTGGTCGGAGAGGATGTTGCGGTTGGACAGGATCAGGTGCTCGATCCAGCTCGGCCGGTACGGCACCGCCAGCAGCGGCATGTGCGCCTGCTGCGGCGTGCGGTTGGCCTTGCGCGAATTGCACTGGAAGCAGGCGGTGACCACGTTCTCCCAGGTGTCGCGCCCGCCCTTGGAGACCGGCATCACGTGGTCGCGGGTCAGGTGTGGGCGGCTGAAATGCTGGCCGCAATACATGCACAGCTGCGCGTCGCGCGCGAACAGGGCGGTATTGCTGAGTGTGGGCGTGGGGTCCAGCGCGCGCGAGCGGGCATGGCCACGGGCGGCGATGATGGGGTGCAGCTCCAGCGTGCTGCGCTCGCCGGTGAGCCGCGAGATGCCGCCGTGGATCTGCATGCAGGGTTCGCCCAGGGTCCAGGACACGGCGTCGCGTGCATACAGGCAGGCCGCATCCTGCCAGTTGATCCAGTCCAGGACCCGGCCATGCGCATCCAGCGAAAGCAGGCGCAGGGTAGGCAGCTGCTGGATTGCAGCGACAGCGCTGCCCGCGACCGGGGCAGTGGTGCCTCCGGGGAAGATCACATCACCTACGTGCGTGTCTGTCTCCATCGGGACAACAGCTTATACCCGATCGTTGACAGTTTGTGTATCGCAGCTAGCAGTGTTGGCGCGTGTCTTGCAGCTAATGGCTTGGCACGGACGGAGCTGGCCGCGATACCGCCATGCTGCCGGATCGATCGTTGGGCGCGTTGATGGCGTTGGTGGATCGGACGCGCGCAGCTGGGCACGAGGCCTTGCCGATCGATTCCACCTCGTCGCGGCCAGGTCCGCTCCTACGACGGCGGCAGACCCGGGCGACGATGTCGCTCAGGCCTCGCCGAACAACTCCGCTTCCAATGACATCAGCGGGGCGGCGCCGCTGCGGATGGTGGCGGCGTGGGTCAGCGTGCGCGGCAGGAGACGGGCGAAATAGAAGCGTGCCGTCTCGCGCTTGGCGCGCTTGAAGTCCTCGCCCTGCGCGGAGGCATCGGCGGCCGCCACGCTGCGCGCCCACCAATACGCCAGCACCACGTAGCCGGAATAGAACAGGTAGTCGTAGCTGGCCGCACCCAGTTCGTCCGGGTTGCGCGCGGCGCGGTCGAGCACGTCGCGGGTCAGCATGGCCCATTCGCTGGCCTTGTCGCGCAGCGGTTTGATGAACTCGGCCAGTGCCGCATTGCCTTCCTGTGCCTTGGCGAAGGTTTCCACGTCTGCCAGGAACAGCTTGAGCCCGGCGGCCTGGCTGGCGGCGGTCTTGCGGCCGATCAGGTCCAGCGCCTGGATGCCGGTGGTGCCTTCATAGATGGTGGTGATGCGGGCGTCGCGGGCCAGCTGCTCCATGCCGTATTCGCGGATGTAACCGTGGCCGCCGAAGCACTGCAGCGCATGGTAGGTGTTTTCGATCGACCATTCGGTCTGGCAGGCCTTGCAGATCGGAGTGAGGAAGCTCACCAGGGTCTCGGCATCATTGCGCTCCTGCTCGCTGGCGCCGCGGTGGGCCAGGTCGACCAGGCTGGCTGCGTGCAGCGCCAGCAGGCGGCTGCCTTCGGTCAGCGACTTGATGGTCAGCAGCATGCGGCGCACGTCCGGGTGCACGATGATCGGGTCGGCCGGTTTGTCGGGTGCCTTGGCGCCGCTGAGCGCGCGCGACTGCAACCGCTCGCGGGTGTAGCGCAGGGCGTTCTGGTAGGCGCGCTCGGACAGGCCGATGCCTTGCAGGCCCACGCTCAGGCGCGCAGTGTTCATCATGGTAAACATTGCCTGCAGTCCCTTGTGCGGCTGGCCGACCAGATAGCCCTGGGCGCCTTCGAAGTTCATCACGCAGGTCACCGAGCCCTTGATGCCCATCTTGTGCTCGATCGAGCCGCAGTGCAGCGCATTGCGCTCGCCCACGCTGCCATCGCGGTCCACCTTGAACTTGGGGGTGACGAACAGCGAGATGCCCTTGGCGCCGGCCGGGGCATCGGGCAGCTTGGCCAGCACCAGATGCACGATGTTGTCGGTGAGATCGTGCTCGCCGGCGGTGATGAAGATCTTGGTGCCGGTGATGGCGTAGCTGCCGTCGGCATTGGGCTCGGCGCGGGTCTTGAGCAGGCCGAGGTCGGTGCCGCAGTGCGGTTCGGTCAGGCACATGGTGCCGGTCCAGCGGCCGTCGATCAGCGGCTTGAGGAAGACCTCCTGCTGCCAGGCCTCGCCATGCTGGCGCAGCGCCTCGGTGGCGCCATGCGAGAGCAGCGGGAAATTGCCCCAGGCCAGGTTGGCGGAATTGATCATTTCGTTGAGCGGCACGCCCAGCAAATGCGGCATGCCTTGCCCGCCGAATTCCGGTTCGGCGGTCAGCCCGTTCCAGCCGCCTTCCACGAACTGATCGTAGGCAGCGCGGAACCCCGGCGGCGTGGTCACCGCGTGGGTGCTCTTGTCGAACGCGCAGCCGATTTCATCGCCCACGCTGTTCAGCGGCGCCAGCACCTGACTGGTGAAGCGGCCGGCCTCTTCGAGCACGGCATCGATGATGTCGGCACTGGCCTCGGTGTAGCCGAGCCGGGCGAACAGGGCTTCGGCGCCCAGGACGTCGTGCAGGGCGAAACGGAAGTCGGCCAGTGGTGCGGTATAGCTGCTCATGCGGGATCCTTCGAAGACGGTACGAAACGCGTGCGCGTCAGCGCAGCACGCCGTTGAGGCCGGGGGCCGGGCTGAGCGTGTTGCGCGATTCCACCGCGAACTCGCGTTGTTTCTTGTCCTGCGGGGTCGCCCAGACGGTGCCCTTGAGGGTGTAAGGCAGCGAGCGGCCGCCAGCGAGCACGTCGGCCACGGTGATCCGGCCCAGCGAGGTGGGTTGCAGGCTGACGGTGACCACATCGGCGGTTTCCGGGCCGATCGAGATGCCCACGGCCTGGTCGAGCTTGCCGGCCACCTGATCGTCGGCGGAGATCTCCAGCGACACGCGCTCGAACTGCATCGGGATGCTGCTGTAGTTCTGCAGGCGCAGGTCCACCGACCACGCGCCGTCGGCACGCACGGTGAGTTGCTGGATGCTGGCTGCCGGCTCGGATACACGGCGCACCGCGCCGCCACAGCCGCTCAACAGCAGGCCGCAGGCCAGCAACACGATCAGGAGGCGATAGGCACGACGCATGTAGGTGGGTCCTTGGCGATGAGGCGGCGCCAAGAATACTACGCAGTACGGGCAGCGCCTCGCGGCCTGGAGCGGCTCACCGAATATCGCCGGCAGTCGTCCGCTGGGTGTGGAGGGCGTGCAAGAAGCCGGAATGGACGAGTGGACCATGCCGCACCGGGTACCGGCCGCGCCTGCCCGGCGGTTGCGCAGTGGTTGTGTTGGCTGATCCAAGGCGACGTCGCTCTGGCCGATCGTCAGGCAGCCCGATTTACAGCAGTGGCGCGGCCACGATCAGCGGCGACAGGTCGTAGCCCATCCGGGTGGCCTGCGCCTTGAGCTGCTCGAACTGCGCGCGCGGCATCTGTGGCGAGCGCGACAGGATCCACAGGTAGTTGCGGTCCGGCTCGCCGACCACTGCCCATTGATAGTCCGGGTCCAGTGCGATCACCCAATAGTCCGCCCACACCAGCGGCAACCAGCCCAGCCATTCCGGGGCGAAGCGCACCTGCAACTGGCCGGGTTGGCCCTCGACCGGGCGCGCCACGCCGTCGGCCTGGACCAGCTCGCCGTTGGCCGTGCGGCAGCCATTGCGCACCCCGATCAGGCCATCGTCGCGCAGCGTGTAGCTGGCGGTGATGTCGCCGCGGCACTTCTTCTGGAACGACACCGGCAGGTGCGCGATCTCATGCCACTGCCCGGCGTAGCGCGAGAGATCCAGCTGCGGCACCGCACGCACCGGTTGCTGCGCAAGCGCCGTCAGCGGCAGCAGGGCAATGCATGACAACAACAGGCGGGGCAGGCGCATGGCGATCTCCGGTTCACGCGCGCAGGCTAGGCCATGCACCCCGCCGCGCGGCGTGAACCGGCGCAAGGAACCGGCTGCCGAGGCAACCTGCGACAAAGTTCGTCACAACGCTTGCCCAAACTGCGCCTGCTCGCTATGATGCGCGTCCTCGCAACGCAGGCATCGTGTTGCAGGTAAGTGGCCGAGTAGCTCAGTTGGTAGAGCAGGGGATTGAAAATCCCCGTGTCGGCGGTTCGATTCCGTCCTCGGCCACCATTTTCTGCAGGCCTTCGTTCGCAAGGCTTTCCGGTCATCACCGGGTCGTTGTCTCTCCTCGCGTTGCACTTGATCCGATCGCTTTTTGCGGCGGTGCAAATCTGAGTGTGTGGCGCAATCGGGCTTTGCCAGGCAGTGCTCTGGTGGCATCACGCGGCTGACTGCCGGCTTCGGGCAGTGCTTGCGTCAGGGCACCGTAGTCGTGATGTAACGGCGTGATTTTCCACGCGATCTTCAACCCGGCGTGGCGATACTTCGCGCATGACGCACAACACCCTCCGACGCACATTGATCCACGGCTACTGCGGCGAATTCCGCGTGGAGACGATGGAAAGTCAGGCCCCCGGCCAGACACGGTGGTTCTCGACTGCGTTTGTCTATCACCGCGACCGTAGCGCGCCGATCGCCACGATCGAAGGCGCCGGAGAGGGCGAGTATCGCGGCGACGCGCGCGAGCAGGCGTTGCGGGTGGGATCGTGCCTGGCGGAGTTTCTGGATCCGAAGGAATACCGCACTGGCGAAACCGCAGGCGAGTAGTCGCGCGGTGGGATGGTCGCAGGCGGGGTCATCGGCAATTTTTTTCCACTCACAGCGTATCCGGGCGCGATTGACCAGGCACGCGCGTCGGCGCGCATGAGCGTGGCGTGTAGTCGATGCAGCGAACCGGCCGTGTCAGGCAGTGGGCAATTCGGTTGCATGAGCGCCCCTCGTCGTAAGGGAAAGGCTCATCGATGTGAGGGAGCAACTCACCGACGCCAACTAGACTGGGGGCACGGGAATGGCCCCGCGGAGAACACCACTTGAACGATTCCCGTCACGAAGAGCTGCGAGCGCCCCTGATCAGCGAATCTCGCAGCCTGCCTGTCGAGAAGCACCGCTCGGATATCTTCTTTGCTGCGGTGGAAACCACGCGCATGCCGATGACGGTGACCGACCCGCATCTGCCGGACAACCCGATCGTGTTCGCCAACCGCGCGTTCCTGGAAATGACCGGGTATTCGGCCGAGGAAATCATCGGTAACAACTGCCGTTTCCTGCAGGGCCCGGAGACCGATCCGGCCAGTGTGCAGGACGTACGCGAGTCGATCGAGAATCGCCGCGAATTCGCCACCGAAGTGCTGAACTACCGCAAGGACGGCTCCTCGTTCTGGAATGCGCTGTTCATTTCGCCGGTGTTCGACGATCAGGGCAACCTGGTGTATTTCTTCGGCTCGCAGCTGGACGTGAGCCGTCGCCGCGACGCCGAAGATGCACTGCGTCAGGCGCAGAAAATGGAGGCGCTGGGGCAGCTGACCGGCGGCATCGCGCACGATTTCAATAATCTGCTGCAGGTGATGTCCGGGCATCTGGAAGTGATCCAGATGATGGCCTCCGGCGATGCCGCCAGGAATGCCGAGCGCATTGCCTTCAGTGCCGAGCATGCTGCAACCGCCGCAGCCAAGGCCGCCACGCTCACCCAGCAATTGCTGGCGTTTTCGCGCAAGCAGAAACTGCGCGGGCGGGTAGTGAACCTCAATGGCCTGGTGTCGGGCATGAACAACATGGCCGAGCGCGCGCTGGGCGGCGGTATCAGCATGCGGCAGTCGCTGGAAGAGGGGCTGTGGAACTGCCAGATCGATACCACGCAGGCCGAAGTGGCGTTGTTGAACGTGTTGATCAATGCGCGCGATGCGATGGCGCAGTCCGAACGCAAGGAGGTCACCGTGCAGACGCAGAACGTGGAGATCACCAACCACGATCTGGCGATGCACCACCAGCTGGCTCCCGGCCGTTACGTCAGCATTGCGGTCAGCGACACCGGTTCGGGCATGCCGCCGGAAGTGGCCAGCCGGGTGATGGAGCCGTTCTTCACCACCAAGGAAGAAGGCCAGGGCACTGGCCTTGGGCTGTCGATGGTGTACGGGTTCGTCAAGCAGTCCGGGGGCACCGTGCGCATCTACAGCGAAGTGGGCGAGGGCACCACGGTGCGCCTGTATTTCCCGGCGTCCAGCGAGTTCGAGAACGATCTGCAGGCCGCCAAGAGCCGTGCGATCGACAAGGGTGGCAACGAGACCATCCTGGTGGTGGAAGACAAGCAGGATGTGGCAGTGGTGGCCAGGATGTTCCTGGAGAACGCCGGCTACCGCATCCTCTCCGCATCCAGCGGACGCGAGGCAGTGGGGTTGCTGGAGCAGCACCCGGAGGTGGATGCCTTGTTCACCGACCTGATCATGCCCGGTGGCATGAACGGGGTGGTGCTGGCGCGTGAAGCGCGCCGCATGCTGCCCAGGATCAAGGTACTGCTGACCACCGGCTATGCCGATGCCAGCATCCAGCGCACCGATGTGGGCGGAGCGGAGTTCGATGTGGTCAACAAGCCGTACACGCAGAAGGAATTGCTCAAGCGAATCCGCATGCTGCTGGATGGGCCAACCGGGGTGGGCTGAGTCTGCAGCAGTCCACGCGACCGACTGAGGTAGATCGTTTCAGCAGGAGGTTCGCTTCATTCGGTTCCGACCCATCGCGGCCGATGCCTTCAATCCCCAATCCCGAATCCCGAATCCCGAATCCCAACCCGACTATTCCTCGCCCAGCGGCGCCACATAGCCTTCCGGCTTGTCGGCATTGCGCTCGAACAGGAACTTTTGCAGCTCGGTTTCGAGAAAGGCGCGGTGCTTGGGGTCGCGCGGCGACAGCCGGTTTTCGTTGATCAGCATGGTCTGGTGCGCCAGCCACGCCTGCCAGGCGGTCTTGCCGATCTGCGCGAACACGCGCTGGCCGAGTTCGCCGGGGTAGGGCACGAAATCCAGGCCTTCGGTATCGCATTGCTGGTACTGGCAGAACACGGTGCGGGACATGCGATTTCCTTCGAAGCGATTAGAGCGACTCAAGCAACTTGCGGATCGGTGCGGGCAGGCCCAGCGATGCGAGATCTGCGCGGGCCACCCAACGCAGGGCGTCATTGTCGCGCACCGCCGCGCGCAGCGCGACCTTGCGCAGGCGCAGCGGCTGCAGATGCAGGCGGTAATGGCTGAAGGTGTGCACCAGCAGCGGCAGCGCGTCGGCGCGCTCGTAGTCGCCGTCGACATGGTCGGCGAACCAGGCGCGCATGCCACTGTCGGTCTCGGCCTGTGGCAGCGTCCATAGCGAGGCCCAGATGCCGGTGGGCGGACGCCGCTGCAGCAGGATCTGGCCCTGCGTGTTTTCCAGCAGCAGTGCAGTGGCTTCGCGCTCGGGCAACACCTTCCCCGGTTTGGGCGTGGGCAACGCATCCACCAGCCCTTCGCAGCGCGCGACGCAGGCCTGCTGCAGTGGGCACACGATGCAGGCCGGCCTGGCGCGCGTGCACAAGGTGGCGCCGAAATCCATCTGCGCCTGGGTGTAGTCGGCCAGGCGGCCCTCGGGCACCTGTGCAACGTGCATGGTCGCCAGCTGCCATAGCTGCTTTTCCACCACCGGCAGCCCGGGGTAGCCGGCAATGCCGTGGAAGCGCGTCAATACGCGCTTGACGTTGCCGTCCATGATCGGGAAGCGCGCGTTCCAGGCCTGGCTGAGGATGGCGCCGGCGGTGCTGCGGCCGATGCCGGGCAGCGCGAGCAGTGCATCGACATCGCGCGGCAGCTCGCCATCGTGCAGGGCGACGCATTGCTTGGCGGCGGCATGCAGGTTGCGCGCGCGGGCGTAGTATCCCAGCCCGGCCCAGTGCGCCATGACGCTGTCGTTATCGGCGGCGGCCAGATCGGGCAGGGTTGGAAAGCGGGCAACGAACTTCTGGAAGTAGGGGATGACCACCGCAACCTGGGTCTGCTGCAGCATGATTTCCGATAGCCAGACCCGGTACGGCGCACGCGGATGCTGCCAGGGCAGATCGTGGCGGCCATGGCCGTCGAACCAGCGCAGCAACGGGGCGACGAAGCTGTCGGGAGAAGAAGCGGCGGGATCGGCGGGCATGAGGTCTGCTGGCTGGAAAGAGAGAGGCTGGGGGCATGTTTGAACCGCCGGACCATGACATAGCCTGCCGGCCATCGTGGCCGGCCGGCGATGGTGCAGCGTGCGGGGCCGTCGCCGTCGCCTGGCGATCTGCGAGGCCTGGAGCGGCCAATGCGACGTAGCGAGCAGTGATCAGGTGCAGACGGTCCGCCGTGACTACGTCCCGGGTCCCCGGTCCCCGGTCCCGAGTCCCGGCTCTCACTCAGCCGCCCAGCGCCTCCGGCAGCAAGGCATCCACGAACGCCACCGGGTCGAACACGCGCAGGTCTTCCGGGCGTTCGCCGATGCCGGCGAAACGGATCGGGATGTTGAACTCGCGCGCCAGCGCGAACACCACGCCGCCCTTGGCGGTGCCATCGAGCTTGGTCACCACCAGGCCGGTGACGCCGACCGCCGCATGGAACTGGCGCAGCTGCGAAATGGCGTTCTGGCCGGTGGTGCCGTCGATGACCATCAGCACTTCGTGCGGGGCAGCGGCGTCGATCTTGCCGAGCACGCGGCGGATCTTGCCCAGCTCGTTCATCAGGCCGGTCTGGGTGTGCAGGCGGCCGGCGGTGTCGGCGATCAGTACATCCGTCCCGCGCGCCTTGGCGGCCTGCAGCGCATCGAAGGCCACCGATGCGGCATCGGCGTTCTGCCCCTGCGCAATCACCGCCACGCCATTGCGGTCGCCCCAGGCCTGCAGCTGCGCCACCGCAGCTGCGCGGAAGGTGTCGCCGGCGGCCAGCATCAGGCTATGGCCTTCGTCCTTGAAGCGCTTGGCGAGCTTGCCGATGGTGGTGGTCTTGCCGACGCCGTTGACGCCAACGGTGAGCACCACGAACGGCTTGAGCGAGCGGTCGATCACCAGTGGCTTGGAGACCGGCTGCAGCAGCGCGATGAGGTCGGCGCGCAAGGCCTTGAACATGGCCTGTGCGTCGGCGAATTCGCGCGACTTCATGCGCTTGCGCAAGCCTTCCACCAACGCGGTGGTGGCGCCGATGCCAACGTCGGCGGTGATCAGCGCGGTTTCGATCTCGTCGAGCAGGTCGTCGTCGAGCTTGGGATTGCGCGAGAACAGGCCGCCGAAGCTGCGCGCGAAGCTGCTGTTGCGCAGCCGCTCACGCCAGCCGGGTTTGCCGGCCGGGGCAGCGGGCAGGGCATCGTGCTGGCCGACGATGCTGTCGCTGTCCTGCGTGGCCGGCGCCGGGCTGCTGACGATGGCGGGTGCGGTGACCAGTGGGATGGCGCTTGCGGGAACGGCGGCAGGGGCTGGGGAAGCCGTCGAGGGTGCTGCCGGCGGTACGATGGCCGGCGCAGCGGCGACCGGCGGGATGGCCGCTGGGACGGCAGCAGCAGGTGCTGCGCCCGATGGTGTGGTGGCCGGTGCCGGCTGCGTCGGGGGGGCTGCCGCGGGGGAGGGCGCGGCAGCAGGTGCATTCGGGGCGTCCTGCGGCTGCACGACCACTGGCGGAACCACCACCACCGGAGTCGGCAGGGTTGGCGCAGCGCTCGGTGCCGGGTCCGGCAGGGCCTGCAGGGCGGAGGGGGCGGTTGCGGCAGGCGGCGTCGGCGCGGTCGGCACCGCAGCGATGCTCTGCGCCTGGCCGGTGCGTGCAGCGATGTCGCGCGCAAGCTCGTCGGCCGGGGTAACAGCCGGCTTCGGGGTCTCCACCGCCGGTGCAGGCGTTGCGGCTGGCGCGGGCGTGACTGGCGTTTCGGTGGCCGGCGCTGTGCCGGTCTGCGCAGGCGTCACGGCCTCGAGCGGCGAGGCGGGCGTGGCGGCAGCCGGTGCGGTGGGGAATGCGGCTGCCAGTTCTTCCAGGCTGTAGCGCGAAGTACGCGAGCTGTCGGGCGTGGTGGGCTTGTTGCGGCGGAAAAAGCTGGCCATTGGCAACGCAGTAGGGGAAACCGGGAAGTCTACCATCCGGGTCCCGGCGCACCTTGACGCGCCCTTCAGTGCTGCGCTGTCGGACCGGTGCCGGCCCTGGCCTCAGCGAGCCCTGCCATGCTGCCGAATTCGGCATTTGTGCCAGCGCTGTGTCAGCGCGTCGATGCGCACCTACAACTGTCCCTTGAGGGCACGGTAATCGCGCGGCGTCATGCCGACGGTGGCCTTGAACTGGCGCGCGAACGCGCTCTGGTCGGCGAAGCCGCAGCGCTGGCCGATGCTGGCGATACTGTCGTCGCCGTAGAGCAGCCGCATCGCCGATTCGATGCGCAGCTTGGTCAGCAGCTGCTGCGGGGTAACCTGGAACACGCGGCGGAAGTGCCGCTCCAGCTGCGCCACCGACAGCCCGGCCAGGTCGGCCAGCGCCTGCACGCGCAGGTTGTCGCCGAAGTTGGCCTGCATGTGATCCATCACCTGGCTGAGCCGTTCGTAGGCCGAGTGACGGCTGTCCGGCTGGCCCAGGTCGCGCGAGATGCCGACCACGCCGATCACCTCGTTGGCCTCGCACAGCGGGCGCTTGAAGGTCAGGCACCAGCCGGGCAACCGGTTGGGATACAGGTGCACTTCCAGCTGGTTGTCGATGAGTTCGCCGAGCAGCACGCGACGGTCCTGCATCATGTAACTGCCGCCTAGCGGCAGCGGGAACACTTCCAGTGGCGAACGCCCGATGATCTCGCTGCGCAGCTTGCGCCCGAGCCGGCGCACCAGGGTGAGATTGCAATGGGTGTAGCGGCCTTCGCCATCCTTGATGAAGAACACCACGTCCGGCAGCGCATCGAACAGCGTCTGCATCTCCAGCGCGGGAAGGTTGAGGTCCATCAGGGTCATGGTGGCAGTCACGGTTGAACGGCTGTACGACAGGTGCAGCCCGTCCCTGATCCTAGCGCAAACGCGTGGCCTGAAGCAGCTTGGCGATTGTGCGGATTTCCGCATTTTCACTTCGCATTGCACGCTAGTCGTTCGCGTGCCGGCGATGGGAGCATGGGCCATGCACACCATCGACGTCATCGACTCCCACACCGCCGGCGAACCTACCCGGGTGGTGCTCTCCGGCTTCCCCGACCTGGGCGAGGGCGACCTGGCGCAGTGTCGCGAGCGCTTTGGCCGCGACTTCGATCGCTGGCGCAGCGCCATTGCCTGCGAACCGCGCGGCTCGGACACCATGGTGGGCGCGCTGTTGCTGCCGCCGCGGGACCCGGGCGCCTGCACCGGGGTGATCTTCTTCAACAACGTGGGCTATCTGGGGATGTGCGGCCACGGCACCATCGGGGTGGTGCGCACGCTGGCGGAACTGGGGCGGATCGGGCCAGGGCAGCACCGCATCGAAACCCCGGTCGGCACCGTGGGGGTGGAGCTGGCCGCCAACGGCACGGTGTGGGTGGACAACGTCGAGAGTTATCGCGCCGCCGCCGGCGTGGAGGTGGACGTGCCGGGCTACGGGCGCGTGCGCGGCGATGTGGCCTGGGGCGGTAACTGGTTCTTCATCACCGAACAGGCGCCGTGCGTATTGGACCTGGCGCATCAGCGCGAGCTCACCGCGTACACCGAGGCGATCCGGCTGGCGCTGGAAGCGGCCGGGATCACGGGGGAGGCGGGTGGCGAAATCGATCACATCGAAGTCAACGGCGCCGCGCCCGACGGCAGCGGCGTGGCGCGCAATTTCGTGCTGTGCCCGGGGCTGGCCTACGACCGTTCGCCCTGCGGCACCGGCACCAGCGCCAAGCTGGCCTGCCTGGCCGCCGACGGCAAGCTGGGCGAAGGCGAGCGCTGGGTGCAGCAAGGCATCCTGGGCAGCGCCTTCGAGGGCAGTTATCGGCTGAGCGGGCGTGGCATTGCGCCGCGCATCAGCGGGCATGCGTACATCACTGCGCGCTCGCAGCTGATCATCGATCCGGCCGATCCGTTTGCCTGGGGCATCGTGGCCTGATGCACGCCTCGCGGCCCGCGCCTGCGCCTGCAGTGGCCGCGTCGTCGCGTGGTCCTGCAGCGGCGCCGAGCACGCCTGCGGTGGGCGCAACCCGCGCCGGGTCCGGCAGCGCTGCCGCCTCCACTCGGCGCAGCTACGACCTGATCGTGATCGGTGCCGGCATCGTGGGAGCCGCCTGCGCCGAGGCCGCGGCGGGCGAGGGCCTGCGTGTGGCGATCGTGGAGCCGGGGCCGATCGGTGGCGGCTCCACGGCAGCGGCAATGGGCCATCTGGTGGCGATGGATGACGACCCGACCGAGCTGGCGCTGTCGGCCTATTCGCTGCGCCTGTGGGAGCGTTTCGCCACGTTGAGCGAGGCCGAATTCAGCCGTTGCGGTACGGTGTGGGTGGCCCGCGATGCACGCGAACTGGCGGCGGTGCCGGCCAAGATCGCGCGGCTGGCAGCGGCCGGACTGCACGCCGAGGCCGTCGATGCGCAGCAGCTGTATGCCCTGGAGCCGCAGTTGGTGCCGGGCCTGGCCGGCGGCATGCGGGTGCCCGACGAAGCGGTGGTGTACCCGCCGCGCGTGGCCCGGCATCTGGTGGCGCTGGCCTGTACGGCGGGCGCGCACTTGTTCGCTGGCCGCCGGGTGGCGCAGTTGCTGGAGCAGGGCGTGCGCCTGGACGATGGGCAGCAGCTGGCCGGACCGGTGCTGGTGGCCAGCGGCGTGGCGCTGCCGCAGCTGCTGCCGGAGCTGGCCCTGCGCCCGCGCAAGGGCCACCTGGTCATCACCGACCGCCATCCCGGGCTGATCCGGCATCAGTTGCTGGAACTGGGCTATGCCGATTCGGCGCATGGTGCCGACGACACCAGCGTGGCCTTCAATGTGCAGCCGCGGCCCACCGGGCAATTGCTCATCGGTTCGTCGCGGCAGTTCGGCGAGCACGATCGCGCGCTGTCGATGCCGGTGCTGCAGCGCATGCTGCAGCGCGCATTCGCGTATTTGCCGGTGCTGCGTGAGCTGCAGGCGATCCGCGTATGGACGGGCCTGCGTCCGACCACGCCGGACGGGCGGCCGTATCTTGGGGCGGTGCCCGGCCGGCGCGATGTCTGGGTAGCGGCAGGGCATGAGGGGCTGGGTGTCACCACGGCGCTGGGGAGCGCACGGGTGATCGTGGACAGCCTGCTCGGGCGCACGCCAGCCATCGACCCGGCGCCGTATGCACCGGCGCGCGCCGTGCAGGGGCATGCCGCATGAGCGCGACGGTGCGCCTGCAGGTGGATGCGCAGCCGGTGGAGGTGCCTGCCGGTGCCAGCGTGGCGGCCGCGGTGGCGCAGGCCACGCTGCAGTTCCGGCAATCGAGCAGCGGGCAGCCGCGTGCGCCGCTGTGCGGCATGGGCGTGTGTTTTGAATGCCGGGTGCGCATCGACGGGATCGGCCAGCAACGCGCCTGCCTGGTGGAGGCACGCGACGGCATGCAGGTAGGCACCGATGGCTGAGCGCGTCCTGCATTTCGATGTGCTGGTGATCGGTGCCGGCCCGGCCGGGTTGGCGGCCGCGCAGGCAGCGGCCGGTCACGGCGTGCGCGTGGGCGTGGTGGACATGCAGCCGCGCGCGGGTGGGCAGGTGTGGCGCAGTGATGTGCGGCACGGCGCGCCGGCCGATGCACGCGCGTTGCTGCAGCAGGTGGGCGATACCGCTGCGATCACGCTGCTGACGCGCACGCAAATCGTGCTGGCGCAACCGGGTTGGCTGCTGGCCGATGGCCCGGACGGCACGCTGCAGCTGCATTACGCCGCGCTGGTGCTGGCCACCGGCGCGCGCGAGCTGTTGCTGCCGTTTCCGGGCTGGACGCTGCCCGGCGTCACCGGCGCAGGCGCGGCGCAGGCGCTGGCCAAGCAGGGCTGGCCGCTGGCCGGCAAGCGTGTGCTGGTGGCCGGCAGCGGGCCGTTGCTGTTGGCCAGCGCTGCGACCTTGCAGCGGCAGGGCGCCACGGTGCTGGGCATCCACGAACAGGCGTCGGCGGCGGCACTGCGCACGTTTGCCGCGCAGCTGTGGCGCTGGCCGGGCAAGGCCGCGCAGGCAGTGGCGCTGCGGCTGCAATTGCATCGTGTTGCCTATCGCGCCGGCAGCGTGGTGGTGGCCGCGTATGGGGATACGCAGCTGCGCGAGGTGGAGATCGATGGCCCGGGTGGGCGCACCCGGATTGCCTGCGATCAGCTTGCGGTGGGCTACGGCCTGGTGCCCAACACCGAGCTGGCGCAATTGCTGGGCTGCCAGCTGGAGCCCTGCGGCGCGCATCGGCAGGTGCAGGTGGATGCCTTGCTGCGCACCAGCGTCACCCAGGTGTTCGCGGCCGGCGAAGCCTGCGGCATCGGCGGACGCGATTGCGCGCTGGTCGAAGGCGCGATGGCCGGACATATGGCGGCCGGCGCGCCGGACGACGCGTTGCGGCTGCAGCCGCGCCGGGGTACGGCGCGCGCGTTCGCCACGCTGTTGCAGCAGCAGTTCGCGCTGGACCGGCGCATCCACGTCCTGGCGCGGCCGGACACCCTGGTCTGCCGCTGCGAAGACGTGCCGCTGGGTGCGCTGGACAGCTTTCACGATGCACGCGACGCCAAGCTGGCCTCGCGCTGCGGCATGGGCGCCTGCCAGGGCCGCATCTGCGGCACCGCGCTGGCCGAACTGGGCCGCTGCCTGCCCGATCTTTCCACCGACGCCGGCCGCCGGCCGCCGTTGTTCCCGGTCCGCCTCGCGGCGCTGGCCGATCCGTTCACTTCCGACTCGCAAGGGAATCCTCCATGAGCATTGCTGCGTTCTGGCACGGCGTGTTGCCGGCCATCACCACCCCGTTCACCGCCAACGGCGAGATCGACCACGACTTCCTCGGCAAGCACGCCAACCAGCTGGTGGACGCCGGCTGCACCGCGATCGTGCCGCTGGGCTCGTTGGGCGAAGCGGCCACCTTGAGCGTGGACGACAAGCTGGCGATCCTGCGCACCCTGGTCACTGCCCTCAACGGCCGCGTGCCGGTGGTGCCGGGCATCGCCAGCCTGGCGACCGGCGAGGCAGTGGCGCTGGCCAAGGCGGCCAAGGAGATCGGCTGCGGCGGGCTGATGGTGTTGCCGCCGTACGTGTATTCCACCGATTGGCGCGAGATGGGCGCGCATGTGCGCGCGGTGATCGGCGCGACCGATCTGCCGGTGATCCTGTACAACAACCCGGTGGCCTACAAGACCGATTTCGGCCCGGCGCAGATCGCCGAGCTGGCCGCCGAATTCCCGAATCTGCAGGCAGTGAAGGAATCCTCCGGCGATGTGCGCCGCTTTGCCGCATTGCAGGAATTGCTGGGCGACCGCCTGGCGCTGCTGGTGGGCATGGACGATGCCATCGTCGAAGGCCTGAGCATGGGCGCCAAGGGCTGGATCGCCGGCCTGGTCAATGCGTATCCAAAAGAATCGGTACGCCTGTTCGAGCTGGCGCGCGATGGCGGCTACCCGGCGGCCAAGGAGCTGTACAACTGGTTCCTGCCGCTGCTGCGCCTGGATACCGTGCCCACCTTCGTGCAGCTGATCAAACTGGTCCAGGCAAAGGTGGGCATGGGCAGCGAGCAGGTGCGTGCGCCGCGGCTGGTGGTGGCCGGTGCAGAGCGCGAGGCGGCGCTGAAGGTGATCGACCACGCCATCGCGCACGCGCCCAAACTGCCGTGATTGCGCAGGCACCATGACGCTGCGCGCCACGACATTCTGGCAGCGTGTCGCGTCGGCACGCCACCGCCGCTGTGGCGGGCGTGTGCCGATCGATGTGCGGGCCGCACGCAGTGCGACCTGCGCATCGCCTCCCTGGGTAGCCGCTGCGGCACATCGCGCAGTGGCCCATTCCATGCAATCGAAGGTGCCGCAATGAACGACATGCTCCAACCCGTCCTGCTCGCCGGCCAATGGCAGCCCAGCCATGCGGCGAGCGGCAGCTTCCGCGCTGCCGATCCCAGCACCGGCGAGCCGATCGGCCCGCTGTTTCCGGTCAGCGATGCCCAGGACATCGAGACCGCGCTGCGCGCCGCGCAGGCGGTGGCCGCCGAACTGGCTGCCGCACCGGCCGAGCGCATCGCCGCCTTTCTGGAGGGCTACGCCGATGCGCTGGATGCCGACGCCGACACCCTGGTGGCGCTCGCGCACGCAGAAACCGCATTGCCGGCGCCCACGCGTTTGCGCGGCAACGAGCTGCCGCGCACCAGCGGCCAGTTGCGTCAGGCCGCAAATGCGGTGCGCAGCTACAGCTGGACCAACCCCATCATCGACACCGCCGCCGATCTGCGCGCGCATCTGGCGCCACTGGGCAAGCCGGTATTGGTGTTCGGCCCCAATAATTTCCCGTTCGCGTTCAATGCGATTGCCGGCAGCGATTTCGCCTCGGCCATTGCCGCGCGCAATCCGGTGATCGCCAAGGCGCACCCGTTGCATCCGGCCACCAGCCAGCGCATGGCGCAGCTGGCGCATCAGGCGCTGCTGGCCGCAGGCCTGCCGGCGGCGGCGGTGCAGCTGCTGTATCACTTCGACAACGCCATCGGCGTGCGGCTGGCCGGTGATGCGCGGCTGGGCGCGATTGGCTTTACCGGCAGCCGTGCAGGCGGGCTTGCGCTGAAGGTAGCGGCCGACGCAGCAGGCGTGCCGTTCTACGCCGAGCTGTCCAGCGTCAACCCGGTGTTCCTGTTGCCCGGCGCGCTGGCCGAGCGCGGCGATGCGCTGGCGCAGGAATTCTTTGCCTCGTGCACCATGGGCAGCGGCCAGTTCTGCACCAATCCCGGCGTGGTGGTGGTGCCGCACGGCGCGGCCGGCGATGCCTTCGTCGCCGCTACCAAGGCGCATTTCGATGCCGCATTGCCGATGGTGCTGTTCTCGGCCTCCGGGGTGGAGGGCGTGCAACGCGGCGTGGCGAGTCTGCGTGCGGCTGGCGCGGCGCTGCTGGCGGGCGGACATACCGGCGAAGACGGTTTCCGCTACGCGCCTACCTTGCTGAGTGTGGATGCGCAGGCATTCCTGGCCAATCCGCAGGCGCTGCAGACCGAGGCCTTCGGGCCGGTGAGCCTGCTGGTGCGCGCACGCGATACCGCGCAGATGGCGCAGCTGGCGGCCGCGTTCGAAGGCAACCTCACCGGCACCCTGTACCGCGCAGGCGATGGCAGCGACGATGCCGCCTGGCAGGCGATCGCGCCGGTGCTGCGTGCGCGGGTGGGGCGCCTGATCAACAGCAAGATGCCGACCGGTGTGGCAGTGAGCGCGGCGCAGAATCATGGCGGCCCATTCCCGAGCACCGGGCATCCGGGCTTCACTGCGGTCGGCATGCCCGGCGCAATCCGTCGCTTTGCCGCGTTGCACAGCTTTGATGCAGTACCGGATGCGCTACTGCCGGTGGAACTGCGCCAGCGCAATCCCGGCGGCGTGGCGCGCCTGGTGGACGGGCAGTGGAGCAGCGCCGACCTGGGAGCGGGCGCATGAGCGCCCAGATTGGCGGTCTGTCGCTGGATCAGGCGCAGGCGCAACTGGCGCCCTGGACGCGGCGCGCCGCACCGATCGGCCCCGATGAGTATGCGCAGCGCATCGAGCGTGCGCGCGGGTCGATGCGTGCGCACGGCGTGGATGCGCTGTTGATCGGCGCCGGCACCTCGCTGCGCTACTTCACCGGCGTGCCGTGGGGGGCAAGCGAACGGCTGGTGGCAATGCTGCTCACCATCGATGGCGACCCGGCGCTGATCTGCCCGGCCTTCGAGGAAGGCTCGCTGGACGCGGTGCTGCAGATTCCGGTGGCCAAATTCCTGTGGGAAGAACACGAGGATCCGTATGCGCTGGTGGTGCAGGTCATGGACGATCGCCATGCACATGCGCTGGCGCTGGATCCAGGGATCGCGTTTGCCGTGCACACCGGCCTGCGCGCGCATCTGGGCACCGCCATCCGCGACGCGGGCGGCATCATCGACGGCTGCCGCATGTGCAAGTCGGCCGCCGAGCTGGCATTGATGCAGCAGGCCTGCGACATGACCTTGCTGGTGCAGCGCCTGGCCGCCGGCATCGCGCACGAAGGCATCGCTACCGACCAGCTGGTGCGCTTCATCGACCAGGCGCATCGCGCGCTGGGCGCGGACAACGGCTCGACCTTCTGCATCGTGCAGTTCGGGCATGCCACGGCGTTTCCGCACGGCATTCCCGGCGTGCAGCACTTGCGCGAAGGCGAGCTGGTACTGATCGACACCGGCTGCACCGTGCAGGGCTACCACTCCGACATCACCCGCACCTGGAGTTACGGCACGCCCAGCGATGCGCAACGGCGCATCTGGGACCTGGAGCAGGCCGCGCAGGCCGCGGCATTTGCGGCGATCCGCCCAGGTGTGGCCTGCGAGGCGGTGGACCAGGCCGCGCGCGCGGTGCTGGAAGCGGCAGGGTTGGGCCCGGAGTATCGTCTGCCCGGCTTGCCGCATCGTACCGGCCATGGCTGCGGGCTGGCGATTCATGAGGCGCCGTACCTGGTGCGCGGCAACGCACTGCCGCTGCAGCCGGGCATGTGCGCCAGCAACGAACCGATGATCGTGGTACCCGGGCAGTTCGGCGTGCGCCTGGAGGACCATTTCCATGTCACCGACGCCGGCGCGCAGTGGTTCACGCCGCCGTCGCCAGCGATCGATCAACCGTTTGCGTAAGCCTGTACGGGCTCACGCACATGTCGGAGCGCACCCGGGTGCGGCGGGCGCTCCCGCTGAAGCCATTCCGCCGTCCTCGCATCCTGGAGTCACTGCATGAAGCACCTGCGTCCTGTCGCCATCGGCCTGCTGGCCGCCGCCTTGTTCACTGCCTGCAAGCCGGCGCCACCGGCACCGGAAACGGCAGCTGCAGCCACTGCCGCGCCGACCGGCGAACAGGCCGCCCAGGCGTTCGATGCGTTGCTGGACAAGCAGTGGCAATACCAGCTGCAGCACAACCCGGAGTTCGCCAGCATCATCGGCGACAAGCGCTACAACGATCGCTGGAGCGATTATTCGCTTGCGGCCGTGCACGCAGAGCGCGCCGCGACCGCCGACCTGCTTGAGCAGTTCGAAGCAGTGGACGCCAAGGCGCTGGACGCGCAACGCCAGCTCAGCCTGCAGATGATGGTGGGCCAGTTGCGCGACAAGCTGGAGGGCATCGACCTGAAGACCTATGCGATGCCGCTGGAGCCGATCGGTGGCATCCAGCTGGCGTTGGCCGGGTATGGCGATGCGTTTCCGTTCGAAAACGCCAAGGATTACCAGGACTACATCGCGCGGCTGCAGGCCATTCCTAGCGTGATCGCGCAGGTCATCGAGGTGTCGCGCCAGGGGGCCAAGGACGGGTTGGTGCAGCCGCGTTACCTGCTGGAGCGCCTGCCCGAGCAGATCGACAAGATCGCAGCGCTCACCGGCGAGCAGAGCCCGTTCGCCTCGCCATTGAAAAAACTCGATGCGGCGGTGCCGGCCGAGCAGCGCGCTGCACTACGCAAGCAGTTGCTGGCCGCAATCGATGAGCAGGTCCGCCCGGCCTACGGCAAGCTGTCGGCCTTCGTGCGCGACGAATACGCCGCGCAGGGCCGCAGTTCCGAAGGCATCTGGTCGCTGCCCGATGGCGAGCGCCGCTACCGCTACGCCATCCATACCCAGACCACCACCGACATGGCGCCGGAGCAGATCCACCAGATCGGCCTGCAGGAAGTGGCGCGGATCGAAGGCGAGATGACGGTGATCGCCAAGGCGCAGGGCTTTGCCGACCTGGCCAGCTTCCGCAAGGCCGTGGACACCGACAAACGCCACTTCGCCACGTCCGGCGAGCAGATCCTGCAGCAGTACCGCCAGTACATCGCCGCAATGGAACCGGAGTTGCCCAAGCTGTTCGGGCACCTGCCCAAGACGCCGCTGGAGGTGCAGGCGATGCCCGCATTCCGGCGTAGCGCCCCCGGCGCCGAATACTGGCAAAGCAACCCGGAAGGCACCAAGCCGGCCATCGTGAAGGTCAACACCAGCGACTTCGCCAGCCGCACGCTGGTCAACATCGAAACCACCGCCTATCACGAGGGCGTGCCCGGCCATCACCTGCAGATTTCGCTTGCGCAGACGCTGCCGTTGCCGCCGTTCCGCCAGCAGGCCGGCTACAACGCCTACATCGAAGGCTGGGCGCTGTATGCCGAGCGCCTGGGCAAGGAGATCGGCTTCTTCAAGGACCCGTACAACGACTACGGCCGGCTGTCCGGCGAGCTGCTGCGTGCCAACCGCCTGGTGCTGGATACCGGCGTGCACTACAAGCGCTGGAACCGGCAGCAGATGGTGGATTTTTTCCACGCCCATCCGTCCGACGACGAACCCAGCATTCAATCCGAAACCGATCGCTACATCGTCTGGCCGGGCCAGGCACTGGGCTACAAGCTCGGCCAGCTGCAGATCCTGGCGTTGCGCGCGGAAGCGGAAAAAGAGCTGGGCGATCGCTTCGATGTGCGCGCCTTCCATGATGCGGTGCTGGGCGGCGGCGCAATGCCGTTGGCGATGCTGCAGCAGCGCGTGCGGCAGTGGATTGCCCAGGCCAAGACCGCACCGGGAGTGGCCAAGTGAGCGCGTCGCCGGACAGCAGCGTGGTGCGGCTCGGCGCGCTGAGCCTGCTGATCGCCGCCACCGTGGTGGGGACACCGCTACAGGTGCACGCAGCCGAGCCTGCGCCGACTGCGCAGAGTCGCCAGGACACGGCCGCGGCCCGCTTCAAGGCCTTGTACACGCGGGAATGGCGTTGGCGGCAGGCACAGTTGTCCGGCGCGGTGGATGAGGACAACCAGGCCACGCAGGAACAACAAGCCGACCATCTGCCCAATGTGGATGTGGCCACGCAGAACCAGCGCACGGCGTACTGGCAACAAGCGTTGAAGGAACTGGATGCCATCCCGCAGGTGCAGTTGTCTGCCGAAGATCAGGTGAGTTACCAGGTGTACCGCCAGCAGTTGGTGGTGTTGCTGGATCAGCAGCACTTCCGCGCCTGGGAAATGCCGTTCAATAGCGACTCGGCGTTCTGGAGCGATCTTGGCTTCAGTGCCGAAGCCAGGTTGCGCACGCGCGAGGACTACCAGCGCTATCTGAAAATGCTGGCCGATATTCCGCGCTATTTCGCCGAGCACACCGACAACATGCGTGCCGGTCTGGCGCGGGGCTTCAGCCAGCCCAGGGTCACGCTGACCGGGCGCGATCAATCCATCGCCGATGTGGCGCAGGCCAGGGGCGAAGCCAACCCGTTCTACGCGCCGTTCAAACAACTGCCCGCCACGCTGACGGCGCACGTGCAGGCGCAGCTGCGGCAGCAGGCGGTACAGACCATCGACACCCAAGTGGTGCCGGCGTACGCCCGCTTGCTGGACTTCATCCGCAGCGAGTACCAGCCGCGCGCGCGCAGCACGCTGGCCGGCGAGGCGCTGCCCGATGGCAAGGCCTATTACCGCGCGCAGATCCGCGAATTCACCACGCTGGAGTTGAGCCCCGAGCAGATCCACCAGATCGGCCTGCAGGAGGTCGCCAAGCTGCGCAAGCAGATGGACGCCACCATCGCCGAGAGCGGCTTCAAGCCGCCGGCCGGGCAGGCCGTGTTCCCGGCATTCCTGCAATTCCTGCGCACCGACCCGCAGTTCTATGCCAAGACGCCGGAGGAGTTGCTCAAGCAGGCGGCGTGGATCGCCAAGCGCGTGGATGCCAAGGTGGGCGATTACATCGGCCGCCTGCCGCGTCGCCGCTTCGCCATCGAGCCGGTGCCGCCGGAGCTGGCGCCGTTCTACACCGGCGGTCGCGGCGGTCCGGGCATCTATCTGGTCAACACCTACAACCTGCCATCGCGGCCGCTGTACAACCTGACTGCACTGACCCTGCACGAATCCTCGCCCGGCCATGCGCTGCAGATGCCGCTGGCGGCAGAAGCGCAGGGCCTGCCGGCATTTCGCCGCTATGGCTATATCTCGGCCTATGGCGAAGGCTGGGCGTTGTACTCGGAGTATCTGGGCCAGGAAATGGGCATGTACGACACGCCCTACGATCGCTTCGGCTATCTCACCTACCAGATGTGGCGCGCCTGCCGCCTGGTGATCGACACCGGCATTCACCACAAGGGCTGGACGCGCGATCAGGCGCAAGCCTACCTGCGCGACAACACCGCGCTGAGCGAGCACGAAGTGACTACCGAGGTCGATCGTTATATCGCCTGGCCTGGGCAGGCGCTGTCGTACTACCTGGGCGAGTTGAAGATCATCGAGTTGCGGCACAAGGCCGAAGCCGCGCTCGGCGAGACGTTCGACCTCCGCGCCTTCCACGACGCGATCCTGGAAACCGGCTCGGTGCCGCTCCCGGTGCTGGAGCAACGCATCGCCCGTTTCATCGCCGAGGGCGGGACGTCGCCTTGGGCACAGGAGGTGTCGGAGCAATAGCAATGCTGTGAAGCCCCTCTCCCCTGAGAGAAGGTGAGTCGTTCGAGCCCCTCTCCCCTTGGGGCGAGAAGGCACAGTTTGCGCGCCACTGGCGCGCGTGCCTTGGAGCGCCCGCGCCGCAAGCGCGGGCCGGGGCGCGGAGCGGGGGTCGGGGTGAGGGTACGGGCGAAGCTGCGCAGGATCGAAAGGACACGAGGCTGCGCCCGTACCCTCATCCGCCCCTTCGTGGCACCTTCTCCCGGTGGGAGAAGGGGTGTCATTCGAGCCCCTCTCCCCTTGGGGCGAGAAGGCACAGTTTGCGCGCCACTGGCGCGCGTGCCTTGGAGCGCCCGCGCCGCAAGCGCGGGCCGGGGCGCGGAGCGGGGGTCGGGGTGAGGGTACGGGGCGAAGCCGCGCAGGATCGAAAGGACACGAGGCTGCGCCCGTACCCTCATCCGCCCCTTCGTGGCACCTTCTCCCGGTGGGAGAAGGGGTGTCATTCGAGCCCCTCTCCCCTTGGGGCGAGAAGGCACGGTTTGCGCGCCATTGGCGCGCGTGCCTTGGAGCGCCCGCGCCGCAAGCGCGGGCTGGGGCGCGGGGGTTGGGGTGAGGGTACGGGGCGAAGCTGCGCAGTGTCGAAAGGACACGAGGCTGCGCCCGTACCCTCATCCGCCCCTTCGGGGCACCTTCTCCCGCAGGGAGAAGGAAACAGCTGCAGTCGCAGGGAGAAGGAAACAGCTGCAGTCGTTAGGAATCGGCTACAACCTTTTCAATGAGGGGCACCATGGCCACACAAGGCAAGTTCCACAAGCGGCTGAGCCTGACCGACCTCACCTTCATCGGGTTGGGCTCGATTTTCGGTTCCGGGTGGTTGTTCTCGGCCAGCCACGTGTCCTCGATTGCCGGGCCGGCCGGCATCGTGTCGTGGATCCTCGGCGGCATTGCGGTGCTGCTGCTGGGTCTGGTGTATTGCGAACTGGGCGCGGCATTGCCACGTGCCGGCGGAGTGGTGCGCTACCCCGAGTATTCGCATGGTGCGCTGCTGGGCTCGTTGACCGGCTTCATCACCTTGATCGCGTTTTCCAGCCTGATTGCGATCGAGGTGGAAGCCGCGCGGCAATATGCAGCGGCATGGTTTCCGTGGTTGAGCCAACCCGGCAGCACCCATCCCAGCATCTGGGGCTGGCTGGTGCAGCTGGCCTTGCTGGTGTTGTTCTTCCTGCTCAACTACTTCAGCGTCAAGACCTTCGCGCTGGCCAACAACATCGTCAGCATCTTCAAGTTCCTGGTGCCGATCCTGGTGATCGTGCTGCTGATGAAGCACTTCAACGCCGACAACCTGAGCGTGCATGGGTTCGCGCCATCGGGCATGGCCGGAGTGGAAGCGGCCATCTCTGCCGGCGGCATCATCTTTGCGTACCTGGGGCTGACGCCGATCGTGTCGGTCGCCAGCGAGGTGCGCGACCCGCAGCGCAATATTCCCATCGCGCTGATCCTGTCGGTGGCACTGTCCACGGTGATCTATGTGCTGCTGCAGCTGGCCTTTCTGGGCAGCATTCCGGTCGCGCAACTGGCGCAGGGCTGGAGCGGCATCGACAAGGCATTTTCGTTGCCGTACCACGACATCGCGCTTGCCCTGGGCATGGCGTGGCTGGCCGCACTGGTGATCTGCGATGCGATGGTCTCGCCCAGCGGCACCGGCAATATCTACATGAATGCCACGCCGCGCGTGGTGTATGGCTGGGCGCGTAGCGGTGGGTTTTTGCCGGTGCTGACGCGGGTGGACCCGGCATCGGGGATTCCGCGTCCGGCCTTGTGGCTGAGCCTGGGCCTGTCGATCTTCTGGACGCTGCCGTTTCCCTCGTGGGAGACCCTGATCGGCGTGGTGTCGGCGGCCCTGGTGCTGAGCTATGCGGTGGCGCCAGTGACGGTGGCCGCACTGCGCCGCAGTGCGCCGGACTTGCCACGGCCGTTCTTCGTGCGCGGGCTGAGTGTGCTGGGGCCGCTGTCGTTCATGGTGGCGGCGTTGATCGTGTACTGGTCCACCTGGCCGACCCTGTCGTGGTTGCTCGGGTTGCAGGTGCTCGCGTTCGCGCTGTACGTGCTGTATCGGCTGCCCTCGCGCGACGGGCGTGCGCGGCTGTTGCGGCAGGTGCGCGCATCGCTGTGGTTGATCGTGTTCTTCGTGCTGGTGATGGCGGTGTCGTGGGCCGGCACCTTCGGCGGTCACGGCTGGATCGCGCACCCGTTCGATACGCTGAGCGTGGCGGTGATTGCGTTCTTCATCTATCACTGGGGCGCACGCAGCGGCCTGCGTAGCAACGAACTGGCATTGGAAGAAGACGATGGGCAATGACGCGCGGCGTGCTGCACGGGTGATGCAGGCGGCGCGCGTCGTGGCCGGATGCATGCTGTGGCTTGCGGCCAATGCGCAAGCGGCGCCAACGGTGGCCGACTACCAACGCTCGCTCGGCCTGCGCGCTTACTGGAGCACGCTCACCGAAAACGTCGCCTGGCCGGCGCAATGGCAGGACGACGGCACGTTCCATTACCGCGAGACCGTGCCTGGCGGCTTCGCCTTCGTCCGCGTGGATGTGGCCACGCTGCACAAGCAACCGGCTTTTGACCAGGCGCGCGTGGCGCAGGCGCTGCAGGCCGCCACCGGCATCGCGTATGCAGAGTTGGCGTTGCCGTTCGAGCAGTTTGCTTACTCGCAGGAAGGTGGACGCGAGGACGGCGCGATCGTGTTCGCCATCGAGGACGCTGCATGGCGCTGTACGTTGACCACGTATCAGTGCGCGCCCGATGCCCCAGGCCGGCAGCCGCAACAGCGGCCACGCGGCTTTGGCGTGGTGCGCGACCCGGACGTGGCGGCCGACACCACCCCGCGCCGCTCGCCAGACGGGCAGTGGGAGGCGCTGGCCGACGGCTGGAACCTGATCGTGCGCCGGGTGGCCGACGGCCAGCTGGTCCAGCGCACCGACGATGGCCGTGCGGAAGACTATTTCGATCCGGAGAGCATTGCCTGGTCGCCGGATTCGCAGCGGCTGGCGGTGTATCGGGTGCGGCCGGGCACTGCGCGCCGGGTGACCCGTGTGGAGGCCGCGCCGCCCGGACGCCTCGAGCCGGTGGTGCATACCCAGCTGTATCCCAAGCCGGGCGACGCGGTGGATGTGGAACGGCCGGTGCTGCTGGCGGTGGACGGCACACGGCGCGTGGTGGACAACGCGCTGTTTGCCACGCCGTATTCCTTGTCGCCGCTGCAATGGCGGGCGGATGGGCGCAGTGTGAGCTTTGAGTACGTGCAACGCGGCTTTCAGCACATGCGCGTGATTGCGGTGGACGCCAGCAGCGGGCGCGCGCATGTGGCGGTGTCCGAAGACGCACGCACCTTCGTCTACGCCGACCGCAGCTTTCGTCATGAGGTGGACGCGCATGGCGACGGGATTTTGTGGATCTCCGAGCGCGATGGCTGGCGGCACCTGTATCTGTTCGATGGCCGCAGCGGCAAGCCCACGCGCCAACTCACCCGCGGGCCATGGGTGGTGCGCGATGTCCTGAAGGTCGACGATGCGCAGCGCCGCATCTGGTTCACTGCCAGCGGCATGGACGCGGGCAAGGACCCGTATTACCGGCAGCTCTACAGCGTGGATTACGATGGGCGAAACCTTCACCGACTGACCACCGCCGATGCCGATCACGAGGTGGCCATTGCAGACGATGGCCGGCATTACGTCGATGTCTACTCGCGCCCGGACCTGCCGCCGGTGATGGAGTTGCATGCCATCGATGGGCGGCTGTTGCAGCAGGTGGAGCAGGGCAATATCGACCGGTTGCTTGCCGCAGGCTGGCGCGCGCCGGAGACCTTCGTCGCCAAGGGCCGCGACGGTCGCACCGACATCTGGGGCATGGTGGTGCGCCCGCGCGATTACGACCCGCGCAAGCGGTATCCTGTGATCGAAAACATCTACGCCGGCCCGCACGATTCCTTCGTGCCCAAGACGTTCTGGCCGTTCGGCTATCACTCCGGCGGCGACAAGCAGATCGGCATGCAGGCGCAGGCGGACCTGGGCTTCATCGTGGTGATGATCGACGGCATGGGCACCGCCAACCGGTCCAAGGCCTTTCACGACGTGGCGTGGAAGAACCTGGGCGATTCCGGCTTCCCCGACCGTATCGCCTGGCATCGCGCGCTCGCTGCAAAGGACCGGTCCTACGACATCAGCCGCGTCGGCATCTACGGCGCATCGGCAGGGGGACAAAGCACGCTGGGCGCGCTGGAACGCCACCCGGAGTTCTACAAGGTGGGCGTGGCGTTTGCCGGCTGCTACGACAACCGCATGGACAAGATCAGCTGGAACGAGCAGTGGATGGGCTGGCCGGTGGATGCCAGCTATGCCGCTGCCTCGGGCGTGGTCAATGCAAGCAAATTGCAGGGCGACCTGCTGCTGATCGTCGGCGAGCAGGACCGCAATGTGGACCCGGCCTCCACCGCGCAGGTGGTGGATGCCCTGATCAAGGCCGGCAAGGACTTCGACCTGCTCAACGTGCCCGGTGGCGAACATTCGGTGGGCCGCTCCAGCGGGCCGATCGACTATGTACAACGCCGGCAGTACGACTTCTTCGTGCGCCACCTGCTCGGGCAGCCCACGCCACACTGGAATTCATCCGCCCCGGAGGCTCGCTGATGCTGTTTGCCCGTTTATCTGCCCTTCGCCAGCGCGGTCGTGCGGTTGTCTGCCTGTGTGTGGTGTCGCTGTTGGCCATCGCGATGACGCCGGCAGCGTACGCCGAAGAAATGCCACGCTTCGTCAGCCAGGACGGCCGTCATGCGGTCTTCGTCGACGGAGCGCCATACACCATCCTGGCCGCACAGCTGCACAACTCCAGCGCCTGGCCGGCGGTGTTGCCCAAGGCGCTGGACGAAGTGGTCGCCCTGCATGCCAATACCGTGGAGGCGCCGGTGTATTGGGAGCAGTTCGAGCCGGTGCAGGGCCGCTTCGACACCACCAACGTGGATGCCTTGATCGCCGGCGCACGCAAGCGCGGGCTGCGCGTGGCGCTGCTGTGGTTCGGCAGCTGGAAGAACGGCCAGATGCATTACGTGCCGGAATGGATCAAGCGCGACGATGCCACCTACCCGCGCATGCGCGATGCCAATGGCGAGCCGGTGGATGTGCTGTCGCCGCATGTGGCCGCCAATGTGCAGGCCGATGCGCGTGCGTTCACCGCGTTGATGCAGCACCTGCGCAAGGTCGATGGCGAGCGCCACACGGTGATCCTGGTGCAGGTGGAAAACGAGCCCGGTGCCATCGGTACGGTGCGCGACCACGGCCCGGCCGGCGAGGCGGCGTTCGCGCAGCCGGTGCCGGCGGCCATCGCTGCGGCACTCGGCAAGCCCGCCGGCAGCTGGCAACAGCTGTTCGGCGCGGAGGCGGCCGAGGCCTTCAACGCGCATGCCACGGCGGCATACATCGAGCAGGTGGCTGCCGCCGGCAAGCGTGCGTATCCGCTGCCGCTCTACGTCAACACCTGGCTGCGCTACAAGGGCAAGCGCTATCCGGGCATGGATTATCCGTCCGGCGGCGCCACGGCGAATGTGTTCGCGCTATGGCGCGCGGCCACGCCGTCGATCGATTTCATCGGCACCGACATCTACACCAGCGACTACAACGAATACACCAAGGTCATCGGCCAGTACGCGCGGCCGGACAACCCGGCCTGGGTGTCGGAGACCGGCTTCGAAGCGGCCACGGCGCCGTACCTGTTCCATGTGCTGGGGCAGGGCGGGGTAGGCTTCTCGATCTTCGGCATGGACGGCAACCCGGATAGCGAGGCCAATCGCGCCGCCATCGCCGCGCATTCGGCCAATTTCCAGTTGCTGGCACCGCTGCAGCGGGTGCTGGCGCAGGCCGCTTTCGATGGCCGCCTGCAAGGCGTGGCCGAGCAGCCCGGCATGCCGCAGCGCACGCTGCGCTTTGGCGAGTGGCAGGCCAAGGTGTCGTTTGGCGCGCCGATGTGGGGCGATGCGCCGGCGATCCTGCGGGGCAACGACGACCACGGCGGGCGGCTGCTGGTGGCGCAGCTGGGGCCGGAGGAGTTTCTGGTCACGGGCATGGCCGCGCGCATTGAATTTTTCCGCGAGGCGGCCGATACCCGTCATGGGCAACTGTTGCGGGTGGAGCAGGGGCGGTATGTCGACGGGCGCTGGCAGGTAGAAAGGCAGCTCAACGGCGACCAGACCGACTACGGGCTCAACTTCGGCCGCGGTGGCCCCACCAGTCCCGAACCGGTGGTGCTGCGGGTGCGGGTCGGAACCTATTGACGGATGCAGGCGCTACGGCGACTGCGTGCGCAGGGTTGCCAGCACTACCTCGACGTCCGTATCGCCGCACGCCATTGCATCCCGCGTCACCTCAGTCACTTGCGTCACGGAGCCACCATGAGCATCAGCAGTATCGCCAATTCCGGAATGCAGGTCGCCGCGCTGCGTCAGCAGGTGGCAGCCAGCAATGTCGCCCGCCAACCGGTAGACGGCAGCCCGCGTCAGGCGGTGGCGGCCAGCACGCAGGCCACTGGCGGCGTGGCGGCCAGCGTGGTCGATGCCGCGTCCGATCCGGCGGCTCCGGTCACCGATCTGGTCGAAGGTCTGTCGGCGCGCAACGATTTCCAGGCCAATGCCAATGTATTGCGGCGCTCCGACGAGATGTTGGGTAGCTTGTTGGATGTCTTGACCTAAGACCTTCGGGGTGGACGACGGCTGTTGTCGATCTGCTGCACGGAGTACGCGGCGATTCGTTTGATGTCCGCGCCAGGTGACATCTGTCTGCCGCTTGGCTGCAAGGACCGTGCGAATTGGTCGGTGCGCAGAGGTTGAGAAGCAACCAGCGCGCCGGTGTTTCCGTTCTTCAATAAAACCACCATCAAACTCTCTGGTGCGGTGTCCTCGCCGCTTGCGGAACCGTTGGCGGCATGGATGCCGCCACCGAGCCCCCAGGGATGGGTTCACGGCGTGTCCCGCGAGCGGCGAGGGCACCGCGCCCTCGGCCAATCAGGCTTTTGCGTTAGAGCGTCACGCTGAAGTCGTTGCACTCACTTTCCGTCATTACCCAACACCTGCGCCGCATCCACGATATCCACGCCCTGCAGCTGTCCCAGCCAGTTGTCGAACCAGGGCTTATGCATGGCGCCGACCACTGCCAGCACGCGTGCACCGGGTTGCTCGGCAAAACTGGCGCGTATATTCGACACCATGCGCAGGTTGCGGATTTCCCATCCGGACACGTAGCGATAGCCGTAGCGGTGCGGCGAGGTCTCGCTCAACGCAGCGCGAAAATCCACCTCGATCGACAACTGCTGGTTGGCCGGAAGGTTGATTGCGCGGTAGAGCCCCAACAGCTTGCCTTGACTAGCCAACTGGTCCTCGCGCTCACGCATGGCGCGCGCCCGCGGCGCGGCCTTGTCCCAGGCGGCCTGGATCGCCTTGCCGTACGCCGCCGGGTCGCCCAGGTCCACGTTGTCGCCGGTGTGATCGTCGGCCGGGTGGACGCGCTGCAGGCCAAGGCGTGCAGCCAGTCGCGCGGCGATCTGGTAACTCTCGTTGGGACGCTGTTCCATGCTGTGCAGTCGCGCGACCAGCGCCGCATCCAGGCCATCGCCGCTGCGCTGTTCTGCCGGCGCAAGCTGCAGCCATTGCACCAGCGCAGAAGGCGGCTCGCCCGCGGCCAGAAACAGCGCAGCCAGGTGCCGACGCTGTGCCGGTGTGGGCGCGCTGGGCAAGCTGCGGAGCGCTGCACGGACCCGGCCGAGAGCGGTGGGAACATCCAGCCCGGTGGCACGCGCCGCCTCGCCGGTGTCGGGGCAATAGGTCGTGGTGTCCTCGGGCAGATAGACGGCAGGATGGCGCCGCATCAGGTCGCAGCTTTCGCCCGACAGGTCCTCCGTGGTGATGATGGTCGGCGCGTACGCGGCCAGCCGGTCCATCAGCGGTTGCAGGCGCGCGGCACTGATGTCGCTGTCCTTGGGCAACTGCGACAGGTGCACGCTGCCGAGCACCAGCATCTGGGTGCGTGGCGCGGCCATCTCGGCATCCAGTTGCGACAGATCCACCTGCGCCTGCGCGATGCAGGGTACGATCAAGGCCAGCCATAGCCAGCAATGCGCCGGACGTTGCAACCGCCTGGCGGACGCGCTGCCGACATCGAAAAACCGCACTGCGGCGCGGGCAGCGTGCGGAATGCGCGGTGGGGATGGCTGCATGACGTTCCTTGTGGGTGGGCTTGGGTTGCGCGGCGGTCTGGCGACAGTGCTGCCTGCGTCCGTGTGGTCAGTGTGGCTGCCACCGCAGCTGCCGGCGTGGCCAGAAAGTCACGTGGCTAAACGGCAGGGGGCGGCAACTAGGGAAACTCTGAACAATCCATCCTGATCTGCCACGATCGATCAACGACCCGAGTAGACGATTTCGATGCAACTGACCTTCGGCGATGCGGAGTACAACGGCAAGCGCAAGCGCACACGGCGCGAGGTGTTCTTGGCCGAGATGGATCAAGTGGTGCCGTGGAAGGCCTTGCTGGCGCTGATCGAGCCGCACTACCCGAGGTCCGGGCAGCCGGGGCGCCAGCCGTATCGGTTGGAAACGATGCTGCGCATCCATTTTTTGCAGCAGTGGTATGCGCTGAGCGATCCATCAGCGGAAGAAGCCCTGTACGACACGGTGTCGATGCGCCGTTTCGCCAAGATCGGCGGGCTGGATGAGGTGCCGGACGAGACCACGATTCTCAACTTCCGCCATTTGTTGGAGCAGCACGATCTGGCGCGCAAGCTGTTCGATCGGGTGAACGCGCATCTGTCGCGCAAGGGGCAGAGCTTGCGCGGCGGGACGATCGTGGATGCCACGATCATCGCTGCGCCCAGCTCGACCAAGAACAAGCAGGGCGAGCGCGATCCGGAGATGCATCAGACCAAGAAAGGCAACCAGTATTACTTCGGGATGAAGGCGCACATCGGGGTGGACGACGACTCCGGGCTGGTGCACCACGTCGAATGCACGGCGGCCAACGTGGCCGATATCACGCAAGCGCACAAGCTGCTGCACGGCAAGGAAGGCACGGTGTGCGGGGACAGCGGCTACACCGGGCTTGAGAAGCGCGATGAGATGAAGGGCAAGCGCAAGCTGCGCTACCTGATCGCGGAGAAGCGCTCGAAGCTGAGGCAGATCAAGAACAAACGTGAATCGAAGCGAGCCAAGCGTAGGGAGTACACCAAGGCCAGCCTGCGGGCGAAGGTGGAGCATCCGTTTCGGGTGATCAAACGCCAGTTCGGCTACGTCAAGGTGCGCTATCGCGGTTTGGCGAAGAACACCGCGCAGGTGCTGACGCTGTTTGCGCTGTCGAACCTGTGGCTGAAGCGTAAGCATTTATTACCTGCCGTGGTCGACGTGCGCCCGTAGTTTGGGAAACTGGCAGCAAATGCGCCGAAAACGGCAAAAATCGAGGGTTTGAACGCAAAATACGCGGCCCTGGACGGCTTTTCATGTCTGCTGGTGGTGTTGATCAGAGTTTCCCTAGGCGCTGCGCCGTTGCTGCGATGGCAGCGCAGCAACAGCTGCGTCTGTGCGGATTTCCGCATACGTGCCAGACACGTGCCACAAGACGCAAGCCGCGCCGTCGCGCACGATGTGGATGAGATCAAGCGAGGGCGCGACGATGGACCGCAGGAGCTTTTTGCGTCAGGGCATGGCGGCAACCGCGGCGGTGGGCGCGGGTGCCGCGCTCGCGCTGCCCGGCACGCCGCACACCCCGGCGACGTTGCCGCCACCGGCGCTGCCGCGTCTTGAAGCGCTGCCGTCGGCCGCGCATGTCGGTATCGCGCTTTGCCGCTTTCGGCACCTGCAGCAGGACTGGACCGTCTACGAGCACCTCGACGATCCGCAGGGTCAGCTGACGTTGTGGACCGACAGCGGCATGCTGCGCCTGGACAAACGCACCGAGCCGGCCTATCCGGCAGAGGGCAAGCCCTACTTCGGCATGCCGCTGGCCGAGGTGGCGATGGCCGAGGCCGACTTGCTGGCCGACCGCCTTTTGCGCGACGGCGACCCGGACGAGGCGCAGGTGCGCGATGTCGCGCCACCGCCGGCCTCCTTGCTCGACCCCAAGGACAACGGTGGGCGCTGGCCCTGGACTACCTTTGTCGGTACCCGCGAAGCGCTGGACACCATGCCGATCCTGCCCAACGGGCGCAGCCGCACCGCGCGCCCGGAACACGCCTTCGCCGAGCTTGGCGAGGAGGCGCTGATCAAGCGCCGCGAAGAAGGCGTGCTGGGAGGCTGGATGCCGGCGGTACGCAAGGTGATGCGCCGCGACGGCGAGCCCGATGCCTGGTACGACGTGCTGGTGTTCGCCGATGTGCGCGCCACTGATCGCTTCGTGGTGCAGACCTGGCACCGCACCATGCAGGTGCGCGGCGGGCAGGTCGTGGCGGTGCACTACACGCACAGCTATCCGGCCTTCGGCACGGCGCGTACGGCGGCCACTGACGAGCAGTTCTACGCAGCACTGATCGATTTCGCCGCGTACTGGCAACAGGCGCTGGCCGGCACCGTGCAGGCGCAGCTGCCGGACGCCAGCTGGAACGACATGGCGCAGTTCGCCTTCGCACGCGAGCTGGTGGTGCGGCCGGGCGGCGACTACCCCAAGTACGGCGCGGTGGAGCGCGACTATTACGGCAACGAGTACGACGGCTTTCAGGACACCTTTACCAGCTCGTTGTACGCCAATCTGGAATGGGGCCGCTTTGCGCAGGCGGCGGCGGTGATCGACAATTATTTCGATGCGTTCGTACAGGACGATGGCCTGCCGAACATGCGCGGGCCGGAAGTCGGGCAGTTCGGGCTGACCCTGTCGCTGCTGGCGCGCTATCTGCGCTACACCGGCGATGCAGCGCGCCTGCGTCGATTGCTGCCCAAGATCGCGGCCACTGCGCAGCTGCTGTGCGGGTTGCACGACCAGGCGCTGGCGCTGCCGCGCACGGCGCAGGGGTACGGCCTGCTGCATGGCTGGAACGAATCCGATGCCTGCCTGTTTCCCGATCCGTCGCTATGGTGGAAACCGTATTACGCCAATAGCGCGCTGACCATCCGCGGCTGGGAAGACATCGCGCAGGTGTGGGCTGCGATCGGTGGCGAGGCAACGCTGGCAAGGCAGTGGCAGCGCCGCGCCAGACAGTTGCGCACGCGCCTGGAAAGCAGCCTGCGGGCGAACGTGCGCCACGATCTGTCGCCGCCATACGTAGGCCCGCTGCCGGGTACCACACTGACCTTCCGCCAATCGTTGCTGCAGGAAAAACCCAGCGAACAGCAATGGCCGCATCGCGCGTACGCCGAACTGCTGCAGGCCGATGTGCTGCCCGACGATCTGGCCCATCTGGTCATCGACTGCCTGCGCGGCCATGGCGGCACCAGCATCGGCGTGGTGGCCAATATCGCGCCGCCGGAGCCGGGCAGCCGCGACCTGCTCGGCTTCATTTCCTATGGCTATGCGCAGCAATTGCTGCGGCTGGACCGCATCGAGGAATATCTGCTGTTCGTCTATGCGCATCGCTACCAGGTGCATACGCGCGGCAGCTGGACGGCCGGCGAGGTCAGCGGTATCACCGGCGGCATGCCGCTGTTCTGCATGCCCGCCCAGATGAGCATTCCCTTGCTGTTGCGCTGGATGCTGGTCAGCGAGGACAGTGCAGGCGAGCAGCTGTTCCTGGCGCGCGCGCTGCCGCGTGCATGGCTGGGCAGCGGCGCACCGGTTGGCATCACTGCCGCACCCACGCGCTGGGGCACGCTCACGCTGCGCCTGCGCACCGATCTTCGACAGCGCTGCATCGAGGGCGAGGTGGAATTGCCCGAGCGCAGGCCCCAGCGCACCTGGTTGAGCCTGCGCGTCCCGGCGGGCGCGCGGTTGCAGCGCGTACTGGTCGACGGCAAGCCAGCGCGTCTGCAGGGTCCGCATGCCGACCGTGTGGCGTTGCCCACGGCCGCGGCCGTGCTGAAGGTGCAGGCCTGGTTTGGCTGAGCACCCGCCGTCTTGATCGTGCGCTGCCGCCACGTCGACGGGTGAGAAGATGATGCCCGGCTCGGTCACGACGTACATGTTGGATGTGATGGTCGAAGCGATGGTCACAGCGATGGCGGTGCGCGCCGTCTTGGTCATGCGTGTCCTGATCGGCGATCAAACAGTTGCCGCTGTCTTCCACGCCACATCGTGTGACGGCTGTTTCACTGTGCGCGAAGTGATGGCGCGTTTCGCGCAGGGCACCTGGGCGTTGTCGAGTATGGTCGCCGCGCGATGATGCGGCACTGTGCCAGCACGCAGCCATGCGACAGCTGCGCCGCGTGTCAGAGGCAGGCTGGCACGCACAAGACTGACGCCAAGCACGCGAACTTCCGCACGCGGGCCGACTAAATTCGTCAAGACGATTGTCACGCAACTGTCGCAAGCTTTTTTCGCGTTGTCCGTCGATTGCCGGGCACGTGCTCTCAGGGGGGAGCGAGTCCTCATCGCAGTAACGACCTGCCGATGTCCGGCAGCGCAGTGACGTGTTCTTCGTGATCTTTCTCTTGCCTGGCGCCGTTGCGGTGCGGCTTGGCCGTGCGTGCGCGACCCGCCCCCCTGTGAATGCACCGAGGAGTTCCGATGTCGCCGAGCCGGTTGGTTATCCCCCCGCATCGTCCGCGTTTGCATGCAGCGCCCCTGCGCCAGGCCATCTGGCTGGCGTTGTCGCTTGCCACGTTGCCGGCTGCCGCACAGCAGCTGGCCGATGCACCCGACGAGGCGACCCAGACGCTGGAGCAGATCAATGTCACAGGAACGCATCTGCGGCGCGTGGATGCCGAAACGGCCAGCCCGGTGATCGTGATCGACCGCCAGCGCATCGAAGACAGCGGGCAGAGCACGCTCGGCCAGCTGCTGCAGCAAATGCCGGCGATGGCAGGCTTCATGCCCGGCCCGGCACTCAACTCCGGCTTCAGCCATGGCCGCGCGCTGGTATCGCTGCGCAATCTGGGCCCGGAACGCACCCTGGTGCTGGTCAACGGGCATCGCATGGCCGGCCCTGCGAGCAGCGTCGCCTCGGCGCCGGGCGTGGACGTCAATGCGATCCCCGCCGCCATGGTGGAGCGGGTGGAAGTGCTGACCGACGGCGCATCGTCGGTGTATGGCTCCGATGCCATCGGTGGCGTGGTCAACATCATCCTCAAGGACAAGTACGACGGCGTTGCCGCCACCGTGGACTACGCGCAGAGCACCCACGGCGATGCCAACAGCCGCACGCTCGGCGTGGAATGGGGCAAGACCTGGGAGCGTGGCGGGCTGATCCTGGGGCTCAGCCGCAATTCGATGAACCCGGTATTCAACCGCGATCGCAGTTATGCAGCCAAGGCAGTGGAATTTTTCAACGGCCAGGTCAGCGAGATTCGCGGCGGCAACACGCGTGCCTTCCTGAATGATGGACGCGTGCTGACGCCGGCAGACGGTGTGGCCCCGGGGCCAGTGGGCGAAGACGCGTTTCGCCCCTACCAACGCGACATCGATAGCTACAACGTTTACGACGCGCAGTATCTGATCACACCGATCGAGCGTACCAACGCCTCGCTGCATGGCAGTTTCGATTTCACCCCGGCCGTGCAGGGCTATATGGATGTGTTCTGGACGCGCAGCAAGACCACCTCGCGCCTGGATGCCTTCGGCATGGAAATGCCGGATGCGGTGGACAACTACTACAACCCGTTCGGCGACCAGCTCGACCGCTACTTGCTGCGCTCCCCGCAGGCCAATACGCGTGTCTATACCGCCACGATGTTCCAGACCAATCTGGTGGCCGGTCTGCGCGGGCGCGTGGCCGGCAGCAGTTGGCAATGGGACGCCGCCGCCGGCTACGCGCGCTACAAGGACACGCTGGTGCGCACCGGGTTCTCGGTGACGTCGGCATTGAACAACGCGGTGGGCGCCTCGTTCCTGGACAGCGACGGGCAGGTCAAGTGCGGCACACCAGGTGAGGTGATTGCCGGCTGCACGCCGATCAATATCTTCAACCCCAACGACGCGGCCACCATCGCTGCGTTGCGCGGCACCCAACGCGCGGTGGACCTGATCGACGAAAGCCAGATGCGGTTCGTCGACATCAGTGCCAATGGCGACCTGTTCACGCTGCCCGCTGGCGCCGTGCAGGCGGCCGTGGGGCTGGTCTACCGCACCAACAAGTTCGCGCAGGGCACCAGCAGCGCCGTGGCGGCCGCCGATGCCGACGGCAACTGCGATTACGACGATGGCTGCATCCTGCGCCAGGGGCGCGACGAATCGATCCGCGAGGCGTATGCGGAATTGCTGGTGCCCTTGCTCAAGGACCTCCCCTTCGCCAGCAGCCTGAACCTGAATCTCGGCTCGCGGTATTCCAAGTACGACGCCTGGGGCAACACCACCAACAGCAAGCTGGCGATCGAATGGCGGCCGATCGCCAACCTGCTGGTGCGTGCCACCGGCTCGCAGGTGTTTCGCGCTCCGGCGCTGGGTGATCTCTACGGCTCACCGTTCAATGGAGTGATCGACAATACCGGCGATTTCCAGGACCCCTGCGATGGGTATGCCGGCGCTGGCAATCCCGCCTGCGCCAACGTTCCCAACGATGGAAGTTTCCGTAATGCCGCACAGTTCAATGTGCTGACATCCGGGGCCAACAATCTCGGCTTCCGGCTCAAGCCCGAGCGTGGCCGCTCCTACAACCTGGGCATCGTCTACGACCCGGAGCAGGTCCGTGGGCTGTCGCTCAACGTGGACAGCTGGCGCGTGGTGCTGGACGGCATGCTGACCGGCAGTAGCGCGCAGCAAGTCGTCAACGACTGCTTCCAGGGGCGCGATGCCGCCTTCTGCCCGCTGATCCAGCGCGACGCATCGGGGCAGCTGACGCGCGTGTCGGTGCCGTTTGCCTACAACAGCGGCAAGGTCGACATCCGCGGCTATGATGCCGGCGTGCATTACACGTTGACCGACACAGGCTGGGGCGCGCTGACTGCCGGGCTGGATGCAACATTCTTTTCCAACTTCAGCTTCGCCGGCGATTCGCACAATTACGTGGGTGAAAATTCCAGCTGGGGCAATATGCCGCGCTGGCGTGCAGTGGCCAATATCGCCTGGGACAGGGGCCCCTGGCACGCGAGCTGGAACACCCGCTATCTGGGCCGCACCGTCAACGGCAGCCAGTACGAGGATTTCTGTGCAGACACCAATGCGGACGGAAGTTGCCGCTATTTTCCGATCGGCTCGGTGATCTACCACGATGCCTCGCTGAGCCGAAAAATCGCAGCCCTGCATGGCACCCTGGCGCTGGGCGTGGACAATCTGGCCAACCGCGCGCCACCACGCTTCTACAGCTACTCCAACGCCGCCAATACCGATGCGACCACCTACGACACCCTGGGCCGCTATTTCTGGAGCCGGCTGCGGGTGGAGTTCTAGGTGAGCGTGAGTCGCAGCGGTTGCGCAGGCCGGTTGCGCTGCAGTGGCCTGGTCCGGCGCATACGCAAGTGGCGCGGGCAACACGCAGGTCGGTGCTTGCACGCCGCTGCGCTGGTCTGTACCTGGGCGACGTTATGGGTGATGACGGGGTTTGCGGGGCAGCTCGTCGCACAGGAACGGCCGGGGGCACGGCCCAATGCACTGATCGGCGAGCCGCGGTTCCATGGTCTGCAGCACCCGCTGCCCGATAGCACGGTGCCGTTTGCGCCTGGCGGGTACCTGGCCCGCGTCTATGCGGCCGATGTGGCGCAAGGGGCGGGGCAGGTGCCAGGTACCGACTTCTGGATCGACCGCATGCTGGCCCGTGACGGCACCGCCGGAGGCTTCGACGATCATAACGACTGGCTGTTCACGCGCGGGCGCGCAGTGTTCCTGTCGCGCCATGTGCCCGGGCAGCCGGGATTCGTCGGCCAGCTGGCGTACTGGCATGCCACCGACTACGACGCGCTGTTCCGCATCCAGTCCACACAGGGCGCGCGTGCGGTGCAGTGGACCGAGCGCGCGTCGCAGCGGCGGCAGACGCCCAGCTATTTCAGCAGCGTGTTCGAAGATGCTGCTGCTGGCGTGCGCATGCGCCTGGTCAAATACATCACCGAGCAGAACGTGGCAGTGGCCAGCATCGTGCTGTCCAGCCTGGATGGCGCCGCACATACGCTCTCGATACAGGCGGTGTCCCCGGTGGCGCAGCACGCCGACGCTGACGAACTGATAGGCGCATTCGAGGCCTATAACGCCATCACCACGGTGTTTGCGCGCCTGTCTGGCGACGGCTTCCAGGTCGATGGCCAGCAGCTGGTGCGCGTGGTCGACATTCCCGCCAGTGGCCAGAGCGCCGCGCTGAAGGTGCAACTGGGCCTGCTGACCCGCGAACTGCCCGAGGCGCGTGCCGAGTACCTGCGTATCGCCGCGCAGACGCCGCAGCAGGCCTACCAGCAGCACGTGGCCAGCTACAACCGCTGGTGGGTGGACAACCTGCCGTATCTGGACACGCCCAACGAGAGCATCACCAAGAGCCTGTTCTACCGCTGGTGGTTGTTGCGCTTCAACTTTCTCGATGCCGACGTGCCGGGCAACGACTATCAGTTTCCGGTCGCCATCGAAGGCGTGCTCGGTTACAACAACGCCATCGTGCTGACCAGCGGCATGTTCGTGGATGATCTGAAGTACCTGCGCGACCCGTTGTATGCCTATGGCAGCTGGCTCAGCGCCGGCGAAACCGCAGGTGGCGGCAAATACACCGACAACCCTGGCTCGCCGGAGAACTGGTCCAATTCCTACGCGCAGTACATCACTGCCGCGGCATGGCGCGCGATGCAGGTGCATGGTGGCCCGGCGGCATTGGCAGGCAAGTTGGCGCGCTATGGGAGCGGCGATGTGGACGGCGTCTTGGCCGCCTACGATCTCAATGGCAACGGCTTGATCGAATACGACTGGGCGGCGATGACCGGCAACGATGCCGATGCAGTGTCCTTCGATTGGGCGAAACGGCACGGCGAGATCCGCATGGACCGCAGCGAAAGCGCCTATGTGTACGCCAATGCACAGGCCGCCGCCCAGGCTGCATCACTGGCCGGCGATACCGCCACCGCGCAGCGCATGCAGGCCACCGCGCAGCGCATTCGCAAGGCCGTGCTCGATGTGTTGTGGCAGGACCGCAGCGACAGCGCCGATTCGGTGGGCCTGTATGGCGATCTGCTCAAGCAGCGGCAGGCAACCGGGCCGCGCCTGGCGGTGGATTGGAAGGAGACCAACAACTATTACCCCTTCAGCGTCGGCCTGATGCCCAGGCAGGGCGATGCCGATCACGATCCCAAGTATGTGCGCGCCCTGCGCCTGTTCGCCGATGCGGCGCAGTATCCGGTGTTTCCGTTCTACACCGCCAACCAGGTCGATCTGCAGGCGCGTGGCAGTGGCGCAGAGGCGGGCAGCAACAACTTTTCCACCATCAATGCGACCGTGGCGTTGCGCCTGTTCGGCGCGGCCTTGCGCGACTATCCCAGCCCGTACCTGAGCGCGCACGACTACCGCACGCTGCTGTACTGGAATGCGTGGGCGCCCTACATCGACGGCGACAACCGCTACCCGGACCAGAACGAATTCTGGGCCAAGGGCAGCGCCAGCGACGGCGGAACCATCGGCTACCGCTCGTGGATCCATCACACCCAGCTGGGCGCCACCAACTTCACCATGATCGAAGATGCGATGGGCTTGCGCCCGCGTAGCGACGACAGGATCGAGCTGTATCCGATCGATATCGGCTGGGACCATTTTGCCGCCGACAACCTGCGTTACCGCAACCGCGATCTGGGTATCGTCTGGGACCGCGACGGCACGCACTACGGTGGCAAGGTGGGGCAGGGATATAGCGTGTACCTGGACGGCCGGCTGGCGTTTCGGGTGGACCGCCTGGCGCATGTGATCTACGACCCGGCTAGTGGGCAGGTGCGGGCCGCGCCGGATGCGGTCAATCGTCAGGGGCCGGCGCAGGTGCTGCAATCCCGCCCCATGCAGCTGGCGTCGATGACGCAGGTGCCGGTGGCCCGCGGCTCACGGTTGGCAGACGTGCTGGCCAAGGCCGGCATGGATGTCGCCTTGCCGCCGGACCACAGCGGCAATCTGGCCGAGGGCGCAACGGTGAGCGCCAGTTTCGCCGCAGCCGGCTACCCGGCGGCCGCCGCAGTGGATGGCAGTACCGCCAGCAGCCCGTTCTGGGGCACGCTGGGCTCGCCGTCGGCCAGCGACTGGATCGCACTGGATCTGGGCCGCGAGCAGGACCTGGATCAGCTGGTGCTGTATGTCTACCGCAGCTCGGCGCCGCAGGGCAGCCAGCACGGCGCTGCCTCCGGCACGCGCGCAGGCTATGCCGCGCCCTGGAGCTACACCTTGCAGTATCTGCACGACACTGCCTGGACAACGGTGTCCGGGCAGGTGCGCGATACGCCGTTTGCGCAAGGCAACCGCAACCGCGTGCGCTTCCCGGCCGTGCGTGCGCGCTTTGTGCGCGTGCTGGTGGCACATGCGGGCGGCGCGCGCACCGGCCTCAAGGAAATCCAGCTGTTCCACACCGGCAGTGCACCGCCGGCAAGCGGCGGTCTTGCAGCGCCGCAGGTGGACGCATGGCAACTGGACGATGCCGTCGCGGCCGCGGACGTGGTGGTGAGCGGCCGTGTGGCTGCCGGCGCGATCTCCACCACGCCGCTGCAACTGCGTTGGCACGTCGTGCAGGCGCCACACGGCGGCGATGCGCTGTTCGCCGACGCGGCAGCGCTGCAGACCGCCGTGCGCTTCACCCGTGCCGGGCGCTACACGCTGCGGCTGACCGCCAGCGATGGCATCCGGACGGGGCAGGCCGATGTCCGGGTGGATGCACCGGCCATGCCCGACGCGCCGCGTATTGCCCTGCAGGGCCTGGCCACCGCCAGCGCGGAAGCCACCAGCGCGCACCATCGCGTGGAGGCGCTCAACGATGGCGTGATTCCGGCACCGGGAAGCACCCCGAACAATGCGCGGCGCTGGGGCAATTACGCGCGGGTGCAGCCGGCGTCGGTGTGGCTGCAGTACCGCTGGCCGCTGCCGGTCCGGCTCTCCTCCAGCGCACTGTCTCTGTGGAACGACCAACCCGACGGCGCGGTTGCGCCACCACGCAGCTGGAGGCTGCAGGTGTTGCGCGATGGGCACTGGCAGGACCTGTCGAGCATCGGTGGTTATCCGATCGCCGACCCTGGCACGGCCAGCCTCGCCACCTTCGCCCCGGTCGTCACCACCGGCCTGCGTGCCGTGCTTACCGCCCAGCCCACACCGAAAGGGCACGCTGCGCTTGGCGTGGACGAGTGGCAGGTGTACGCCGAGCGCCCCAGCCGGCTGGAAGATATCGATGTGCGCAGCGCGCCTGGCCAGCTCCCCGCGTTGCCGCACACCGTCACCGCCTTCTTCGCAGACGGCAGCGTCCTGCCGGTACCGGTGCAGTGGCCCGAGCTGCCGGTGAGCCGGCTCGGCGGCGAGGGTGCAGTCGAACTGCAGGGGCTGGCCGAGGGCGTCATCCCGGTCAAGGCCACCATCTGGGTGCGTGCAACGCCGCCCGGGCAGATCAACACCGTGCAGGCGTTGCCGCCGGTGAGCACGCTGGCGGGGCAGGCACCCATGCTGCCGGGGTTCGTCACGGTGCAGTACAACGACGGTTCGCGCGAACGGCTGCCGGTACGGTGGCCGGCGTTGCAACCGGCGCAGTCTGCGCAGCCGGGCGAGCTCCACGTGACCGGCAGCGCGCAGGGGCGTGCGCCCGCCGGGCAGGTCCAGGTTCCGTTGCTGCTTCGGATCCAGGCGGCCACGCCGTGACCGGCACCATCGCGCGGATGGGCGCGTTGCTGTGCGCGGTGTCGCTGTCCAGTCTGCCAGCGTGTACTACCGCGCCGGCGCGCGCCACGCACCTGCAGGCAGACGGCAACCCGATCGTTGCCGACGGCAGTGTGTATTCGGCAGATCCGGCGCCACTGGTGGCCGACGGCAAGCTCTACATCCTGGCCGGACGCGACGCCGCCGCACCCGACCGCAATGCGTTCGTGATGCCGGGGTGGCAGCTATTGGTCAGCCGCGACCCCGATCGCGGGCAGTGGCTGCATTACCGCGATCTGCTGCGGCCACATCAGGTCTTTGCCTGGGCCGGCAAGCAGCATGCCTATGCGGCGCAGATCGTGCAGGGCCCGGATCGACGCTATTACCTGTATGCGCCGGTGCAGCAGCGCGCCACCCACGATGCCGATCCGTTCGCCATCGGCGTGGCGGTCTCGGACAGTCCGCTCGGGCCGTGGACCGATGCGCACCCGCAAGGGCCGGTGGTGTCGCAGTCGGTGCCTGTGGCAAACACCATCCAGAACATCGACCCCACCGTGCTGGTCGACGACGACCGGCGTGCGTACCTGTACTGGGGCACGTTCGGTGCCTTGTACGCAGTGGAGTTGCAGCACGACATGGTCACCTTCAAGGGCATGCCGGCGCGGGTGGACACGCCTGCGGGGTTTTTCGAGGCGCCGTGGCTGTTCAAGCGCCATGGCAGCTACTACCTGGCGTACGCCGCCAACGACGCCGGCCGCGGCTCGGCGTGTACGCCCACGCTGTATCACGCGTGCATTGCCTATGCCAGCGCGCCCACGCCGCTGGGGCCCTGGACCTACCGCGGCATCGTGCTGCCGCCGGTGTCATCGACCACCTCGCATCCAGGCATCGTCGCCTTCCGCGGGCAGTGGTATCTGGTCTACCACACCGCCGATGCGCGCGGCGGTGGGCACTTCCGTCGCAGTGTGGCGATCGATCGGCTGGAGTGGGACGACAGCACGCAACCGGCGCGTATCCGCACGGTCGCGCCAACCCGGCGCCCCGTGCCGCCACGGCCGTTGCAACGCAATCAGGCGCCGTTCGCCTGGGCCAGCGCCTCCAATGATGCGCAGCTTCCCGTGCAGTTCTGGATGCGTGCGCTCAACGACGGCGTCGTCAAGGCCAACCCGCTGCCGCCGCAGATGTGGGGGAGCTGGACGCCCAACAATCCGCCACAGCAGTGGATTCAATACAGCTGGGCACAACCGGTGACGCTGGCGCGCAGCCGTCTGGTGTTCTGGGCAGACCAGCGCGCCGGTGCCTCCGTCGGCGTGGCGCTGCCGGTACGCTGGCATCTGGAATACCGCCGGGATGGGCGCTGGCAACCGGTGCAGCCCATCGCGTCTCAGCGCACCCACGGCCATCGCGACCAGAGGCTGTCATTCGCGCCAGTGACCACGCGCTGCATGCGGGTGGTGCTGCAAGCGTCCGGCAGCGGAACGCAATACGCGGGGCTTGGCGTACAGGAATGGGAAGTCCTGGCTCCGCAACCGCACCAGGTGCCGGCAGCGAGCGAAGCCGACGCCGTACGCTGCGATCTGCCATGAGCGAGATCGCAGCGTCTTGCCATTCCTTTTCATGAGAACCCACGTGCATTCCAGATTGCCGAAGCGTCTTCGCACCATTGTCAGTTGTTGCCTGGGCGCCGCACTGTGGTCGGGTCTGGCACAGGCCGCCACCGCGCCCACCGCCGCGCAGTACACCCAGGCGATGGAGCTGTCCGATCGTTACCTGTCGCTGGTCGATCACGAACCTGCCGAGCCGGTGTGGGTCGATGCGGGGCGCTTCCTGTACCGGGGCGGTGTTGCGCGTGCCAATCGGGTGCCGGCCACCGAATACCGCCTGGTGGATGCGGCCACCGGCCGCAATACGCTGGCCTTCGATCATGCACGACTGGCAGCAGCCTTGCGCCAGGCCGGCGCGAAGGATGTCGACGCGGCCGCACTGGCGCTGAAGCAGCCAACGCTTGCGCAGCAGCGCCTGGGCTTTCAACTGGCGCGGTTGGGCTGGCAATGCGATCTGGCGCGGTATCGCTGTGCGCGTCAGCCCGATAGCGATGAGCCAGCCGAAACGATGGACATGGCGCTGCCGCTCGAGCAAGGCGAGCGCACCGCCAAGGCATCGCCGGACGGGCGATGGCGCGCATGGGTGGAGCAGGGCAACCTGGTGATCGCGTCGAAGGACGGCGGCGACCGCCGGGTTCTCAGCCACGATGGCAGCAGCACAGACTATTACGCCATCGACAGCGTGGAATGGTCGCCGGACTCGCAGCACCTGGCCGCCTACCGGGTCAAGGCGCCGCCGCCGCACCTGGTGTACTACATCGAATCGGCGCCGGCCGATCGCGTGCAGCCCAGGCTGCATCAGCAGATCTATCCAAAGCCGGGCGATGCGTTGCCGGTGATGCAGCCGGTGCTGTTCGATATCGCCACCGGTGCGGCCCACCCGGTTGCGATGACGTTGTTGCCCAATGCCTTCACGCTGAACAGTCTGCAGTGGTGGAAGGACAGCCGCGGCTTCACCTTCGAGTACAACGCGCGGGGCCACCAGCTCTATCGCGTGATCGAGGTGGATGCGCGCACGGCGGCCGCGCGCACGCTGATCGAAGAAACCTCGCCCACCTTCATCGAATACTCCGAACTCAGCGGCAGCCACGAAGACGGCGGCAAGCACGCGCGCAAGGATCTGGCCGACGGTGCGCAGATCCTGTGGGCGTCCGAGCGCGATGGCTGGGAGCATGTGTATCTGTACGATGGCCATCGCGGCGAGGTGATCCGCCAGGTGACACGTGGCGACTGGGTGGTGCGCAAGCTCGACTACATCGACGAGGCGGCGGGCCAGCTGTACTTCACCGCCTCGGGCATGCAGCCCGGGCAAGACCCGTATTACCGGTACGCCTACCGCATTGGCCTGGATGGCACGGGCCTGACGGCGCTGACGCCGCAGGCCGCCGATCACCAGGTGAGCTACTCGCCGGACGGCAAGTGGTTCGTGGATCTTTACTCGCGCGTGGACCTTGGCCCGGTGCTGGAGCTGCGGCGCAGTGCCGATGGCGGATTGGCACAGACGGTGGAGCGCACCGATCTGAGCCGGCTGCTCGCCAGCGGCTGGCAGCCGCCGTTGCCGTTCCATAGCCTCGGGCGCGATGGCAAGACCGAAATATGGGGGGTGATCCATCGCCCGCAGCAGTTCGACCCGCAGCAGCGGTATCGCACGGTCGAGTACATCTATGCCGGCCCGCAGGGATCGTTCGTGCCCAAGACGTTCAGTGCCCGCGTGTTTCCCCTGACCGGGATGGGATTCACGGTGGCGCAGATCGATGGCATGGGTACCAACAACCGCTCGCGCGCCTTTCACGATGTGGCCTGGCGCAACCTCAAGGATGCCGGTTTGCCCGACCGCATCGCCTGGCATAAGGCCGCTGCCGCGCAGTATCCGTGGTACGACATCGCCGGCGGCATCGGCGTGTTCGGCACTTCAGCCGGTGGGCAGAACGCGTTGGCAGCATTGCTGTTCCATCCGGAGTTCTATGTGGCCGGCGTGGCCAATTCCGGTTGCCACGACAACCGCATGGACAAGATCTGGTGGAACGAGCAATGGATGGGCTGGCCGGTCGGGCCGTGGTATGCGGAATCCTCCAACGTGGAAAACGCCGCACGCCTGCAGGGCCATCTGCTGCTGATCACCGGCGACATGGACATGAACGTCGATCCGGCCAGCACATTCCAGGTAGCCGATCGCTTGATCAAGGCCAACAAGGATTTCGACCTGCTGGTGGTGCCGGGCGGCGATCACGGCGCCGGCGGCGATTACGGCAGGCGGCGCCTGCTGGATTTCTTCGTGCGCTGGATGCAGCGCGCCCCAACGCCGGACTGGAACCGCAGCCCGGCAGGCACTGCACCGCAGGCAGCGGTGCCCGCCGCACCATGATGCACGGCCCGGCGCCGTGGTGCGCGTGATCCGGCCAGGCTGGTTGCCGCCATCGCGCAGACGCGTCGGACCAGGCATGCAGCTGTCATCACAGCGCATGCCGATGGCCACGGGGGCATGGCTACGCGGATGACGGTGGAGCGATCAGACACAACCGCACCAGCGCTGCAGTGCCCGCGCATGCGCGCGCCGACCATGCTGTTTTCCGCATGCGCTGTCGCCAAATGCGACAAGACGCCGCGGGTGCGCACAGGCACATTGTGACCAGCTGATGAAAGCGGATCGCATTGGGCGACACCGCTGCGTACCAACATCCATCCGACACCGCGCATTGCGCACAGCCGAAAACGGGCGTGCGCCTGACAGGTGTCGAGCGTGCCCGCAGCACGCGCGTCGCACACGGTGTGCGGCGGTGCGCTGCTCCCTGTCCTGACCCGCGCTGGCACATGCCGGCACGGACCGGCGTTGCCGATCGTTTGCCCATGTTCTCCCAGGAGTTCCGCATGCCGATGTCGCTGTTGCCGCAATCTCCAGGCCGCGCTGCCGCCACCCGCCCGATCCAGCACGTGCTCGGCAGCGCATTGTCGGTGGTGCTGTTTGCAGGTGCGGCGTTACCGGCGCAGGCACAACAGGCAACCGGCGGCGATGCAACCCAGACCCTGGACAGCGTAGTCGTCACCGGCTCGCGGTTGCGTCGTGTGGATACCGAAACCGCCAACCCGGTGGTCACGGTGAGCCAGGAACAGATCGCTGCCACCGGCAAGGCCACGGTGGGCGATCTCTTGCAGGAATTGCCATCGATTGCCGGCAATGCCACCAACCCGTACACCAATAACGGTGGCGGCACCGGCGCATCGGCGGTCTCGCTACGCGGCCTGGGCGACAAGCGCACGCTGGTGCTGGTCAACGGCATCCGCCTGGCCTACAACGATGTCAACGCGATTCCATCCAGCATGATCGAGCGGATCGAAGTGCTTAGCGATGGCGCATCTGCGGTGTATGGCTCCGATGCGATCGGCGGCGTGGTCAACTTCATCCTGCGCACGCGCTTTGACGGCGTGCAGTTCAGCAGCGACTTCGGCACCAGCAGCGAGCGTGATGGCAACCGTCGCAACTTCGCGCTCACCACCGGCAAGACCTGGGAGCGCGGCAGCCTGATCGGCGGGCTGTCGTATCACAGCATCGACCCGGTATCGGCCGGCGCGCGTGCCTACTCCAGGGATGCGCTGGCCTTGATGGATGGCCAGCCGGTCAAGCAGGGTTCCTCCGCCACACCGACCGGCACGGTCAGCTTCAACGATGGTTCCGATCAATCAGCGCAACTCACCCAGGCCAATGGCTGCGGCCGCGTTACGCTCAACAGTGGCGTCAGTGGGCGTGCCGGCCCGGGCGATTTCCATTGTTACGACGCCAGCGCAGATTCGTACAACTACCAGCCCTTCAATCTGCTGCAGACCCCGCAAAAGCGCACCAATGCCTTCCTGCTGGGGACGTTGCGCTTCAGCGACAGCGTGGAGGGCTACGTCAACACCTGGTTCAGTAAGACCGAGTCGGCATCGATCATCGCGCCGATTCCGATCTTCTCCAATGGCGACAACATCCTGGTGTCGTCGCAGAGTTACTTCAACCCGTTCGGGGTCAACTTCGGCACCGACCGCACCACCGGCACCTCCTACAATGACCTCAACACGCGTGCCACCGTGCTGGGCAATCGCAGTTATCAATACAACACCTACAACTTCCAGATCAGCCCCGGTCTGCGTGGCCGTTTCGGCGACAGCTCCTGGCAGTGGGACGCCACCTTCAACTACGGCAAGGTCAAGCAGAAGTCCATCAACAACGGGTTTCTCGACTATGCAACGTTCAATCAGGCGATCGGCCCGTCGTTCCTGGACGGCGATGGTGTGGTGAAGTGCGGGGCCGCGGGCGCGGCGATCGCCGGCTGCACGCCATTGAACTTCTTCAATCTCAACGACAGCGCCAACCTGGATACGCTGCAGGGCATGGTGGTCAACCCGATCGTGACCAGCGTCTATACCGTCAAGCAGTTCGAGGCCAATGCCAACGGCTCACTGTTCGCATTGCCTGCCGGTGAAGCCAGCCTTGCCGCCGGTCTCTCGTACCGTAAGGAACGCTCCACCACCGCATCGGACGCGTTGTGGACGGGCGATGAGGACGGCCTGTGCGGGGTGATCGAATTCTGCGCGTCCACCCTCAGTGGCAGTTTTGATGTGAAGGAAGCCTACGCAGAGGCCTTGTTCCCGCTGCTCAAGGACCTGCCGGGCATCGACGCGTTGAACATCACGGTGGGTACGCGCTTTTCCGACTACAGCTCGGTCGGTAGCAAGACCAATAGCAAGCTGTCGCTGGAATATCGCCCGATCGAGAATCTGCTGGTGCGTGGCACCGTCTCGCAGGTGTTTCGCGCGCCGAACATCAACGAGCTGTACGCCGGTGTCGCCGGCGATTCCGCCACGGTCAACGACCCGTGCAATGGTTACACCGGTGGCAACAACGTTGCCTGCGCGAACGTGCCGACCAATGGCAGTTATCAGCAATCGGACGGGCAGGTGGCGGGCAAGGTGTCCGGCGCCGCAGTGGCCGGCTACCAACTCAAGCCGGAGACCGGCAAGTCGTACGACGTGGGGCTGGTGTACGATCCGCAGTGGATCGACGGCCTGTCGCTCAGCGCCGACTGGTGGCGCATCGATCTGGAAGACACCATCACCACGGTCTCCGCGCAGACGGTGCTCAACCAGTGCTACGCCAACTCGGCCAGCGCGTTCTGCGCGCTGATCCATCGCAACGGCAACGGCACCATCAATTACATCGCCGAGCCCACCGTCAACCTGGGCAAGCTCTGGGCCAAGGGCATCGATTTCAATCTGACCTACCGCCTGCCGGAGACCGCCTGGGGCCGGGTCAACGCCGGTCTCAACGGGACCTACCTCACCCGCTACGACGTGCTGCCCGATACCACCGACCCCAGCTCGGTCACCATCCACAACGTGGGTCGCTATACCCAGGCCTATGGCAACTTCCCGCGCTGGCGAGCCCTGGGCACGGTGAACTGGGCATTGGGCGACTGGAGCGCTACCTGGCGTATTCGCTACGTCGGCAAGACCGACATCGGCAATGCCGATCTGGACCAGAGCCTGTCCGCCGATGCGGGTATTCCCGGCGTGGTGCGCAAGATCGGCGCCTATGTCTACAACAATCTGCAGCTGGGCTACGAGGTGCAGCCCTGGCATACGCGCTTGGAGATAGGCGTGGACAATATCGCCGACAAGCAGCCGCCGCTGTATTACTCCAACAATGTCGGCAACGCCAACACCGACGTCGCCACTTACGATCTGCTGGGGCGGTTCTATTGGGCACGCGCCACGGTGAAGTTCTGAGGTGCGGCCGTGTCGTCGCTGTGGGGCGTGGCCGGAGCGGGTTGGTCGTGCGCGCCACGGTTGTGCAGTCGCCAGTAGTCATCGCTGCACAGTCCTTCGTTGCAATGGTGCGCGCAGTCCGTACGTGCCGACAGGAGCTAAGCTGAGGCCATGACAGAGATGCATGCGAGCGAATCGACCGACACCCACGCACTGAGTCTGTCGCGGCGGCGTTTTCTGGCCTGGAGCAGCCTGGCGGTGGCGGCGGGTTTCCTCCGGTTCCCGGCCCAAGCCAGCGCTGCGCAACCGGGGAGTGTGCGCGCGGTGCCGCTGGCCCAGGTCAGGCTCACGCCTTCGTTGTTCCTGGATGCACTTAACACCAATCGCCGTTATCTGATGCGGCTGGAGCCGGACCGCCTGCTGCACAACTTCGCGCTGTACGCCGGCCTCGACCCCAAGGCGCCGGCCTATGGCGGCTGGGAAGCGGACACCATCGCCGGGCACACGCTCGGCCACTATCTCAGCGCACTGGCGCTGATGCATGCGCAGACCGGCGATGCGCAATGCCGCACGCGCGCGGCCTATATCGTCAGCGAACTGGCCCGCTGCCAGGCGCATGCCGGCGATGGCTATGTGGCCGGCTTCACCCGCAAGAACGCAGCAGGGCAGATCGAAAGCGGTCGCGCCGTCTTTGACGAACTCAAGCGCGGCAAGATCGATCCTGCGCCGTTCTATCTCAATGGCAGCTGGGCACCGCTATACACTTGGCACAAATTGTTCGCCGGCCTGCTCGATGTCCATGCGCACTGCGGCAATGCGCAGGCGCTGCAGGTGGCAGTCGGTTTGGCCGGGTATCTGCAAGGCATCTTCTCCGCGCTCGACGACTCGCAATTGCAGAAAGTATTGTCGTGCGAATTCGGCGGCCTCAACGAATCGTTCGTCGAACTGCATGTGCAAACCGGTGACGCGCAATGGTTGGCACTGGCGCAGCGGCTGCATCATCACGCCGTGCTCGACCCGCTGGTCGCCCAGCGCGATGAGCTGGTCCACCAACATTCCAATACCAACATCCCCAAGCTGATCGGCCTGGCGCGCGAATACGAGGTGACCGGCGATGCCGCATCCGGCGCCGCCGCCCGTTTCTTCTGGCACACCGTCACCGACCACCACACCTATGTGATCGGCGGTAACGGCGACCGCGAATATTTCCAGCAACCGGACAGTATTTCGAAGTTTCTCACCGAGCAGACCTGCGAGCATTGCGCCAGCTACAACATGCTCAAGCTCACTCGCCACCTGTATCAGTGGGGGCCGCAGGCAGCGTTCTTCGACTACTACGAGCGCACCTTGCTCAATCATGTGATGGCGCAGCAGCATCCGCGTACCGGCATGTTCACCTACATGACACCGCTGCTGGCCGGCGAAGCGCGCGGCTGGTCCTCGCCGTTCGACGATTTCTGGTGCTGCGTCGGCAGCGGCATGGAAGCGCACGCCCAGTTCGGCGATTCGATCTATTGGGAAGACGGGCAGGGCGTCTACGTCAATCTGTATGTGCCCTCCACGGTGCGCGATGCGGGCGGGTTTGCGCTGAGCTTGCGAAGCACGCTGCCCGAGCAGGGCCAGGTCACACTGCGCATCGACGCTGCGCCAGCGGAGGTACGCACGCTGGCCTTGCGCGTGCCGGGTTGGGCCGGTGCGCACGCATTGCAGGTCAACGGTCAGCTGCAAACACTGCAGCCGATGGATGGCTACCTGCGCATTGAACGGGTCTGGAAGGCCGGCGACACCGTGTCCCTGCAACTGGAGATGCCGCTGCGCCTGGAACCCGCCCCCGACGACCCTGCCTGGGTGGCGGTCATGCGTGGCCCGCTGGTGTTGGCCGCCGATCTTGGCGACGCCGCAAAACCCTGGAACAACGCAACGCCCGCGCTGATTGGCGGCGACGACGTACTGCAACGCCTGCAGCCACTACCGACGCACGGCCATTACCAGTACACCGACGGCGCGCAACAGTGGCGCCTGTCGCCGTTCTACGCCCAGTTCGACCGCCGCAGCGCGGTCTATCTGGAACATCGCGATGCCGCTGCCTGGCAGCAACGCCAGACCGAACAGGCCGCCCGTGCGCAACGACAAAAGACATTGGACGCCAGCGCACTCGACTACGTGGCGCTGGGCGACGAAGCCTCCGAGAAAGCCCATGCCCTGACTAGCGCCAGCTCCTACGCCCTCAGCTATCGCCGGCGCGCCGGCCGCGACGCCCGCACCGGCGGCTTCATCGCCTTCACCGTGCGCAATACCGCCCAGGCCCGCATCCTGCGCCTGCGCTATTGGGGCGACGAAACCCGCCGTCGATTCCGCCTCCTCGCCGACGGCGAGCTCATCGCCAACGAGCGCCTCGATGGCAACCGCGGCCTGGATTTCGTCGATGTGGATTACGCACTGCCAGTGGCGGTCGCCGGCCACGCTACCTTGCAAATTCGTATTGAACCGGAGACCGGTTATTCAGCCGGGCCTGCCTTTGGGTGTTGGGTATTGGAGTCGGTTTGAGTGTTGCAGCCAGCGCATGTTATTCATATTGACGAGCTGCTACGAGACATCGGAAAGCAGGAAGAGGGGGGGGAATTTATTCGTACCCCTTGAAGCTTAGAATTTTCGCGTCTTTTTACTTAGCGTGTATTCGCCGCCGCCTATGATTCCTAAACGCCTGTCCACTAAAAAGACGACTACTATTTTTGAGGGTGTTTGGGGAATTCCCATGGCGTATGAGTCAAGCTCTCTCAATGTTGAGTACTCGCCGCTGGGCGGATACATGGCTATGATTCGATCTTGAAAATCTTTGCTTGCCGCTTCAATCGCTTTAATGGTTTCTGCATCATTGGGTTCGGCGCCAGAAACGCCGGCTAAGACTAAAGATAAAAATAGCATGAAGAATTTGAATTTCATAATTGCCATCCGAATGCATTGCTGAGAAATTCCAGGAGCTTGTTGTTGTTGCTGTCACATCCACAGCCGGAGCTCGAAATCGCGTCAGGGAGATCACTGTAAGGCGAGCCTGAAGTGGAAAATCTCAATAACTTGCCCGAGGGTGTTCCTAAGTAGGCGGCATCCCCATAGGATATTCTTGTGTCAGCCTTTGAGAACGCTTCCCCCACATAGCCGGGAGTTACATCTCCGTGCGTGTGGTACGCGCCAGTTGCTCCATCTGGCCGCGGGCTAGGATTCACTGAAGAGTCAGCCCGCGACGTGGCGCTGTGTAACTGTAGTACTTGTTCGATTTTTGATATACCCAGCCGCCGTATTCCAAGTCTTCCTTTATCGACGTCGGTAGGATGTCTTTAAGCGCCTGAGCTGCCGCCAAATTTTCTGTCCTGTAACAATCACCCGGAGGCAGGCCAAGTTTGTCCGACCAACGGAATGGGCTTGAACGGCCATATATGTAGGTGCCGATCCCTCCGCGAATCCAATCGGATCACTCTGCCCATACCGCCCGGTAGCCGCCTCATAATCCCGGAAGTAGTTCTGATTCAACCCACTCGCCGCATCGAACCGCTGCCCCGGGAAGCGCATATCCAGCACCACCGCCACACCATCCCCATCAGGATCCTGATTCGGTGCGGTGTTGCCGAAGGCTTCGCCCTTCAAGCTCCATGTCCATACCGCCACATCGCGCGTGGGATCGATCACCACGCGGGGGCTGCCCAGGTGATCGGATTCGATGTAGTGCAGCTTGTTGGCATTGGCCAACAAGCCGACCGGTAGATCGTCCAGCCAGATCGCCTGCTGCTTGGGTGCGCCGTTGTTGTCGTAATCGCCCAGCCAGTGACCGGCTTCGTCGTAGAGCGTTTAGGTGTTGGTGGTAGGTCCAACGGCGGGCAGTAACGTGTGTTGCTCAGCAAGACGCAAGGGGGCGCTACTGGCCTTGGTCATGACGACATCTGCGGCTTGGTCTTATGATTTTTGTGGGTGCTGGTCGGTGTGCCATAATGCTAATATATGGTTTTTGCATTCCTTAGAAGCTAACGTCGATAGATTTAATTGGACGTGCATTTTGAAGCAAAGGGCCCTCGGGCTGGTTCAATATAATAAAATAATCCATCGCCATCTGTTGCTAATATTCCTGGCCCTTCTTGAGTGCACCTAAGATAATAAAAATATGGTTTTTTTTTCTTTGCTTCCGGAAATTTTGCTGAGCGAATAAGTAAAAGGGTGTCTTCATGCATTCCTTTTTCTATTATTTTTAGCTTTGATAGGAATGTAGTGTCTTGTGATGAAAACATTACGGCAATCTGATTTGCGTCTACATCATGCTTCTCATAAATATTTGTAGAGCTCTTTGGTAAGAATTCTGGTATCCAGCCCTTTTCGATAGCTCCATCCTCTAAGGCATCTTTATATGTAGGATAATTCTTGAAATTGGCCCCTTTCTCACAAGCGCTTAAAGCGATTAACATGGCGATGGCTAGGTAAATGAGTTTCAACTTATTTTCCCCAGTCAGGGCGGTATTCGAGCATAAATTTTCTGCGTGCTAATGGCAGATTATCCAGCAATGGGGAACATCTGGAGCTGCAGTCGACGCCTGCTGGGCAGGTGGCCCCAATTTTGTTTACGGCCATGTCTGCGGCGTTGTCGCTAAGCATTTCATCGATTGAGAGTTCGCGGTCTCCGTACTTCCCGACAAGATTGAGTGCGAAATCACGAATTTCCTTATTTTGCATTTGATCCAGAACCATTTGCGAATCGCCCGAAGCCTTGGTGGCTTTGCACGCCGCTAAGCAATGGAAGAATTGATCTGTCCCTCTTACATTCTTCTTAAGCATTTCCTGATACGTTTGCGTCAGCTGAGACATTGAAATTTGTTTCCGCCGTTGGTCTTGATAATCTTTTTGTATTTGAGATTGACTTGGTAGCTGGTTGTCATTTATTAGTCCGAGAGAATCCGAGAATTTATACGGATCGGAGCTGACGTAGGAAAAAGTTGCGCTGCCACCGGATAAACCAATTGGATCACTCTGTCCATAACGCCCGGTTGCAGCGTCGTAGTCCCGGAAGTAGTTCTGATTCAACCCACTCGCGACATCAAACCGCTGCCCCGGGAAGCGCATATCCAACACCAGCGCCGCACCATCTCCGTCAGGATCCTGATTCGGTGCGGTGTTGCCGAAAGCTTCGCCCTTCAGGCTCCATGTCCACACCGCTACATCGCGGGTGGGATCGACCATTACGCGTGGGCTGCCCAGGTGATCGGGTTCGATGTAGTGCAGCGTGTTGGCGTTCGCGAGCAGGCCAACCGGGAGATCGTCCAGCCAGATCGCCTGCTGCTTGGGCGCGCCGTTGCTGTCGTAGTCGCCCAGCCAATGGCCGGCTTCATCGTAGAGCGTGTAGGTATTGGTAGTGCCGAGGAAGCGGCGCACCTGCTCGCCACGACCGTTGTAGCGGTAGTTCATCACCAGCGCGCCTGCACGCTTGGCCATGCTCATACGACCGGATGCGTCGTAGGAGAACTCCCTCGATTTGCCGCCGATCGTCAGCGTATTTCCCGTCTTGTCGTAAGTGCGCGCCACGCCAGCGACTGCACTCAAGCGATGATTAGTCGTTGGATAAGTGTAAGCCTGTGTGACGGTACCGACCTTGGCGCTGAGGCGATTGCCGGTGGCATCGTAGCTGTAGCCGTCGATGACGGTTCCAGTGACACCATCGGTAAGGGCCGTGAGGCGGCCGAGCGTGTCGTAATCCAGGCTGATTTCCGGCACCGCATTGCCAGCGGGCGTCAGCGCGGTGAGGTTGCCGACCGGGTCGAAGCCGAAGCCCACTTCCAACCCGCCCGGGCGTGTGTCCTGAATCGCCTGCGGGCGATAGTCCAGATCATAGAGGCGGGTGAGGGTGCGGCCATTGCCGTAGGTCCAGCCGGCGGCCGGACCGAACGGGTAATAACTGGCGCTGCCCAGCAGCACTTGTCGGCTGCCGCCGGCCGGGGTCACGCCGACTTCTGTGCTCTGGCCCTGAGCGTTGCGTACGTAATCCACCACCGCGCCATCGGGATAGGTCACGCGGCGCAACCGGCCGCCTACGGTGTAGTCGTAACGCAATACCAGCGCTGTGGCATTGCTGGTCTGCACCTTGCGGGTTACATCGCCAAACGCGTTGTAACAATATTCGGTACTCCCACTGCCATCGCTCATGCGAGCAAGGCGCCCAATGAACGATGCTTCGCCAGGCACGCAGATATTAGGCAAGGTATCATAGGTGTAACTGATATCCAGGCCGTCGGTCGGCTTTGGATAGGTCAGCTTGGTCAGGCGATTGAGCGCGTCATAGCTGTAAGTCGTGATAACCCCTCGCGCATCGGTCTGACTGGCACGGTTGCCGGCGCTGTCGTAGGTGTAAGCGGTGATGCCAGTGTCTGGACTGACCAGTTTTGTCAGGTCGCCGAATCCATTGTACTCGTAAGTGGTACCCAACCCTTTTGGATCGGTAACCTTCGCCAAGTTGCCCCGGTAATCATAGGCAAACTTGGTTTCGGCCTTGATGCCGTTGGCATCCTGCAAGGTGCGTGCAAGCCTATCCAGCGCGTCATAATCGCTCAGGGTGGCGGTGCCCAAAGCGTCGTTCACTGCGACGGTGTTGCCTTTCGCGTCGTAAGCAAAGTCGGTCGGATCGCTTGCGGCCGTCGCCTGGGTCTTGAGTTGTCCGAGCTGATTGTAAACGCGGGATAACGTCCGCTTCAGTGTTCCGGCGACATCCCGGGTATCTTCTTTGATCCGGTTGCCAGCGCTATCCAATGTGTAATGCAAGGTGTTCCCGGCATTGTCGGTAACATCGGTAAGGCGATGCGCACCGTCATACCCGAAAGTCGTGAATCCGCCGTCAGGTTGGGCGACTTGCTTGATCAAGCCGGTGGGCCAGTAGCCGATCCGGGTAATTCGGTCGTCCAGGTCGCTTGCTGGATCGGCTCCGCGCACTTTGGTTGCGGTCAACCAGCCACGACGGTGGTAGCTGTAGTCGGTGATGTTGCCGTCTACATCTTTAATAGAAAGCGGGCGGCCCGCACCATCATAGGCAAGATACTCAATTACCTGCCCTAATGCATTGGTGACTTTCCAAAGGTCACCTTTGCGGTGCGGACACGTCGCTGGTGATCCCGCACAGGAGCTATCGTCATTCCCATAGTACGTGTAGGTAGTCGTATCCGGCACATCCGTGCGTGCCCCATCAGATAGTGTGATCAGCCCTAGGATAGGGCAGCTACCCGCATCGAAAGCCGCTTGTTCGCAGTACTCATTGCGTGAGGTTCTCGCTACACCGCTGACCGCATCTGTTTGTGTCCTGGCGATTCGCTGGCCACGCGCATTGTAGGTAAAGACGTTGGACTGGCGTAACTTGCCTTTAGGGTCGTAGATCCTGTGTTCGAGCAGTGCATTGCTGGCGACATCGCGGACGAATTCCTCGCGCTGCTGTTGCGCCGTACCCGCAGCCTGAATGATTGCGGATAGATACGTCGCCTGGTATTCGTACTTCGTGACGGTTCCAGCACGATCAGTTTTCGATTGCAGACGGCCATCGGCGAAGTAAGTAAGTTTGTCACTACCGCTTTCGCTGGAAAGGTTCTCCAGCGATCGATACAAACCTGATCCAGCAGTGAAGGTTTTTTTCTCGCCAAGCGCATAGGTCACGCTGGTTGTCGTCGGGCTATCGTAGCTCAGCGAAACGGCGTCCACCTGCTCGCTTCCGGATTCCAGCGCACTACGGGTCACGCGGCCGTGGGGCTCGTATTTGAACGTGCCATAGCGACGCCCATCCTCCGAGGTGATGCCGGTGAGGTGATGTGTCAAGCTGGGTTCGGCAAGGCCTTGTTCGTGATAGTGATAGCGCTTTACGCTGCCATCGCCATAGTCTACTGCGGTAAGATTTAAATCCCTATCGTGCTCATAATTTATTATTTCTCCGTCGGGAAGTGTGATCGACCGAAGGAGATCGAATGCGTAGTTGAATTTGATCTGTCTGCCGGACGCATCTGTTACTGAGGCCAATTCTTCTTCACTATAAGAAAGTTTTACGTCGTTCGAAGGATTTGCCGGGTTTCGTATGGATAGCAGCGCACCGTCACGATTGAAGTCGCGCATCTCGCCAGAGGACTCCATTAGACGATACTGCACATCGGGCGTGTTCAGGTAGAACATCGTCCGATTTGAGTTTGCGCCACGATAGATATTCCCATCTACTTTGACGAAATTCTCATAATTGCCTTCCGCGTCGATCAGGACGGGCGAATATGTGTCTGTTGAAACGAGATAGTCGCTGTAACTATGCGACCAGCCGACCGCGAAAGGATTCTCGCGGTCTCGGAATTGAGCAAGCGAATGGTAGTGCCTGGAAAAGGGTCTCCCCGCAAATATGAAGTCGGTTTCTGTTCGCGTCTTGTCGCCAGTGGTGGGGTGGCAAGGGTTGGCGGTGGAGCAGCTCGATATCTGGCTTGCTCTGGCGGACATGAACGAAAAATCTGCACTCGATCCGCACATCAGCGCCTGTGGAAGCTCGCTATCGGTCCAGCCGCCGCCGAAATTAGGCGAAAGACCAGGCTCACAAGATATCAGGCGTCGCTTGTAGGTCGACCAATTGAGCTTTCCCTTCGTGACCGTGCCGTTAGATGCAGTGCAGGTAGTCTCGCTGCTGAAGTCCTTTTGACCGTAGCGGATGGCATTTCCGCTCAAGCCAAGGTTTGTGGTGTTGTAGTCGCGGGTTATTTTGCCGAGGTCGAGGCTGCATCCAGCTTTGATGCGCGTGCGAAGATGCGCTAACGCGGCGGTAATCAGCTCGCCCTCGTTGGTGCAATACGTCGAGTAGTTTGGATCTTGAGGCGCTGCGCAGCCTGGATTGCCTTGCCCGTGAACACCCATGTCAACCGTGTAGATCGGATCGGCAATTTGTTTCGCTGGCCGATCCAAAACGTCGTAACGCAGCGAAAGCTGCCCGGTGAGCGGGTTGGTTACGGAGGTGAATGTGTGCTGGAGATACTGTCCAACGCCGGTGTATTGCTGGCTGGCAGCTAATGCCGCCAGTGCCTCAGCGTGGGTCGGATAGCATCCTCCCGAGATGCAGAATTCGGCGGGTGGCAAGGCCTGTGCGAAAACTGGCTCGATTGGAGCCGATGCAATATAGGCAATCGAACAGACTAGGACTCTTGCCAATACCGTAGTTGTCCTCGCGAGGCAGAACCGCGACGAACGCAATGCGAAGTTGGTCCCTGGGGAACCCCTGTCCATGCAATCTTCCTTTGATATGAGCTCTTGAATCTCCTGCCGGCCTAGCCGGCGGGAGTACTTCCTGTTCGACGCAACGATCCATGCGGTCGCGCCTGAGCCTACGCTTTCAATATCCTAGCGTCCAGTGCCGAAGCCAAGGGAACGGCAACAATTTTTCAGGACGAGGCCAGTCCGCTGCGAGATTGAGTCCTTGAGTGATGGACGACACACATAGCTTCCAGCGTCGACACAGATGCGCAAACGCAAAGACCGGCCATCGGGCCGGTCTTTGCGAGCAACTCACCGTTGCTTGATAGCCTACGCAGACAACTCCAACAACAACTTGTTCAACCGCCGCACATACCCAGCCGGATCCTTCAGGCTATCGCCGGCCGCCAATGCCGCCTGATCGAACAACACCCTGCTCAGGTCACCGAAGCGATCCATATCCTGCTCCGCATCGAGTTTCTCGATCAGCGGGTGGGTCGGGTTGAATTCGAACACCGGCTTGCTTTCCGGCACGGCCTGGCCGCTGGCTTCCAACAGCTGGCGCATCTGCAGGCCCAGATCGCCCTGGCCGATGGCCAAAATTGCCGGGGAATCGGTCAGGCGGTGCGAGACGCGCACTTCGGCCACGTCGTCGCCGAGGGCGGCCTTGATGCGCGAGGCCAGGCCTTCCTTGGACTTGGCGAGGTCTTCCTGCGCTTTCTTGTCTTCTTCCGAATCCAGCTTGCCCAGGTCCAGGTCGCCGCGGGCCACGTCCACGAACGACTTGCCGTCGAATTCGGTGAGGTAGCTCATCAGCCATTCGTCGATGCGGTCGGTGAGCAGCAGCACTTCGATGCCCTTCTTGCGGAACACCTCAAGATGCGGGCTGTCCTTGATCTGCGCGTAGCTCTCGCCGGTAAGGTAGTACAGCTTGTCCTGGCCCTCGGCCAACCGACCGACGTAGTCCGCCAGACCTACGCTTTGCGCGCCAGTAGTGTCGTGCGTGGACGAGAAGCGCAGCAGGCCGGCAATCTTTTCGCGGTTGGCATAGTCCTCGGCCGGGCCTTCCTTCAGCGCCTGGCCGAAGTTGCGCCAGAACGTGGCGTAGTCGTCCGGCTTGTCCTTGGCCAGCTTCTCCAGCATGTCCAGCGAGCGCTTGGTCAGCGCGGACTTCATCGAGTCCACCACCGGGCCGGACTGCAGGATTTCGCGCGAGACGTTGAGCGAGAGGTCCGATGAATCCACCACGCCCTTGATGAAACGCAGGTACAGCGGTAGGAACTGCTCGGCCTGGTCCATGATGAAAACGCGCTGCACGTACAGCTTCAGGCCCTTGGCCGAATCGCGGTGGTACAGGTCGAACGGGGCGCGGCCGGGCACGAACAGCAGCGAGGTGTATTCGAGCTTGCCTTCGACCTTGTTGTGGCTCCACGCCAGCGGGTTGCCGGCGTCATGGGCGATGTGCTTGTAGAACTCCTGGTACTCCTCGTCCTTGATGTCGGACTTGGGGCGCGTCCACAGCGCGCTGGCGCGGTTGACCACTTCCCACTCCGGCTCGGCCGGCTTGTCGGCTTCTTCGCCGTAATGCTCCTTGCGCATCTCGATCGGCAGGCCGATATGGTCGGAATACTTCTTGAGGATGTTGCGCAGGGTCCAGCCGTCGGCAAAGGAATCTTCGCCTTCCTTCAGGTGCAGCACGATGCGGGTGCCGCGCTCGGGCTTGTCGATGCTGGCGATTTCGAATTCGCCTTCGCCGCGCGAGGACCAGTGCACGGCTTCGTTGGCGGGCAGGCCGGCGCGGCGCGAGTACACGTCCACCTGGTCGGCCACGATGAAGGCGCTGTAGAAGCCCACGCCGAACTGGCCGATCAGGTTGGCGTCCTTCTTCTGGTCGCCGCTCAGGTGCTTGAGGAAATCGGCGGTGCCGGATTTGGCGATGGTGCCCAGGTGCGACACCGCGTCCTCGCGGCTCATGCCGATGCCGTTGTCGTCGATGGTGACGGTGCGCGCGTCCTTGTCGTAGTCGACGCGGATACGCAGCTCGCCGCCGCCTTCCAGCAGCTCGGGCTTCACCAGCGCCTCGAACCGCAGCTTGTCGGCGGCGTCGGCGGCGTTGGACACCAGCTCGCGCAGGAAGATTTCCTTGTTCGAATACAGCGAATGGATCATCAGCTGCAGCAACTGCTTGACTTCGGTCTGGAAGCCCAGCGTCTGCTTGTCGGTCTCAACGGTCATTGGGGTCGTGCTCCATGGTGGTCCTGGCCGCACTGCGGCCGATGGCCTGGGGGATGCGGCCATGGACGGATTTTTTCAAGGCGGGGGCGCGAATGTGTCGTGCAGCCGTGCCGGGGTGGGTAGGGCGGGGCCGGCGGCGACGGCGGTATCATGGGCACCCCTTGCCGCGCTCCGAGCCATGCCACCACGCGTTCCTGTCCTCGTCGATCTCCGCCGGCCCGTCAACGGCAGGCCGCGATGAGCCGCCCGGCACGGCCGGCGCCGCGTGGCGCGGAGGGGCAGGTACGCATCGTGGGCGGGCGCTGGCGCAATACGCGGCTGGCGGTGCCCGACGCGCCCGGCCTGCGCCCAAGCAGCGACCGCGTCCGCGAGACGGTGTTCAACTGGCTGATGCCGCGCCTGCCCGGTGCGCGCGTGCTGGACCTGTTCGCCGGCTCCGGCGCGCTGGGCCTGGAGTCGGTCTCGCGCGGCGCGGCGCATGCCACCCTGATCGAGCGCGACCCCGGGCTGGCGCAGCGCCTGCGCGAGCACGTGGCCAGGCTGGGCGCGGCCGGGCAGGTGCAGGTGCTGCAGGAGGACGCGCTGCGCTGGCTGGAACGCGCGCCTGCGGCCGCGGCCGATATCGTATTCGTCGACCCGCCGTTCGCGGACGGCCTGTGGGCCGGCGTGCTCGAACGCCTGCCCGCGCATCTGGCCGCCGAGGCCTGGCTCTACCTGGAAGCGCCGGCCGATGCGGTGCCCCAGCTGCCGGCCGGCTGGTACCTGCACCGCGAGGGCGGCACCCGGCAGGTGCGCTATGCGCTGTATCGCCGGGCCGCTGCTACACTGAACAGCGATCCGACCCCGGTAGTTTCCGTATGAGCGTGGCCAATAGCCGCACCGCCGTCTATCCCGGTACCTTCGACCCGATCACCAACGGCCATATCGACCTGGTGAACCGTGCCGCGCCGCTGTTCGAGCGCGTGGTGGTGGGCGTGGCGTACAGCCCGTCCAAAGGCCCGGCACTGCCGCTGGAAAAGCGCGTGGCGCTGGCGCAGGAAGCCCTGGCGGCGCACACCAATGTGGAAGTGCGCGGCTTCGACACGCTGCTGGCGCACTTCGTGCGCGACATGAACGCCGGGGTGCTGCTGCGCGGCCTGCGCGCGGTGTCCGACTTCGAATACGAATTCCAGATGGCCAGCATGAACCGCCATCTGATCCCGGAGGTGGAAACCCTGTTCCTCACCCCGGCCGAGCAATACAGCTTCATTTCGTCGTCGCTGGTGCGCGAGATCGCGCGGCTGGGCGGCGATGTCTCCGGCTTCGTTCCGGCCTCGGTGGTCGAGGCGCTGCGCCAGGTGCGCGCATCCCGCGCCCAGGCCTGATCCGATCTTTCGTTACATCACCACACGCAGTTCAAAGGGAGGAGTTTCATGAAACACACCATGCGCGCTCTGGCGCTCGCTTCGATCGCCGCGCTGGCAGTCACCGCCTGCAAGAAGGAAGAGCCGGCTCCGACCGCCGCCGCGGCCCCCGCGCCGCTGAAGGCGCCGGCCAAGGACGACAACGCCGGCTGGAAGAAGTACCTGCAGGAAGTGGTCGGCCAGAACCTGGGCGCCACCACCAACAGCCCGTTCCTGTACTACTTGCCGCCGGAGTCCGATGCCGAATTCGCCGGCAGCTACGAGCGTCAGCTGGAAAGCGTCAAGACCGCGCTGGCCCGTGGCGTGCAGCCAGGCAACATGCTGGCCTTCGGTTCCTCGGCCTCCACCAAGATGGCCGACCTGATCGAGGCCGCGTTCAAGGACGTGCAGCCGGATTCGATGAAGGGTGTGCGCGTGCTGTTCATTGGCGATGCCGCCGAGAATGCGCGCGTGCAGACCATCGTCCAGCCCAAGGGCGCGGAATACACCTTCGTTGAAGCCAAGTAATGCAGCACCAGGCCGGATGCGCGGGAGGGCGCAGCCGGCCGCCATGTGCGGAGCCAGCAGCATGCTGACTCCGCACATCGCCGGAGCCGGTTGTGTCGGGCCGGTGTCCGACAGCGCCCACGGCGCTGTCCATTCGCTGATCGTCCGCGCCGTGTGCGCCTGCCTGCAGCAGTACGTTGCGTTTCAGCGCCTGCAGTTGAATTGCGCTGCCTCGCATCGCATGGTGGTGCCGATATGTCGCTGAAAATCAACGAGCTCTGCGTCAACTGCGATGTCTGCGAGCCGGCCTGCCCGAATCAGGCGATCTCGATGGGCGAAACCATCTACGTGATCGACCCGGCGCGTTGCACCGAGTGCGTGGGCCATTTCGACGAAGCGCAATGCGTGGTGGTGTGCCCGGTCGAATGCATCGACCCGGACCCGGACATCCCGGAAACCCACGAGCAATTGCTGGCCAAGCTCATGCAGCTGCAGCGCGATCATCCCGAACTGTACGAACAGGAGCCTCCCGCCCCGTGAGCACCTTCTTCCGACATTTTTCGACACGTGGCCTGCTGTTGCTGGCGTTCGTGCTGGCACCGCCCGCCTGGTCCGCCGACGGCACCATGCCTGCCGCCGGTGCGCGCGCGGCGGTCGCTGCGCATCCGCCCGGCGCCGCCGTGGCCAGCGGCCATGCGCTGGCCACCGATGCCGGGCTGCAGATCCTGCGCGAGGGCGGCAACGCCTTCGATGCGGCGATTGCGGTGTCGTCCACGCTGGCGGTGGTCGAGCCGATCAGCTCCGGTCTGGGCGGCGGCGGGTTCTTCCTGCTGCACGACGCCAAGACCGGCAAGGACGTGATGCTGGATGCGCGCGAATACGCGCCCGAATCGGCTACGCCGGAGAAATTCCTCGACAAGCAGGGCGAGCTGGACCGCGACCGCTCGGTCAACGGCCCGTGGTCGGCCGGCATTCCCGGCCTGCCGGCTGCGCTGGTGGAGCTGGCGGCCAAGCATGGCCGGCTGCCGCTCAGGCAATCGCTGGCACCGTCGATCCGCATCGCCACCGAGGGCTTCCCGGTGTACGCGCGCATGGCCAAGGGCTACGCCTCGCGGCGCGAGGTGATGGAGCGCTATCCCGGCACGCGGCAGGTGTACTTGCGCGGCGGAAAACCCATCGCCGAAGGCGATCTCTTCAAGCAGCCCGAGCTGGCGCACACCTTGACGCTGCTTGGCGACAAGGGCTTCGATGGGTTCTACAAGGGCGAAACCGCCAGGAAGCTGATCGCCGGCGTCAAGCAGGCCGGCGGCCACTGGACCGCCGCAGAACTGGCCGGTTACTCGGTGAAGGAGCGCACGCCGATCCAGTTCGATTATCGCGGCTGGACCATCACCACCGCGCCGCCGCCGTCCTCCGGCGGCATTGCGCTGGCGGCGATGCTGCAGATTCTGGAGGGCTGGGACCTGAACAAGCTCGATGACGTGCACCGCACGCATCTGGTGGTGGAATCGATGCGACGCGCCTACCGCGACCGTACCTTCTTCCTGGGCGACCCGGATTTTGTCGATGTGCCGCAGCGCGTGCTGACCAGCAAGGATTACGCGCAAGGCCTGCGTGCCACCATCAATCCGGACAAGGCCACGCCCAGCGACCTGCTCTCGGGTAACCCCACGCCGCTGGAAGACGAGGAGACCACGCACTTTTCCATCATCGATGGCGAAGGCAACCGCGTCGGCGCCACCCAGACGGTGAACCTGCTGTACGGCTCGGGGCTGATTCCCAAGGGCACCGGCGTGCTGCTCAACGACGAGATGGACGACTTCGCGCTCAAGCCGGGCACGCCCAATGCCTTTGGCGTGATGGGCTACGACGCCAACGCACCCAAGCCGGGCAAGCGCATGCTCAGCTCGATGACACCGACCTTCATGGAGTCGGCCGACAAGGCGATCGTGCTGGGCACGCCGGGCGGCAGCCGCATCATCACCATGGTGCTGCTGGGCATCCTGGGCTATGACGCCGGCCTGGATGCGCAGGCGGTCAGCGCATTGCCGCGCTACCACCACCAGTGGTTGCCGGACGTCATCGACGCCGAAAGCAACGCGTTCTCGCCGCAGACCGCCAAGGGTCTGGAGGCGATGGGGCACGCGCTGAAACAGCCTGGCGATACCGCCGAAGGCGGGCGCGGTTCCAGCCACGTGTGGGGCAACCTGCAGACGGTGGAGTGGGACAAGCGCAGCAATGTGCTCAGTGGCGGCAGCGACCCGCGTAATCCGGTGGGCAAGGCGCAGGTGCAGTTGGATCCCGATACTGGCGTCGACTCGACCAGCTCTCGATGATTCGAAGACAGGTGGCAGGGCCAGTGCCTGCCGCCTGTCTGCGCGCGTGTCCTCCCGCAGTTGATCCAGGATCAGTTCAATAGCCCGTAGAAGTGGCCATCCTTGGCCTCATAGACGGTGTAGGTCTCGTAGTCGGGGTCGTCCTTCTTGCTGTTCACGGCGGCGTCGACCAAGCGAACGACGAGCTTGCCTTCCAGCACGTAGACGTCCGGATTCGTATTGCCTCCGAGGAATGGCTTCCAGCGCGGCATTCCACGTTGTTTGGCTTGGTGCTGGTCGGGGTCCAGGGTGCTGGGTGGAATGGGTTTCTTGTTGCTGTCGATGAAGTTCATCGGATGTTCTCCTGGGGATGAAGTGGCGATGCGCCTGTCGTGAGAGCGGTGTATGCAGCGCTAGGACGCCAAACCAAGTTAGCTGGCAGTCGAAGGCGGGGATTGGCGTAAACGAGGTAAACCCCGGGCGTTTCGACGGGAGTCGAATCCTGCTTTCGTGCAAGCGCAGCGTTCGCACAGCGAGGCAATCCAATCCGGTCTAATCGCCCAAAGAATGCGACACGGCCATCATTCGACTGTCATTCTCGAATCATTCCAGTGGTCCCAACGGCGCGACGGCAGCCACGTCGCGAGTACCGGGCTTGTGGCGGCGCTGTGGTGCGGCCACCATTGGCACATGAAAAATCCTGTCCTCATCTCGACTGCCGTGGTTCTGCTGTTTTCCTTGGGTGTCCTCGCTGCTGAGTCCGGCGCCCCTCGTTCCGGTGGCCTGATCCACGTCAACCAGCTCGGCTATCTGCCGGGCTCGGCCAAGCTGGCGGTGGTCGGGCTGCCGCAGGATGCGGCACCAGGCGCGGACCGGTTCACGCTGGAAGATGCGCAGGGCCGCCAGGTACTGCAGGGCACGCTGCAACCGGCAGCGCTCTGGGCGCCGGCTGGGCAGCAGGCGCGGGTGGCGGATTTCTCCAGCGTGCGTGCACCGGGAACCTACCGGTTGAAGATCGATGGGATGCCGGCGTCCGATACGTTTGCGATCGATGCGGGCGCCTACCAGCCGGTAGTCGATGCCTCGCTCAAGGCGTTCTATTTCAACCGCGCCAGCACTGCGTTGCCGGCGCAGTTCGCCGGGCGTTATGCGCGCGCGGCCGGGCATCCGGACACCGATGTGCGCATCCATCCAACGGCGGCGTCTGCCACGCGTCCGGCCGACAGCGTGATCAGCGCGCCCAAGGGCTGGTACGACGCCGGCGACTACAACAAGTACATCGTCAATTCCGGCATCAGTACCTACACCTTGCTGGCGGCCTACGAGCACTACCCGGCGCTGTTCAAGGCGCAGGCGTTGACCATCCCCAACGACGCGCCCGGCGTGCCCGGCATCCTGCAGGAAACCTGGTGGAACCTGGAATGGATGCTGGCCATGCAGGACCCGTCCGATGGTGGCGTGTACCACAAGCTCACCGACAAGCAGTTCGATGGGTTGGTGATGCCGGAGCAGGCCAGGCAGCAACGCTACGTGGTGATGAAGGCCACTGCGGCCACGCTGGACTTTGCCGCGGTGATGGCCGCGGCCAGCCGGGTGTATGCACCCTTCGACAAACAGTATCCGGGCATGTCGGCACGCATGTTGAAGGCATCACGGGCGGCGTGGGCCTGGGCGCAACAGCATCCGGACGTCATCTATCGCCAACCCGACGATGTGCGCACCGGCGGTTACGACGATGCACAGGTGGCCGATGAGTTCGCCTGGGCCGCGGCAGAGCTGTATGTCACCACCGGCGAAGATGGGTTCTACGACGCCATGCTGGCGCGCAATGTGCCGGCCAGCGTGCCGGGCTGGAGCAGTGTGGGCGGGCTGGCCTGGATGTCGCTGGCTGCGCATCGCGACACGCTGACGCCGCATGCGGACCGTGCACGCATCACCCAGGAGGTCATTGGTCTTGCACAGCGCCTGGCCGACCAGTGGCAGGCATCGCCGTGGCGGTTGGCGATGACCGAGGCCGATTTCGTCTGGGGCAGCAATGCGGTCGTCCTCAATCAGGCGATGATGCTGTTGCAGGGCTATCGCGTGACGCAGCAGCGCCGTTACCTGGATGCGGCGCAGTCGCAGCTGGACTACATCCTGGGCCGCAATCCGTTGGGGCTGTCGTTCGTCACCGGGGTGGGGCAGCGCACACCGATGCATATCCACCACCGCCCCTCGGAGGCCGATGGCATCGATGCGCCGGTGCCCGGCTGGTTGGCGGGCGGCCCGCAGCCGGGCCAGCAGGATGCCAAGGACTGCAAGGTGGCATATCCCTCCAAATTGCCGGCGTTGTCGTACCTGGACGATACCTGCAGCTACGCGACCAACGAGGTGGCGATCAACTGGAACGCGCCGTTGGTGTATGTCAGTGCGGCGATCCAGGATTTGACCCGCTGAGGCGGGCTTCAGCGCGTTTTCCTTCTCGCGGCGGGACATTGTCCTCCTTCATGGGGGAGAAGGTGGCGCGAAGCGCCGGATGAGGGTGCGGCGTCGGCAAGAATACTGGCACGCCGTACCCTCACCCCAACCCCTCTCCCGCAGGAGAGGGGCTAAGGCCGCTGTAGCTCACGCTATGCTGGTGATGCTGGCAACACAGGAAACACGGACGCGCTGCAGCTGTTCCTTCTCCCACCGGGACATTGTCCTCCTTCATGGGGGAGAAGGTGGCGCGGAGCGCCGGATGAGGGTGCGGCGTCGGCAAGAATACTGGCAGGCCGTACCCTCACCCCAACCCCTCTCCCGCGGGAGAGGGGCTTAAGCCGCCACCCCAACCCAGCTGCGCCCCCCGGCCCGCGCTTGCCGGGCGGGCGCGCCGAGGCGTGCACGCCAATGACTCGCAAGCGCTGCCTTTTCGCCCCGGAAAGAGAAGGGCGAGAAGCCGCCACAGCTCACTCCACCCGCGTGCCGAAGATGCGGTCGCCTGCATCGCCCAGGCCGGGCAGGATGTAGCCCTTGTCGTTGAGATGGCCGTCGATGGCGGCGGTGTAGACCTCCACGTCCGGGTGCACCGCTTCCAGCGCCTTCAGGCCTTCAGGCGCGGCGACCAGGAAGATGCCCTTGATGCGGCGCGCGCCGGCGCGCTTGAGCATGTCGATGGTGGCGATCAGGGTGCCGCCGGTGGCCAGCATCGGGTCCAGGATCAAGGCGTCGCGTTCTTCCAGGCGGCCGGTGAGGCGCTCGAAGTAGGGCACTGGTTGCAGGGTTTCTTCATCGCGCTGCAGGCCTACCACGCTGACGCGGGCAGCCGGGATCAGCGCCAGCACGCCGGGCAGCATGCCAAGACCGGCGCGCAGGATCGGCACCAGGGTGATCTTGGCGCCGGCGATGCGCTGCACGTTCACCGGGCCGGCCCAGCCCTGTTGTACATGCGTTTCGGTGTCCAGGTTCGCCGTGGCCTCGTAGGCCAGCAAGGTGCCCAGCTCGGTGACCAATTCGCGAAAGCCCTTGGTGCTCAAGGCGGCATCGCGCAGCAGGCCGATCTTGTGCTGGACGAGAGGGTGGCGGACTTCGACGATCTTCATGGGCAGCGACAACGCGGGAGAGGCGCACAGTGTGCCGTAGCGACACCTCGCGCTGCCACACATGACATGTGATCGCACCCGCACATGTCATGTCGGTGAAACGTCGCAGACATAGTGTGCACACCCATTCTTAACCGATTGGGGACGCACTCGTGGTGAACAAGACTCCGCTCTGCCTGGCGATCACGCTGACGCTGGCCACTGCCGGCTGGAGCCAGCAGGCACATGCGGCAGAGGCGGCTGCCCCGTCCGGCGCTGCCAGCAGCGCAGCGGCCATCGATCTGGAGCGCCTGGAAGTGCGCCCGCAGCTGGAAGCGCAGGAGCGCGCCGTGGATCTGAAACGCGGCTCCGATGCCATCCAGGATGCGGTCGCCTCCGATGCGATGGGCCGCTACCCCGACAAGAATGTTGCAGAATCGTTGCAGCGCCTGCCCGGCGTCAGCGTCACCCGCGATCAGGGCGAGGGGCGCTTCGTGGTGATCCGCGGCCTGGATTCCTCGCTCAACAGCGTCACCATCGACGGCATGAACATGGGCACGCCCGAAGACGGCACGCGCTCCACGCCGCTGGACGTGATTCCCTCCGACTCCACCGAGCGGTTGAAGGTGGTGAAGTCGCCGACCCCGGACATGCCGGGCGATTCGATCGGCGGCGCGATCCAGGTGGAATCCACCTCTGCATTCGACCGCGACGGGCGCACCCTGCGCGGTTCGATCGAAGGCAGCCACCAGTCGCTGTCCGGCAAGACCAGCCCCAAGGGCGCGTTCAACTACAGCGACATCTTCGGCGGCACGGTTGGCGTGGCGGTGGGGGTGAACTACCAGGACCGCGAGTTCGAGTCGGACAATACCGAAGTGGCCTACGACGCCTTCGATGGCGGCGCCGAGGACGATCTGTTCGCAGGGCAGGTACAGCGCCGCAAATACTTCATCGAGCGTACCCGCATGGGTGCCAACCTCAATCTGGACTGGCGCCCGGATGCGGACAACCGCTACTACCTGCGCTCGCTGTACAGCCGATTCGACGATGCCGAAACGCGCCAGCGCACCATCTTCGGCCTGAGCGATGGTCAGGTCAGCGCCAACGGCGATGGCACCTATGACGTGGCCGACCTGCCAGCCGACGCGATCTCCAAGCGGGTGCGCTACCGCACCAAGAAGGAAGACAACACCGCGATCAGTTTTGGCGGCGAGAACCGCCTGAGCAGTGCCACCATCGATTACAAGGTGGGCTACACCAAGACCACCGAGCGCGTGAACGACGAGAAGGAGGCCTACTTCGACTACGACGGCGACGACCTGGCAGCCACGGTGGATCAGCGCAGGGGCATTCCGCGCCTGGGGTTCTCCGATAACGGCTGGCAGAGCAACCAGGACTTCGTGTTCGACCGCTTCGTGGTGGCGCCCAAGCAGGTGGACGACAGCGAGCACAGCGCGCAGATCAACGTGCGCTTCGATGGCGAGCATTCCAGCCTGAAGATGGGCGTGCTCGGCCGCTGGCGCGAGCGCGATGTCGACGTGGACGAAAGCGAGCTGCGGCGTGGCCCGGCCATCGACCTGAGCGGCTGGACCACCGCCGCACCGGAGCACCGTGGCGGCACGCTGGGCGAGAGCATCAGCTCCGCCGCCATGCGCCGTTACTGGAACACCTCGGGCAATCTGTACAGCGCACGCCCGCAGGATGTGGGCGGCAATCTGCAGACCTCGCTGCAAGACGATTACAAAGCCACGGAAGATGTCTTCGCGACCTATGCGATGGGCACCTGGGATATCGGCGCGCTGCGCATGATTGCCGGCGTGCGCGTGGAAAACACCCAGTTCAACGCCACCGGCAACCAGGTGGACGTGGCCGAAGACGGCCGTACCGCCACGGTGACCCCGCGCGAGGCGTCCAGCAGTTACACCAATGTGCTGCCCGGCCTGCACCTGCGCTACGACAGTGGCAACGACTGGGTGCTGCGCTTTGCAGCGAACAAGACGCTGTCGCGCCCGTCGTTCGGCGATGTGTCGCCGCGCGTCAGCATCAACCGTGGCGATGAGGTGGTGAGCATCGGCAACCCCGATCTCGATCCGTACCGCTCCACCAACCTGGACCTGTCGTTCGAGAAATACATCGGCAGCACCGGCCTGATCTCGCTGGGCGTGTTCCACAAGTCGATCGACGACTACATCGTGCAGACCATCAGCACCACCGATGCCGAATTCCCGGGTCTGCAGGTCACCCGCTCGATCAACGGCGACACCGCCAAGGTGCGCGGTGCCGAATTCAACTGGCAGCAGACGCTGGATTTCCTGCCCGAAGGCTGGAACGGCTTGCTGGTCGGCGCCAGCGCCACGGCGCTGGACAGCGACTTCGACCCGGGCCTGGGCAATCGCGCCGGCGACGACTTCATGCTGCCGCGCTCGTCCAAGCGCATCTACAGCGGCCACCTGGGCTATGAGAAATACGGTTTCAGTGCGCGCGTGGCGGCGGTGTACCGCAGCGAGTACCTGGACACCATCGGCCAGAGCCGCGCTTACGATATCTATGTCGCCCCGCACACCCAGATGGACTTCAGCATGAGTTACCAGTTCAACCGCCACATCAGCCTGTACCTGGAGGCGCAGAACCTGCTGGATGAGCCATTGGAGCTGTACCAGGGCGTGCCTTCGCGCACGCTGCAGAACGAGGAATACGGCCGCACCTATGCGCTGGGCCTGAAGGTGGCGCTGTGATGGGCGCGCACGTGATGCGATACACCTCGCTGCTGGCCGCTGCGTTGGCATTGACCAGTTGCGCCAGCAACCGCGTCGATCGCGAGGCCGACGAAGCACTGCTGCAGGACCCGCTGCTCAGCGAGGCGAAGGTGGCGCATGAAATCGTGCCGGAAGCCTTCGTCACCGCGCTGACGCCGGCGGACAACCTGGATTCGCCGGCCAGCTGGGCCGCGCCCGATGGCAGCCGCTGGGTGATCGCCACCGCCAAGGCCACGCACGCGCTGGTGGTGTTCGATGGCGACAGCGGCAAGCGCCTGCGGGTGGTCGGCGGCAAGGGCAAGGCACTGGGCAAGCTGGATCGCCCCAACGGGATTTCGGTGGTCGATGACCTGCTGTTCGTGGTGGAGCGCGACAACCGCCGCGTGCAGGTGTTCTCGCTGCCGGAGTTCAAGCCGCTGACCGCGTTCGGCCAGGACGACTTGCGCGAACCGTATGGCCTGTGGGTGCGCAAGCATGCTGGCGGCTACGAGGTGGTGGTCAGCGACAACTACATGTCGCCGGCCAACAAGGACCAGCCGCCGCCGCTGGCCGAGCTGGGCCAGCGCTTCCGTCGTTATCAGTTGGATGCGGCAGGGCAGGGCTGGCAGGCGCGGCTGACGCAGAGCTTTGGCGACACCACCGAAGCAGGTGCGGTGCGCATCGCCGAGTCGGTCTTCGGCGACGAGGCCAATGCGCGGCTGCTGATCGCCGAAGAAGATGTAGCGGTGGGCACGCAGTTGCGCGAGTACGGCATGGACGGGCGCTACCGCGGGCGCGACGTCGGCACCGGGCTGTTCAAGGCGCAGGCCGAGGGCTTGACCCTGCTGCAGTGCGCCGATGGCAGCGGCTACTGGATCGCCACCGACCAGTTCAAGGACCGCAGCGTGTTCCAGGTGTTCGATCGCAAGACACTGATGCATGTGGGCGCCTTCGCTGGCCGCGTCACCGCCAATACCGATGGCGTGTGGCTGGACCAGCGCGGCGATGCGCGCTTCCCCGGCGGCGTGTTCTATGCGCTGCACGACGACCAGGCCGTGGCCGCGTTCGACTGGCGCGACATCGCACGCACCCTGCGCTTGAAGGAGTGCGCGCAGTGACCGCCGTCCGCACCGCGCTGTACGCGGCACTCTGCGCATGTGCACTGGCCGCTGCCCCGGCACTGGCCGCCGAGCGCACCGCCGAACCCAATACCCAGGTGCCGGCCGGTTCCACCCACTATGTGGCCGATGGCTTCCCGGACCGGATCGTCGCCACGCCCGCACAGGACGCGGCCACCGGTTTTGCGGTGGCCTGGCGCACCGATACCAGCGTCGATCAGCCGTGGCTGGAGCTGGTGATCGCCGGCGATTCGCCCGATGTTGGTACGCCGCGGCGCATCCGCGCCAGCACCGCCACGCTGAGCAGCGAAAACGGCAGCTCGCATCACCATCGTGCCGATATCGACGGCTTGCAGCCCGACACCGTGTACGCCTACCGCGTGCAGGGGCACGACACCTGGGGCGCATGGAATCACTTTCGCACCGCCGCCACGGCGCAGGCACCGCTGACGCTGCTGTATTTCGGCGACACCCAGAACAAGAATCTGAGCCTGGTCTCGCGGGTGATCCGCCAGGCCTGGCGCTCGGCGCCGGATGCGCGTCTTGCGCTGTTTGCGGGCGATCTGGTCAGCGGCAAGGACGGCCAGGACGACAACGAATGGGCGGAGTGGTTCGAAGCCGGGCGCTGGCTGCTGGAAGGCACCGCAGTGGCGCCGGCACCGGGCAATCACGAGTATCACGAAGAAGGCGAAGACACCCCGCAGGCCACCCGCACGCTGGGCAGCCATTGGCCGGTGACGTTCGCACTGCCACGCAACGGGCCGTCGGCCACCGCGCGCACCAGTTATTGGTTCGACTACCAGGGCGTGCGCATCGCCGTGCTGGACGGCACCTCGGCGCTGGACCTGGGCACCGGCCCGGCGCAGGCGCAATGGCTGGACAAGGTGCTGGCCGACAATCCGCACCCGTGGTCGATCGTGCTGATCCACCAGCCATTCTTTTCGCCGCGCGCCGACCGCGAGAACGAAAAGCTGGTGGAGCAGGTGTTGCCGGTGATCCGTCGCCATAAGGTGGATCTGGTGCTGCAAGGGCACGACCACACCTATGGTCGGCGCGGCGACCAGGCCGGGCAGGCCACGCCGGTGTTCGTGGTGTCGGTCGCCGGGCCCAAGCAATACCGGCTCTCGGACATGGCCCGCGAGACCATGCGCCCGGTGGGCGAAGACACCCAGCTGTATCAGGTATTGCGCATCGACGACCAGCACCTGGGCTACGAATCGCGTACCGCCACCGGCCGCCTGTACGACGCCTTCGAACTGCGGCGCGATGCCACTGGCACCAAGCGACTGATCGAACACGAACAGGGGCGCATCGCGCCGCGCGATTGTCCGCGCAATGCCACGCTCAAGGGGCGTGCGGATCGCTGTTGGGAGTGATGCCTGATGTCACGGCGAAGGCACGGCGATGACAGGCGCCGTGCAATGTGTGCCACATGTGCCAACTTCTGCCATGCATCGTTTTTGTTGATGGGGCATGGGTTCCTCATTCAAAACCGTGTGTTATGTCACATTGATGGCGAGGCTACGGTGCGTTTAGCCAGAGCCTCAAGCGGGTTGCGTGTTCGATGCGGCTGCTGCGGCTGGGGTTCTGGTGCCTCCCCGACCACTGAGCCGTATTCCCATGATTCCCCATGTGTTTCATCTGACCGCACCCACCAAACAGCTGTTGTGGGAAGAGCGCAGGGTGTGTGCCCGACTGCAACGTCTGCTGCCCGACTGGACCTGTTACGTCTGGGACGATGCCGATAATTCCGAATTGATGCGCCGTGCGTTTCCAGAGCTTGCGCAGCGCTACGAGCAGATCCGCTTCGGCGTCATGAAGGCCGACATCGCGCGTTGCGCCTACATGCACGCGCATGGCGGCTTTTACTTCGATACCGACTACAAGCTGCTGCGCGCGCTGGGCAACGATCTGCTGATGCAGCACTGCGTCTTGCCGGTGGAAGAGGGCGCGCCAGGCACCGAGGAGTTCAAGATCGGCAATGCCGTGTTCGGTTCCGAGGCCGGCCACCCGTTCTGGCGTGCCTTCATCGAGCATATCTTCGCGCTGCATGCGCCCGAGACGCTGGAAGACCACCGGCAGATCCCGATGATCTCCGGCCCGCGCGGGCTGACGCGTTTCTACAACGCGCACCAGCAGCAGTTTGCCGGCATTGCCTTTCCACCGCGCGATGCGTTTCATCCGGACCGCACCTGGCTTGGACTGGGCCATCGCGGCGGTGCGCTCGCGGTGGGCTCGCACCTGTGCTGGGCGTCCTGGCGCGGCAAGTCGCCGCGTCGTGCGATGACCAACTACCTGCGGCGCAAGTTGAGCGCTGTACCGATCTGATCGGCGGATAGGAGGCCAGGATGCGGGTGCGGTTTGCCGAGCCTGCCGAATGTTTCGGCCGGCCGGCAGCGTGGTTGCTTGCCGGCCCGCGCCATCGACGTTGCTCGCCGGGCTGCCAAGTGCATGCCGACCAGCTGCGATTCATGCAGACCAGCTTGATCGAGCCGTTTCAGCTTCGCTTTGCTGCTTGACGTTGCAGGAGTGCGCCGCGCTCAAAGACCTTGGCGTCCTGCAGGCTGCCAACGGTAGGCAGACCATGCCCTGCGCTCGGGCCGCCTTGCTTCGGACGCGCGTCGGGCAGACGCCCCGACTGCACTTAGGCAGTCGAGACGTGAGTGACGGCTCAGGCCGCCTCGGCCTGTGCCTGGCGCGGGCCTTCCTTCAGAGCGCGTGCGATCAGGCCGACCAGCAGGTCCAGCTCGTCTTCGTCCATCGCAAAGTGCGGGGTGAAGCGCAGCGAATTTTCGCCGCCGTGGATCACATTGACGCCACGCTTGCGCAGCCACTCCTCGGTGGAGCCGGCGCCGTAGCATTTGAACTGCGGGGCCAGCTCGCAGGAGAACAGCAAGCCGGTGCCCTGCACCTTGGTGATCGGCCCGCCCAGTTCCGCGCGCAGCGCTTCCAGCTTGGCGATCGCCTGCGCGCCGCGCACGCGGATGTTGTTGCGCACCTCCGGGGTGAACAACGCCAGGGTGGCGCAGGCCACATCGAGCGCGCGCGGGTTGGTGGTCATGGTGTTGCCGTAGGTGCCCTTGCGGTACACCTGCGCGGCATGCTCGGTGACGGCCAGTACCGACAGCGGATATTGCGCCGCGTTGAGCGCCTTGGAATAGGTCTCCAGGTCCGGTGGGTCCAGCTGTTCGAAGCCGGGGTAGTCCACGACCGACAGCACGCCATGCGCGCGCAACCCGGCCTGGATGGAGTCCACCAGCAACAGGCTGCCATGGGTGCGGGTCAGCGCCCGCGCGGCGGCATAGAACTCGGCCGGCAGTGCACGGCCAGGGTCGCCTTCGCCCATCACCGGCTCCAGGAAGACCGCCTCGATGAACCAGTGATTGCGTGCGGCCTCGTCGAAGGCGCGCTGCAGGGCGGCCACATCGTACGGGGCAATCGCAATGACCGAATCCTCGTCGCGATAGCTGGCCAGGTACTTGGTGTAGGTCTTGCGGCTGGAATCGGAATACAGCCCGGGGCGGTCGGTACGGCCGTGGAAGCTGCCCTTGACCACCAGCCGCTTGATGCTGGCGCCGGCATGGCGTGCACCCGGGTCGGTATGCAGCTTGGCGTTGGTATCGACGATACGCGCGGCCAGGCCCACGGCCTCGGACCCGGAGTTGAGGCACATGAAGCGTGCGAACGGGCAGCCGCCACGGGTATGGCCGATCTCGGCGCGCAGGGCGCGGTCGAGCCGTCGCTGCGCCAGGCTGGGCGTCATCACATTGGCCATCACCTGCGGGCGCGCCATGGCCTCCAGCACCGGCGCCGGCGTGTGGCCGAAGCCCAGCATGCCGTAGCCGCCGGCGTCGTACAGCACCGCGCCCTTGAGCGTGACCACCCACGGCCCGCGCGCGGCCAGTGCCACGTAGGGCGTGACCGCATCGTCGGCGTAGAAGTTGATGAAACCGTCCTGCACGGCAGCGATCTGCGCCTGTTCGTCCAGGTCGAGCAGGTCGCCAGCCTCGTCACGCACCTGGGCGTACTCGGCAGCGGCAGCGGCGATGGCCTGTGCCAGCTCCGGGTGGCTGCCGGCCAGGCGCGTGATGGCGGCATCGTCCAGGCCATCGGTCAGGCGGCGGCCGGCATGGGCACGCAGCGGGGCGAGCGGGGCAAGGACAGACATGGCGCATCTCCAGCAAGGTGGCGGTGTCTCTCTATTATCGGCAGGAGATCGGCAGTTGGCAGCGTGAATTCCGACGAGATGTGCGCTATTTTCGTCGATTCGCCGAAACGCCTGGACAAAAGTGAAAGTCACCCCTTCCGACGAGCGCCTGTTGTCGCTGCTGCGCGAGGACGCCCGCGCCTCCACCGCACAGATCGCGCGCCGGCTCGGCCTCTCACGCACCACCGTGCAGAGCCGCATCGAAAAACTCGAGCGCGACGGCGTGATCAGCGGCTACACCGTGCGCACCCACGACGCCTACGACCAGGGCCGCATCCGCGCGCATATCCTGATCACCGTCCTGCCGAAGAAGATGCCGGCGGTGGTCAAGGCGCTGCGCGACATTCCCGAGGTACGCCTGCTGCATTCGGTCAGCGGCGCCTACGACCTGATCGCCCTGGGCGTGGTGGGCGGCGTCAACGAGATGGACGTGCTCACCGACGCCATCGGCGCCATCGACGGCGTGGAGCGCACGACCAGTTCGATCATTTTGTCCACCAAGTTCGAGCGGTGAATCGGGAATCGGGAGCTAGCAAAGCCCCTCTCCCCCTGGGAGAGGGGTTGGGGTGAGGGTACGGGGCGAAGCCCACGTGTGCTCGAACGCCAATAGTGCTTCGCCCGCACCCTCATCCGGCGCTGCGCGCCACCTTCTCCCGATGGGAGAAGGATGTCCTCAGCATGTCCCGCTAAACTAGTGCCCCCAAACCGCTGTACCGCCCCGCCTTGAAGAAGTCCGATTTCCATTACAACCTGCCCGACGAACTGATCGCCCAGGCGCCGCTGGCCGAGCGGGCGGCCAGCCGGCTGCTGGTGGTGCCGCCGGAGCCGGCGGCCTTCAGCGACCGCCAGGTGCGCGATCTGCCGGAGCTGCTGCAGCCCGGTGACCTGCTGATCTTCAACGACACCCGGGTCATTCCGGCGCGGTTGTTCGGACAGAAGGCCAGTGGCGGGCGGGTGGAAATCCTGATCGAGCGGCTGCTGGGCGAACGCGAGGCGCGGGTGCAGATCGGCGCCAGCAAGTCGCCCAAGGCCGGCAGCCTGATCGCGCTGGATGCCGGCGGCCAGGCCGAGGTGCTAGGCCGCGATGGCGAGTTCTACCTGCTGCGGTTCGACATTCCGGCGCCGTTGCAGCAGTGGTTGCCCGAGGCCGGTCGCCTGCCGCTGCCGCCGTATATCCGCCGCGAGCCGGGGGTGGAGGATCGCGAGCGCTACCAGACCGTGTTCGCCCGTGAAGTCGGCGCGGTCGCCGCGCCCACCGCCGGCCTGCATTTCGACCAGGCCCTGCTGGCGCGCCTGCGCGAGCGCGGGGTGGAGTTCGGGCACGTTACCCTGCATGTGGGCGCCGGCACCTTCCAGCCGGTGCGCGTGGACAGGCTGGACCAGCACGTGATGCACACCGAATGGCTCAACGTGGGCGCGGCACTGGTGGAGCAGGTGCGCCGCACCCGTGCGCGCGGCGGCCGCGTGATCGCGGTGGGCACCACGGTCGTACGCTCGCTGGAAAGCGCCTGGCGCACCACCGACGCCGCGCCCGAGGGCGAACTGCAGCCGTTCGCCGGCGAAACCCAGATCTTCATCCTGCCCGGCTACCGCATCCGCAGCGTCGACGCGATGGTCACCAACTTCCACCTGCCCGAAAGTACCTTGCTGATGATGGTCTCGGCCTTCGCCGGCCGCGAGCGCATCTTCGCCGCCTACGCCCACGCCATTGCCCAGCGCTATCGCTTCTTTTCGTACGGCGATGCGATGTTGTTGTGGGGCAGGGAATCGGGAATCGGGAATGGAGAATCGTAAGGCGGTATCCGCCAAACGATCAGCCACCTGCCAACCGCTTTTCCGATTCTCCATTCCCGATTCCCCATTCCCGGCCCCTCAATGTCCCGACTCCAGTTCCAGCTCCAGACCACCGATGGCCACGCCCGCCGTGGCCGCCTGACCTTTCCGCGCGGGACGGTGGAGACGCCGGCGTTCATGCCGGTGGGTACTTATGGCTCGGTCAAGGGCATCCTGCCGGAGCAGATCCGCGCGCTGGGGGCGGAGATCATCCTGGGCAATACCTTCCACCTGTACCTGCGTCCGGGTCTGGATGTCATCGGCGACCACGGCGGGTTGCACGGGTTTGCGCGCTGGGACGGGCCGATCCTCACCGATTCCGGTGGGTTCCAGGTGTTTTCGCTGGCGCACCGCCGCAAGATCACCGAGCAGGGCGTGACCTTTTCCTCGCCCACCGATGGCGCGCGGGTGTTCCTGGGGCCGGAAGAGAGCATGCAGATCCAGAAGGTGCTCGATTCGGACATCGTGATGATCTTCGACGAGTGCACGCCGTACCCGGCCACCGAGGAGGTGGCGCGGCGCTCGATGGAGCTGAGCCTGCGCTGGGCGCAGCGCTCGCGCGATGCGCACGACGGGCTGGGCAACGATGCAGCGCTGTTCGGCATCGTGCAGGGCGGGGTGCATCCGGACCTGCGCACCCGCTCGCTGGAGGGCCTGCAAGGTATCGGCTTCGACGGCTACGCCATCGGCGGGCTGGCCGTGGGCGAGCCCGAGCACGAGCGCAATGCGATGCTGGAACACCTGCATCCGCGGCTACCGGCCGACCGCCCGCGTTACCTGATGGGCGTGGGCCGGCCGGAAGACCTGGTCGAAGGCGTGGCGCGCGGGGTGGACATGTTCGACTGCGTCATGCCCACCCGTAACGCGCGCAATGGCCACTACTTCACCTCGTTCGGCACCGTGCGCATCCGCAACGCCAAGTACGAACGCGACCTGGATACCATCGAGCCCGGCTGCGGTTGCCATGCCTGCAGCAGCGGCTATACACGCTCGTATCTGCGCCACCTGGACCGCTGTAACGAAATGCTGGCGCCGATGCTGGGCACCCTGCACAACCTCTGGTACTACGAAAAACTGATGGCCGACATGCGCGCGGCGATCGCGGCGGGAACCTTTGTGCAGTTCCGGCGGTCTTTCTATGCGGCACGCGGCGCCACCACGCCGCCGTTGCCGGGGGAAACCAGCTGAGCCCTGCCGTCCGTGCCCCTGGCGCGGACGGGGTGGAACCCGCATGGCATAATTCCCGGCTGTTCCGCCTTGGCGGTACCTGAATAGCGAGCGTGCCCGTGGGCGCGCTGGCACCAAACTAGGATGCACTGAATGAATTTGCTCGATTTCCTGATCCCCGCTGCCCAGGCACAGGCTGCCGGCGGCGCAGCGGCACCCGGCTCGGTGGGCGGCCTGTCCACCTTCGCGCTGCCCATCATCCTGATTGCGGTCATGTACTTCCTGATGATCCGCCCGCAGATGAAGCGTCAGAAGGAGCACAAGGCACTGCTTGACAAGCTGGCCCGTGGCGATGAAGTCATCACCTCTGGCGGCGTGGCGGGCGTGATCACCGATATCGGCGACAACTTCATCACCGTGGAAGTGGCCGACAACGTCCGTATCCGCGTGCAGCGCAGCGCCGTGGGTCATGTGCTGCCCAAGGGCACGCTGAAGTCGGCCAGCTGAGCATCGCGCCCGGCACTGCGCGCACCGCCCGGCTGGCGTGGCCGGCGCTCGAAAACGGCAGGAACCACTCGTACACTCCGTGATTGCTGCGCCACCGACGCTTGACCGGCCGGTTGCCCGCACCGTTGTTCGCTTCGCAAGATCCGCAACATCACTGCTGCGCGCACCGTCAGGCGGGCGCAGTCGGTGCAAGGAGCCGCATCGCACATTGTGTGCGGTGGTTCCGCGTACTGCTCGCATCCACCGGATGGCCGCTGGCGACCTCGTGTCGGTCGCCTGAAGTCGTTCTCACTGCTAGGCGCGGCGCCGGGATGGTGCCGCGCGGGACTGTCGCAATGCTCGAATTTCCTCGCTGGAAGTACTTCCTGATCCTGCTGGTACTGGCCGTCAGCGCGCTGTATGCGCTGCCCAACGTCTACCAGAAGGACCCGTCCGTGCAGATCACCGCCAGCCGCGGTGCGCAGCTCGACGACGCATTGCGCAGCCGCATCGACGGCGAGCTCAAGAGCGCCGGCATCACGCCCAAGGCGATCACCAAGGAGGGCGACAGCCTGATGGTGCGCTTGCCCTCGCTGCAGGCGCAGACCCGCGCCAACGACGTGCTGCGTCAGCAGCTGGGCGAGAACTACACGGTGGCGCTGAACCTGGCCTCCACCGTGCCGGACTGGCTGGCCAAGCTGGGCGGCCGGCCGATGGTGCTGGGTCTGGACCTGGTCGGCGGCGTGCACTTCGCCATGCAGGTCGATCAGAAGGCCGCGCTGGAAAAGCGGCTGGACGGCTTTGCCGAAGATATCCGCACCACCTTGCGCGACGCCCGCATCGCCTACCGTTCGGTGGAGCGCCGCGGCGACAACAGCATCCAGGTCAGCCTGGGCGAGGGCGCCGATGCCGATGCCGCGCGTGTGGCGCTGGCCAAGGCGCAGCCGACCCTGACCTACGACGTCAGCGGCCAGAACATCGCGGTCAAGGTGCCCGAGGCCGAGCTCAAGCAGATCGCCAGTGGCGCGATCGAGCAGAACCTCACCACCTTGCGCAATCGCGTCAATGCACTGGGCGTGGCCGAGCCGACCATCCAGCGCCAGGGCGAGGACCGCATCGTGGTCGAACTGCCGGGCGTGCAGGACACCGCCGAAGCCAAGCGCCTGATCGGTGCCACCGCCTCGCTGGAATTCCGCGCCGTGGTCGAAGGCAACGCTGAAGATGCCGTGCGCAGCGGCACCATTCCGCCGGAGGCCAAGGTCTACCGCGTGCGCGATACCGGCGCGCCGGTGCTGCTCAACAAGCGCGCACTGGTGACCGGCGACCAGATGGTCAGCGCGTCGGTCAGCACCGACCAGAACGGCATGCCCGCGGTTGCGGTGACGCTCAATAACGTCGCCGGCCAGCGCATGTTCGACTACACCAGCGCCAATGTCGGCAAGCTGATGTCGGTGGTCTATATCGAGCGCATTCCCACCGTGACCATGGTCGACGGCAAGGAAGTGCGCAGCGTGCGGGTCAAGGAAGAAGCCCTGTCGCCGACCCGCATCGCCGGCGTGTTCGGCAAGAATTTCCAGACCACCGGCCTGGAGAAGACCGAGGCCGAGAACCTGGCCAAGCTGCTGAAGTCCGGCTCGCTGGCCGCGCCGATGGACTTCGTCGAGGAATACGTGATCGGCCCGAGCCTGGGCGCGGAGAACGTGCAGCGCGGTGTGACCGCGGTGATCTACTCGTTCCTGTTCACGCTGGTGTTCTTCACCATCTACTACCGCGTGTTCGGTGCGATCACCTCGGTGGCGCTGCTGTTCAACCTGCTGATCGTGGTGGCAGTGATGTCGCTGTTCGGCGCCACCATGACGCTGCCGGGCTTTGCCGGCCTTGCCCTGTCGGTGGGTCTGTCGGTGGACGCCAACGTGCTGATCAACGAGCGTATCCGCGAAGAGCTGCGGCTGGGCGTGCCGGCCAAGTCGGCGATCGCGGCCGGTTACGAAAAGGCCGGCGGCACCATCCTCGATGCCAACCTCACCGGCCTGATCGTGGCAGTGGCCTTGTATGCCTTCGGCACCGGCCCGCTGCGCGGCTTTGCGCTGACCATGATGATC